>CAYGBP010000034.1:9852-23928 GCA_964348105.1 uncultured Nitrospirota bacterium
GCCGATGGCCACGTGGCGCTCGCGGCGGCTACCGACGCCGAGTTCCGGAGGCTTTGCGCACTTCTGCGAGAGCCTGTCCTTGCCGATCCTGGTCATGCTGCTGCGCAAATCGGACGATCGATTCGGGGCTCAGGCCATTGAGACTCGTCAGAAAGTCGTCGATCGCCCGCAGATCGGATTCAAGTTGTCCCGGCTCAAGACTTAGCGCGAGTCCCAGGCTTCCCATGCAAAGCTCGGCCAGCCGTCGGCTCTGCTGGGGTCCGCCGCCTTGTTGTTTGAGGCCACGGAGGACTTGGGTGGTCGTGAGGGATGGGAAGCGAATGCGCTGGCAACGGGACAGAACGGTCGGAATGATCGCATAAGGCCTGGAGGTGATCAAAACGATCACGGTATCCGGCGGGGGTTCCTCCAGGATCTTGAGCAGTGCGTTGGCGGCCTCTTCATTCATGCGGTCCGCCTGATCGATCAGGACGAATCGTAGCCGCCCGGAAATGGGTCGCAGGCCGACCGTTCCCTGGAGGTCCCTGATCGGTCCGATGCGGATTTGGCTTTGATCCGGACGGATGCAGACGTAATCCGGATGCGTTTCGGCCTGGATATTCCTGCAGGAATGGCAGTCCCCGCATGCATCGCTCAGCCCCCGGCTGTCTCCCGCAGGCGGGGTGCCGACAGGGCGGCTGTTATCGTACGCATCGATGGGCGAATCGCAATTGGCGACCTTGGCCAGCGTTTTGGCGATGAGTCGTTTCCCGATTCCGTCCATGCCGTGCAGCAGGTACGCCTGACCGAGCCTGCCTTCGCGGTGGGCTGTTCGGAGTCTCTGAATTATTCGCTCATGCCCGATGATGTCTTTGAACGACATGTTTCTCCAGAAAAACGTCCACCGTTTTACGAATTTCCTGCGCCACCTGCTCGAAATCCTGGTTCGCGTCGATCAGAACGACACGGTCGGGCTCCGATGCCGCGATTTTCATATACCCCGCGCGGACCCTTTCGTAGAAGGCGGCTCTTTCCCGCTCCAGGCGGTCCGCGTCGGCGCGCTGCTGGATCCGCTCAAGCCCCCTGCGCACTTCGACATCCAGGAGCAGGGTCAGATCGGGCGTCACTTTGCCCGTAACGAATGCCTGAAACGATTTTAGCGGTTTGAGATCCAGATTTCTGCCTTGGCCCTGATAGGCAAAGGTTGCGTCCCAGAAGCGATCGCACAGGATCAACCGGCCGCCGGCCAGTGCCGGTTCGATGATCTCCTCGAAATGTTGGGCGCGGCTGGCCAGATAGAGCAGGAGCTCGGTTTTGGGGTGCATGTCCCGATGCTGGGGGTCGAGGAGCATGCGTCGGATGCCTTCGCCCAGTCGGGTGCCGCCCGGCTCCCGGGTCACCAGGACGTTGCAGCCCCGCGCTGTCAGATGATCGGCCAGCGCCGCCAGCTGGGTTGATTTGCCGCTTCCCTCGATGCCCTCGAACGTGATGAGATGACCGCGGGGGGGGGCGGGCGATACGGTCGGTCGCCGCCGTGACTTCCTCGGGGCGGATCCGGGCCCGTTCGACGGACCTTTCAGGGTCGCCCGGGCCTGGCCGAAAGAAACGCGTTCGCGGCGCTGGGGGTATCGCTCTCGGTTTGAAGATTCCATCAAAGCCTGATCAGGTTTTCTCCCTCTTGAACCGGGTAGGACTGATGAGAGATCAGAATAACCTGTCTGTTTCTCCCGATATCCCTGATAAGATCGATTGCCATGCGCTGTCGTTGAGGATCCAGGGAAAGAATCGGCTCGTCCAGAAAGAGCGGAAAGGGATACTGTCCCGCGAGATTGCGGATCCATCCGAGGTAGAGTGACAGGTAGAGGGTGTCTCGGATGCCGCTGCTGAGTTCCTCGATCGGCATGGGTGCGGCGGCATTTTGCGCGACCGGCAGGAGGCGATCCGACCCGTCCCATTTCAGATCCTGGAAGGCACCCTGAGAAAGCTTCAAGAAAATCTCCCGGGTGGAGGACAGCAGCTGATCCTTGTACCGGACGATCGGATCGGTGAGAAATCCCATGGCGGGCCCTGGGCCCCTGCCGTTTTCGGCGGGAAGCTGTGTGGAGGTCTGCTCCACCATGTGCTCGGGCGCTGCGGCGGCACCCGCCGGGGCAGGTTTTTTGAACGCCACCTCCCTTTCCAGGATGCTGATCTCCTCGCGCAACGTGGGGAGGTCGGTGGGGACCCCCTCGAATGCCTTCAGCTTCTGCTCCAATTCGGCGGCCTGCCCCCTTTTTTCCTCGAATTCCCGCTCGAGAGATGCGACGTCCTTTCCCTCCAGTGCGCGCTCTCGCTGCTCCCTGAGACGCTCGCGCGAGGTGTGGATCAGCGAAAAGGCCTTCATCTTTTCCTTGAAGGCCTCGACCGAGTCGGTCTCGGTCCTGCGCAATAGCTCGAAGAATTTTGCGTTCTCCCGGCGAAAGCGGGCTTCGAGAAGCTCCAGGTTCTTGAGCTTTCCACCCAGTTTTTCCTCCATGATCTTCTTGCGGGATAACCACTGCATATCCACGATCACGGACGCCACCATCAGGCCCAGCCCGGTCAGCAGTCCGATCAGATAGAGGTGTTGATAAAAACCGGGCAGGGTGGCGAATATTCCCGTGGCGAAGGACAGGACCGTGATCACGGCACCGGACAGAAAGATTTTGTTCTTGTAAATCGGGTCGGAGGGTATCATCGCCAGCTGATGCTCCAGCAGGGTCTGATCTTCCATCAGGTCGTGATGCTCTCGGTCCCGTTCAGCCTGCTTGGATTCGAACTCATCCACGATCTGATCGAGCTCATCAAGATTTTCCTCCATGGCCGAGAAGGCTTGCGCATTCTCGTCAATCCGGGCAAGCTCCTCGTTCAAGTCCTTCAACTGAGACAGCTTGCGCTTCAGAACGCTGATGCGGCTTTGGATATCGGCCAGTTGCTCGTCGAGCTGAAAGGCCTCTTCCGCCCCCTTGATCAATCCCTTCAAGTCCTGAAGACGGCGTTCCTTGGCCTCCAAGTCTTCCGATGGATCGGCGGCTGCCATGGTCTGGGCCGCGGGCTCCATCCCAGCCGTCTCGGTCAGGGGGCCGGCCGTTGCGGTCATCTCGGCGCGGGGTGCGGCCGGCCGATCGTCCCGGGCGGAGGGCATGCGATCCCGGGTGATCAAGAAATAGCGGGAGATCTGTGGTCCGTCCAGACCCTCGTGCTGCTGCTGTAGCCACCGAAGGATGTTTTCCCGCCGCTTCTCGATCGGAATGAACTTCTTGATGGTCGGGTCGTGCCTGGACAGAACCGCGATGTCTTTGATGAAGTCCTTGGCGAGGCGATAAACCTCTCCGTTGCTCAGTTTGAAGGTCAGGGCGGTTTGACAGGTGGACGGGCTGTCGGGCTGGATCAGGCTTTTGGCCTGCTCGGGGCTCCCCGAAAACAGGCTGAGCAGGATGGCCTCGCAGAGCGTGGACTTCCCGCTCGCATTTGGGCCCTGGACGAAGTTCAGCCCGGGCCGGAACTCCAATCGGGTGATCTGCTGGAAATTTCGAACCCCCAGTAGGGCCACTTCAACGAGATTCATGGCGACCGACCTTTGAGAAGACGGGGCGACGCCCCATGATAAGCAAAAAAGACCGAAATTGCAAACGAAAATGCTTGCATGGCCCCCTAAAAATGGGTATCATTATGTGTTTAGCCGCCAACCGAATTTCGGTTTCCCGGGAGATTCCAGTTGCGTCGAAAGGACAGGCCCAGCAAGCTTAGCCTGCTCATCAAAAGATATTTTATCACAGGTCTGCTGGTTATCATTCCCCTGTGGGGAACCTACCTGATTCTGAAGGCCCTTTTTCTGACCCTGGAGGGCGTGGTCGGGGGCCTGCTCAGGACCCATTTTCCCTATTATGTTCCGGGGGTTGGCGTTCTGGCCCTCATCCTCATCGTCTTTTTTACGGGGGTGTTTGCCACCAATTTTTTGGGCCGTAAACTGCTGGAGCTTTGGGAATGGTTTTTGAAAAGGGTTCCCGTGATCCGCAACGTATATAATCTGGTGAAGTCGATCGTGGACACCATTTCTCTGCAGGGCCGCGAGCAGTTCAATCGGGTGGTCCTCGTGGAATATCCAAGAAAGGGATGTTATTCGATAGCGTTCGTGAAGGGGGAGGTTCAGGAGCTGACGCACGCGAAGGTGGTGAATGTCTACGTCCCCACCACGCCGAATCCGACTTCGGGCTATTTTCTGCTCGTGCCGGAGGCCGAAATCATTCCGCTTGAGATGAGCGTGGAGGATGGCATGAAGATGGTGATATCCGGGGGATTCTACACCCCGGCCGTTCCGGAGAGCGGGAGGCAAACGCCGGGGTGAACGAGCCTTCGCAAAACATGATCGCCGTGATCCTGGCTGCCGGTCAGGGAAAGCGGATGAAGTCTAAGCGCCCGAAGGTGCTGCATCAGGTGGCGGGCAAGCCCATGATCCGCTATGCCCTGGATCTGGTGGCCGCTCTGGGCGTGGAGCGAACCGTCGTCGTTCTCGGGCATCATAAGGAGCTGGTATGCGACCTGTTGTCGGAGGACATCCGCTGCGGGCGGGTCCAGGTGGTCGAGCAGCAGCCGCTCATGGGAACGGCACACGCGGTGTTGATGACGCATTCCCTGCTTGGGCATTACGCCGGCAACCTGCTCATTCTCAACGGCGACCATCCCCTCCTCAGGCCTCAAACGCTCGAGCGCCTGGTTCGATCTCACGCGGACAGCGGGGCCGCGCTGTCTCTGCTGACGGCGCACCTTCGCGAACCGCACGGGTACGGCCGGATCATCCGGGATGCGGAGGGTGCGCTTACCGGGATCGTCGAGGACCGGGACGCAACCGTGGGGCAACGGGAAATAACCGAGATTAATGTCGGGGTCTACGTTGCCCGGGCCGATGTTCTGTTCGATCTGTTGCAGGAGATCAAGCCAGAAAATGCCCAGGGTGAATTTTACCTGCCCGACTCGGTCCGTCTGGCCTTTCAGAAGGGGCTCGGCGTTCTGGCCGTCGCCGCCGAGGATTCGACCGAGGTGCTGGGGATCAATAGCCGGGCCGAGCTCGCCGCAGCCGAGAAGGCGATTCGCCGCCGGGCCACGGATCGGCTCCTTCGGGAGGGCGTCACGATCCTGGACCCCGACCATACGGTGATCGACGATTCGGTCCGCATCGGTCAGGATACCATCATTTATCCGTTTTCCTTCATTGAAGGCGAGAGCCGGATCGGAGAAAGCTGCGTGATCGCCTCCCATGTGCGCATCCGCAACAGCCATCTCGAGGATCGGGTGGAGGTGAGGGATCATTGCGTCATCGTGGATTCGAGTCTCGAATCGGAGGCGACGGTCGGGCCATTCGCCCACCTGCGGCCCGGAACCCGGATTCGGAAGAGAGCCCGGATCGGGAATTTCGTCGAGGTCAAGAAAAGCGTGCTGGGCGAAGGCTCGAAGGCGAACCATCTTTCCTATCTCGGGGATGCCGTCATCGGGAAAGGCGTTAACATCGGGGCGGGGACCATCACCTGCAACTACGACGGAAAGCAAAAGGCTCAGACGATCATCGAGGATGACGTCTTCGTGGGCAGCGACACCCAGTTCATCGCGCCCGTGAAGGTCGGGCGGGGCGCGGTGATCGGCGCAGGATCGACGATTACGGACGAGGTCCCGGCCGATTCCCTTGCCGTGGCGCGCCCCCGTCAAACGATCAAGAAGGGTTGGGCGAAGCGTAGGCGCAACCCTTCATCGCGGCGCGCGGCGCCGGGGAAGAAAAAGAAAAAAGGATAGCGACCCATGTGCGGGATTATCGGCTATGTTGGAAAGCAGAATGCCGTCCCGACGCTGATCGAAGGGCTTCGTCGGCTGGAGTACAGGGGGTATGACTCGGCCGGGCTGGCCTTTCTGCAGTCCGGGCGGCTGCAGGTGAAGCGCACCGTGGGAAAACTGGCCCAACTGGAGGCTTCGATCGCAGACCAGGGCTACTATAGCCACATCGGGATCGGCCACACACGCTGGGCGACGCATGGGCGGCCTTCGGTGGAAAACGCCCACCCGCACCAAGTGGGGAGCCTCGCCCTGGTCCACAACGGAATCATCGAAAATTATCTTGAGCTGAAAAAAAACCTGCTGGGTCTACGAGGCGCTGAAAACGATCAAAGGGTCTTATGCCTTCGTGGTGATGTCCGGCCAGGAGCCGAATACCGTGGTGGCCGCCCGCCAGGGCTGTCCGCTGGTGGCCGGGATTACACCGGAGGGTTACTTCGTTGCCTCGGACGTTCCGGCCATTCTGCACCAGACGCGAAAGATCCTGTTCCTGGAAGACGGAGAGGTGGTGATCCTCAGCCCGCAAATGATTCGGGTGACCGACTTCAACGGGCGGAATAAGGAAAAGAAGACCACGCAGGTGGACTGGAGTCCGCTGGTGGCCGAGAAGGGCGGCTACAAGCATTTCATGCTTAAGGAGATTTACGAGCAGCCGCGCGCCATGACGGACACGCTGCTCGGGAGATTATCCCAGGAGAAGGGCGAAGTCTTCCTCCAGGAGGCGGGACTGGACGGCATGGATCTCTCGGGTCTTCGGAAGATCGCCCTGGTCGCCTGCGGTACCTCATGGCATGCGGCGCTGGTAGGCAAATATCTGATCGAGACCCTGGCCCGGGTGCCGGTGGAGGTGGACATCGCATCCGAATTCCGTTATCGCGACCCGATGGTGGGATCCCGGGACCTGTGCGTATTTATATCCCAGTCCGGAGAAACGGCGGATAATACCCTGGCGGCCCTGAGGGAGGCAACCCGCAAGCAGGCGGGGACGCTGGCGATCTGCAACGTGGTGGGAAGCAGCCTGTCGCGGGAGGCCGCCGGCACGCTTTACACCCACGCCGGTCCTGAGATCGGCGTTGCGGCGACGAAGACCTTTACCACCCAATTAGCGGCACTTTACCTGCTGGCCCTGTACGTGGGACGGCGGGTTGGAACCGTATCGCCCGAGCGGGCGGCTGCCCTGATTCAGGACCTGCTGAAGATACCGGGTTTGATCGAGGGTCTTCTGCACAACGAAGGCAAGATTCAGGAAATCTCGAAAAGGCATTATCAGCATCGCGACTTTCTTTTTCTGGGGCCCTGAAGCTCAAGGAGCTTTCCTACATTCATGCAGAGGGATATCCCGCCGGCGAGATGAAGCACGGCCCCATCGCATTGATTGACGCGAATATGCCGGTCCTCGTCCTGGCCCCCGTCGATTCCGTCTACGACAAGGTCGTGAACAATGTGATGGAGGTCAAGGCCCGGGATGGGGTCGTCCTCCTGATCACGACGGAGGGGAATGAAGAAGCCGCGGCAAAAGCCGACGAAACGATTTATATTCCCGTGGCGGATCCGCTGTTCATCCCGCTTCTGCTGACCATTCCGTTGCAAATGCTGGCTTATCATATTTCGGTCTTTCGGGGTTGCGACGTGGATCAACCCAGAAATCTGGCCAAGAGCGTTACCGTGGAGTAGCGATGGATTTTATCAAGACCCTCAATGACAGACAGCTTGAGGCGGTGAGGCATGTCCAAGGGCCCCTGCTGGTCCTGGCCGGGGCTGGAAGCGGCAAGACCCGGGTGATTACCGGCCGCATTGCCTACCTGATCCAGCGGGGACTTGCGGAGCCGGAGGGCGTGTTGGCCGTCACCTTTACCAACAAGGCCGCCCAGGAGATGAAGTCCAGGGTGAGGGAGCTGGTGGGCCGCGAAAACGGCCCCACCTGGGTCTGCACCTTTCACGCGGCCTGTGTGCGCATCCTGCGGCGCGACGCCGAGCATGCCGGTCTGCGAACCGACTTTACGATTCTGGATACGGCCGATCAGATGGGTGTGGTCAGGGAATGCATGAAGCGTCTCAAGATCAATGAGTCGCTCCACGCCCCCAAGGAGGTCGCCCGGAGGATCTCGGCCCTCAAGAACCGTCTGACGGCAGCGGATTCCTACGCCGCGGCCTCCCGCCCGTTCGGGATCGAGGACAAGGTGGCCAAGACTTACCTCCTTTACGAGGAAAGATTGCGATCCATGAATGCCATGGATTTTGACGATCTGCTCCTCTGGGTCATTCGCCTGTTCGAGCGGCGCCCCGAGCGGCTCGACCATTACAGAAGAAAATTCCGATTCCTGCTGGTGGACGAATACCAGGACACCAATCCGGCGCAGTACAGGCTCATCCGGCTGCTGGGGGAACAGGGCAACGTCTGCGTTGTCGGCGATGATGATCAGAGTATCTATGCCTTTCGCGGGGCCGATATCGGGAATATCCTTCGATTCGAGCGCGATTTCCCGGCGGCACGGGTGATCCGCTTGGAGCAGAATTATCGCTCGTCCCAGACCATTCTGGACGCGGCCGGGGCCGTCGTGAGCCGGATTCGAAGGCGCACGGACAAGCGTCTCTGGACGCGCAACCAGCAGGGAGGGCCGGTTTGCCTTTCTCGCGTCGAGGACGAAGAAGGGGAGGCGCGTTTCGTCTGCCAATCGATCCGCGAGGCGATGGCCGGCGATGGCGCGAGCCTCGGGGATTTTGCGGTCCTCTATCGAACGCATGCGCAGTCCCGTGCGTTGGAAGAGGCCTTTCGTGCGGAGGCAATTCCATACCGGATCGTCGGAGGACTCCGATTTTATGAGCGGCGGGAGATCAAGGATCTGCTCGCCTATTTGAGGGCGGTGGAGCGGCCCGAGGATGACCACAGCCTCCGCCGGATCATCAACGTCCCCACGCGCGGGATCGGGGAGGCGTCGCTGGAACGACTTGAGGCGCATGCCCGTTGCAGAGGGATCGGTCTCGGGGAGGCGCTCTGCCAGGTCGACCGGATCCAGGGCCTGACCACGGCTCAGGCCCGGGCGCTGAGCGAGCTGAAGGATTTATTGGACGGCCTGCGGAGGACCCGGCGGGAAGCGGGGCTTTCAGAGCTGCTGACCGCGATTTTGCAAAAGACCGGTTATGAGCGAATGCTGCAGGAGGAGCAGACCTCCGGCGGGGCAGCCGCCACGGAGGCGCGTACACGCATGGAAAACATCTCCGAGCTGATCTCATCGGCCAAGAGCTTTGAATTGCGGGCCTCGGACGATGGGGATGGCGGCGCGGTCTCCGCGTTCCTGGACCATGTGGCGCTCGTGATGGACCCGGATGACCCGGCTTCGGCTCGCAACGGGAAGCCAGCGGTCGGTGCCGCATCCGTGACCCTGATGACCCTTCACAGCGCCAAGGGATTGGAATTCCCCTTCGTTTATATGACCGGGATGGAGGAGGGTCTTTTTCCGCATCAGTCCTCCCTGGCGGACGAGCAGGAGCTGGAGGAAGAACGACGGCTTTGTTATGTGGGCATGACGCGGGCGCGCGCTCGCCTGATTTTGAGTTATGCCGAAAGACGCAGGCAGTGGGGCTCGACGCATTGGAACCCCCCATCCAGGTTCATCGAGGAGATTCCCCCTCAACTGGTCAGGGAAACTGTCTGGGGAAGCCGCAGGGCATCCGGTGGCACCCGCCCGTCAGCCCCGGTTGATGGGCCGCGCGAAACGCGAAGGCGGGCGGATCACAGCCCCGCCGGATCGTTTCAGATCGGCAGCCGGGTTCGACATCCCCACTGGGGGGTCGGTCGCGTTCAGAAAGCCGAGGGGGCCGGTGAGGACCAGAAGGTCCTGGTCCTCTTCGGCAGCGTGGGCATCAAGAAACTGGCGGTCAAGGTCGCCAGGCTAGAGAAAATCGGTTGAGAGAGGTTTCCGGATGGAATTGACGCCTGAGCAGGTGGAATACGTCGCGGTCTTGGCCCGCTTGAAAATTGACAGGACGGAGAGGGACCGATTCACGCGCCAGCTCGGCCAAATTCTGGATTATATCGACAAGCTCAATGAGCTGGATACCTCCGGCGTGGAGCCGACTTCGCACGTCATCGCGATGAAGAACGTGTTTCGGGAGGATGAGGTGAAGCCGTCGCTTCCCCGGGAGCAGGTTCTCCAGAATGCACCCGACCGCACGGAGGAGTTTTTCAGGGTGCCGAAGATCATCGAGTAGGCAAGGGAGGCGTGAGAGCGGGGGCAAGGAGCCATCTCGCCGCCGTCGTTCGGCCGGTGCCCCTGATGCAGCAGGAGGATGGGAATAGCGCATGTTACGATTAATGCTTCGTTCCAAAATCCATCGCGCAACCGTGACGGATGCCAACCTTGAATACGACGGCAGCCTGACGCTGGATTCCGATCTGCTGGATGCCGCCGGTATTCTGCCCTACGAGCAGGTGATGGTATCCAACCTGAATAACGGCGAGCGGTTCGAGACCTATGTCATTCCCGGGGCGAAGGCCTCCGGAACGGTCTGCCTGAATGGACCCACGGCGCGCAAAGGCGTGATCGGCGATCGGATCGTTGTGTTCTGCTACGAATACTATAATGAGGCCGAACTGAAGAGCTACAGGCCGCTGGTCGTCAGGGTGGACGAGAAAAACAGGATGATTGAGTGATGAAGACCGAAGCGCCTCTCACCATCCATGCCCTTCATGAACAGCTCAAGGCCCGCGAGCTCAGCGCCCGCGAGCTGGCGGAATCGGTCTACGATCGAATCAACCGCCTGGAGCCCACGATCAGGGCCTATCTGACCCTGACCCGGGATGTGGCCCTCCGCCAGGCCGCGGCCGCCGACCGACGATTCGAGCGGGGGGAACCCTGCCATCCGCTGACCGGCATTCCGATCGCAATCAAGGACAACATCTGCGTGCAGGGGTGCCCCACGACCTGCGCCTCCCGGATTCTGGCCGATTATACCGCGGTCTATGACGCCACGGTGATACAGCGCCTGCTGCAGTGCGGCGCGGTTCTGGTCGGCAAGACCAATCTGGATGAATTCGCGATGGGGTCCTCGACCGAGAACTCGTCCGTTTCGGCGACCCGGAATCCCTGGAACCCCGAATGCATACCCGGAGGGTCGAGCGGCGGCTCGGCCGCCGCCGTGGCGGCCGGCGAGTGCGTTGCCGCTCTGGGGTCGGATACGGGCGGGTCCATTCGCCAACCTGCGGCCTGCTGCGGCGTGGTGGGGATGAAGCCCACTTACGGACGCGTGTCCCGGTACGGTCTGATCGCTTTCGCCTCATCCCTGGATCAGATCGGGCCTTTCACGAAGGATGTGAGGGATTGTGCGATCATGATGAATGTGATCAGCGGCCATGACCCCCTGGACTCCACCTCGGCCGACCTGGCGGTGCCGGACTACACGCGCGGCCTGGATGGGGGGCTGGAGGGCCTGAAGATCGGGATCCCGAAAGAGTATTTCAGCGAGGGGGTCAATCCGGAGGTGCAGGCCGCCGTTCGCGAGGCGATCCGACTTTTTGAAAAGCTTGGCGCCAGGGCGACCGAGATCTCGCTCCCGCACACGGAATATGCGGTGGCCACCTATTATATTCTGGCCACGGCCGAAGCCAGCTCCAACCTGGCGCGCTACGACGGGGTGCGGTACGGCTACCGGACCGAGGGTGCGAAGGATCTGTCCGAAATGTACATCAAGAGCCGCACCGAGGGATTCGGGCCGGAGGTCAAGCGCCGGATCATGCTCGGGACCTATTCGCTGTCTTCGGGCTATTACGATGCCTATTATCTGAAGGCGCAGAAGGTCCGCACATTGATCAAACGGGATTTCGACGGTGCCTTCGGCTCGGGCGACGCGGACCTGATCGTGGCGCCGACGGCGCCCACCGCTGCTTTCAAGATCGGAGAAAAGACCGAGGACCCGCTCCAAATGTATTTATCCGACATCTTCACGATCTCGGTCAACCTGGCCGGAATTCCGGCCATCTCGGTTCCGTGCGGCTTCACGCGGGCGGGACTGCCGATCGGGATGCAGATCCTGGGCAGGCCGTTCGATGAACAAACCGTCCTGCGGGCGGCCTACGGCTATGAGCAGGCAACCGACTGGCATCGCGCCCGACCCCCGGTGGATGACATCGGGGTGAGAAAGGGAGGGGGCTGAGGGGTAATGTCGACGAATCTCCAAGGCGCAATAACGGAGCATGAGGCCGTGATCGGACTGGAGATCCATGCCCAGCTTCTGACGCGCTCCAAGATATTCTGCGGGTGCAGCACCCGGTTCGGCGCCGTCCCCAATACCCAGGTCTGTCCGATCTGTACGGGGATGCCCGGCGTGTTGCCGGTCATGAACCGGTCGGCCGTGGAGATGGCCATTCGAGCCGGGACGGCCACGAACTGCCGGATTTCGTCACATAGCCGGTTCGCGCGGAAGAACTATTTTTACCCGGACCTGCCCAAGGGATATCAGATCTCCCAGTACGAGCAGCCGTTGTGCGAGGCCGGCTTTCTGGAGATTCAGGCCAACGGGACCACCCGTTGCATCGGAATTACCCGGATTCACATGGAGGAGGATGCCGGCAAGAATCTTCATGAGGGGATTTCGGGGGCCAGCCATGTCGACCTGAACCGGGCCGGTGTTCCTTTGCTGGAGATCGTGAGCGAGCCGGATCTCCGATCGCCCGAGGAGGCCGTGGCCTACCTGAAAAAATTCCGGGACATCCTGGTTTATCTGGGGGTGTGCGACGGGAACATGGAGGAGGGCAGCCTGCGGTGCGACGCGAACGTTTCGCTCCGGCCGAAGGGCAGCGCCGGGTTCGGGACCAAGACCGAGATCAAGAACCTGAATTCATTCCGGTTTGTGCAGAGGGCGCTGGAGTACGAGATCCGGCGCCAGGCCCAGGCACTGCGGGAGGGGGGACGGGTGGTGCAGGAGACCCGGTTGTGGGATGCCCAGAAAGGCGTCACGATCCCGATGCGGTCCAAAGAAGAGGCCCACGATTACCGATATTTTCCGGAGCCCGACCTGGTCCCCTTGGAACCGGGGCCCGATTGGGTCGATCAGATACGCCGGGAATTGCCGGAGCTCCCCCAGGCCAGGCGCGAGCGGTTCGTTCGCGACTATGGCCTGACGGATTACGACGCCGAGGTGCTGACGTCCGAAAAGGCGGTTGCCGATTATTTCGAAACTTGTGCCCGTGAATACACGAATTACAAGAATCTGGCCAACTGGATCCTGACCGAATCGCTGAGGGAGGTCAATGAAGGCCGTGACTGGATGAGCCATTCGGACTTGGTCCGCCTGCTCACGATGGTGGAGGAGGGCCTGGTGAACCGGAACACGGCCAAGAAGATCTTCGAGGAGGCCTCGCGGTCCGGCAAATCTCCCGAGGAGATCGTCAGGGAGCAGGGCCTGACCCAGGTGAGCGATCAGGCTGCGCTCGGAGAGCTGATCGAAGAAGTGATTCGCGCCAATCCGAAGGAGGTATCCGCCTACAAGGCGGGAAAGGACAAGCTGCTGGGATTCTTTGTGGGCCAGGTTATGAAGCGCTCGGGAGGGAAGGCGAATCCCGGCAAGGTCAATGAACTCTTGAAGGAAAGGCTCGCCAAGCCATGAGCAGGGGGTTTCGCCCCGGCGGCGGTCCCGAGCTGAAAGACTCCTCCGGACTTCGATTCCCCGGTCTCATGTGCGGGTCTGGTTCCGGTGCGAGGGATGACGGAATACGAAACCTAATATTGAAATCGGGAAACGACCATGAGTGAAATCATAGACCTATTCGGCAGGGAGATCCTGGATTCGCGGGGCAATCCGACGCTGGAGGTGGATTGCCGCCTGGAAAGTGGGGCAATGGGCCGTGCGGCCGTACCCTCCGGCGCCTCCACGGGAGAACGTGAGGCCGTGGAGCTGCGGGACGGGGATAAGAAGCGGTATGCCGGCCGGGGAGTTCTCAAGGCCGTGATGCATGTCAACGAGGAGATCGCCGGACAGTTGATCGGGATGGAAGGGCGGGACCAGTCTTCCATTGATCGATCATTGATCGAGCTGGACGGGAAACCCAACAAGGGTCGGCTCGGGGCCAATGCCATCCTCGGGGTTTCATTGGCGGTGGCCAAGGCGGCTGCGAGCGAGACGGGACAACCCCTGTTCCGCTATGTCGGAGGCGGGCAGGCGCGGGAGTTGCCCGTCCCATTGATGAATATCCTCAACGGAGGCGCCCATGCCGACAACGGACTGGATATTCAAGAATTCATGATCCTTCCCGTCGGG
>CAYGBP010000035.1:0-1529 GCA_964348105.1 uncultured Nitrospirota bacterium
TCCGTAACTCGGCTGCGCGGATAGCATTAACACGAATGCCATGAATATCATGATCAATCTTTCTGCCCTCATCTTTCTCCTCCTTTCGGTCTGCACCCCAACACATCATCTCATCATTATTCAAACGTTTCGATACTTAATAAGAATAGCGCGACATTCTTGTCTGTCAAGTGGGGGGCCAACCGGGGATCTTCGCCTCCGAACGCAAATGGGGGTCGATTCGAATCCACAGATACCGACTCTGGAGATCTGGGGCCTGTCGCGACCGGTGGATGTGTTAGAATCAGGTGTGCGAAGGGCATTAATATAATATTGTCCCGAACGTGGATTGTACGGCAGGGACTGGGCTCCAATAGTTTCGGATGATCGGTTTCCATTCCCGGATAAGAATGCTGCCCAGTCGCACCGGATTTCGAGGTGCGGTAGGAGAAAGGCGAGAGGATCCTTTGATTTTCCATGTCTCTGAACTTCTACTGCCCGCCAAGGTGAGCAGTAAAAATTTCAGAGCATTGGAGCAGTGGACATTGGAATCCGGCTCAGGCGGAAACACTGCTCACAATGCGGTCCAATGCTCCACTGCTTCAGTTTGACGAGGTATCGTCAGCCGCCATGACTTTCGGTCCATTAACCAAGGCGTAAAATCCTTCCTGAAGTCCTTAATTGAGAAAACTCGACAAAGGTGTAAGTTATTATTGAGGATCACTAATGATCTTTATTGTGTAGGCTGTATGCTCATTGGTACACGTATTTGTAGACTATGGATGAATACAGAGATAGATTGGTCCGAAGAATTACGAGGATGGGGAACCGGTTGCCATCGGTTACGGAGTTTCGGGCGCCCCCGAAGCCTGGTGGAAAGACAGGGAAAATGAGATCGCATGGGTCCCGGAACCGATATTTGCTCGTGCACGGGCCATCGCAAGGGCTTCTCGCCAGCGTCTGATCCCATCGATTCATGTCTGTGCCCGAACCGAATTAGACAAGATTCAGGCAGAAACGCTATTAACCGAAGTTAGATTTATCGGAAAAGTTACGAATGATCCACTTCTGTCAAAGCGGCTCGAACAGGTGGAAAATATTGTGTTAAGGGCAGTACAGGCTGCGAAAAACCCGGTGCTGATCATCAAAGGGCCATCAGGGGTAATAACGACCGCATGGAGTGCCCCTTTCCTCCGGCCGCGTCACACGCACGACGCTCTGCCCCCTGAATCGCCCCTCCCCTGGGGCAGGGTGGCAGACCCCGCATTACGATCCTTGAAGAAAAACCCCCTTTATGATATAGAGCTTCACGTAGGCAAGCCTTTCCAAAACGGCTGACATCTGGGTTTCTAAAAGCCTCTCGGCCTCAAGGATGAAGTTGGGCCACCCGCTGACAGGCCGAGGTTCCTTTCCACGATTCTAGCCAGGTGAGCCGAAGGAAGTCCGGCCATGGCGAAACTGTCCGAAGACACCGCATTTTCCACCCGGTTATAGAGGCCCTTGGGAAGGTGATGAGGATATCTCAAGGCATGGGAACGATGCATTGTAAC
>CAYGBP010000035.1:1539-19233 GCA_964348105.1 uncultured Nitrospirota bacterium
TCATTGGCAAGCTGTATTCAAACCGGTAAGGCATCATGACACCGAGTCGCTCAAAAAAAAGGATCGTCGCGGCGCTGGTCGTGGTCCTGGTGCTGATCGGTGGCGGATTTGTATGGAATCAGCTCGTGCAACAGCCGGGTTTGCCGGAGGGTATCGCCTCGGGCAATGGCCGCATCGAAGCCACCGAGGTCGATATCACCACCAAGTTTGGGGGGCGTCTGGCGGCGGTGTTCGTGAAAGAAGGGGATACGGTGGAGGTCGATCAGAGGCTGGCACGAATCGATACCAAAGAGCTGGACGCACAACTGCGCCGCGCCGAGGCGGAGGTGAGGCGGGCACAGCAGGAGCGCGGCGTCGCGGTCGCTGTGATCGCCCAGCGCAGGAGTGAATTATCACTGGCCCAAAAAGACCTGGAGCGCGCCGAGGGGCTTTACGAAAACAAAAGCATCTCTCTTGAAGAACTTCAACGCGACGAGACCGCCGTTGAGACCGCCAAGGCGACATTGGCCGCGGCGAACGCACAGCTCTTCAACGCCGAAGCGGCGATCGAAGCCGCTGTGGCGAATACGGAGCTGCTCAAGGCCCAGATTGAAGACAGCATTCTAAAAACACCGATCAGCGGACGCGTATTGTATCGGCTCGCTGAACCGGGCGAAGTCCTGCCCGCCGGCGGCAGGGTGCTGACGGTGCTCAATCCCATGGATGTTTACATGACGGTGTTTCTCCCTACCCGGCAGGCGGCGGGGCTCGCGGTGGGTGCGGACGCCGTCGTTGTGCTCGACGGCTTGCCGGAGCTGTTGATACCGGCCAAGGTCTCGTTTGTCGCTCCCCGAGCGCAGTTTACCCCCAAGGAGGTTGAAACCCGGACCGAGCGTGAAAAGCTCATGTTTCGTATCAAGGTTCAACTCGATAACGAGTTTTTGGGAGATCATCCCGAGCTATCGAAAACGGGCATTCCGGGAGTGGCCTATATTCGTCTCGTCCCGGAGGCGCAGTGGCCCGAGGATCTCCGATTCGCACAACAGCCCTGATGCCCCGATTCGGTTATATCAAATCCTACCCCCCTGCCTGGAGGCATGACGAATGAATGCCGTCGCACGCATTTCCGGCCTCCGCCATCGGTACAAGGATACCCTCGCAGTCGCTGGGGTTAACCTGAACATACCGGACGCCCGTATGGTGGGACTGATCGGCCCGGATGGGGTCGGTAAATCCAGCCTGCTCGCCCTGATCGCGGGGGTGCGCAGGATTCAGGAGGGCACGGTGGAGGTCTTGGGGAGCGACATGCGCCACAAACAGCAACGCACAGAGATCTGCTCTCGCATCGCCTATATGCCGCAGGGGTTGGGACACAATCTCTATATGACGCTTTCCGTGCGTGAGAACGTGGATTTTTTTGGCCGCCTGTTCGGCCAGGCCCAGGGTGAACGAAAGGCGCGGATTCAGGAATTGCTCGAAAGTACCGGACTTGCCCCTTTTATCGATCGACCGGCGGGAAAGCTGTCCGGCGGCATGAAGCAGAAGCTGGGGCTATGCTGTGCCCTCATTCATGACCCGGACCTGTTGATCCTGGATGAGCCGACCACCGGAGTCGATCCGCTCTCCCGTCGCCAGTTTTGGGAGTTGATCGGACGGATCCGCGCCCGACGTTCCGGGATGTCGGTGATCGTCGCCACCGCCTACATGGAGGAAGCCGATCGATTCGATTGGCTGGCGGCGATGGATGCCGGGAGGATCCTGGCCACCGGTACGCCGGAGGCGATGCGATTGCAGACCGGCCAGGACACGCTGGAGAAGACTTTTATCGCCTTGCTTCCGGAAGAAAAGCGCCGGGGCCATCGAAAGCTTGCCATCCCGCCGCGCGCGTCCCATGAAGGCGGGTCGGCCATCGAGGCCCGTTCTCTCACGCGGCGTTTCGACCGTTTCACCGCGGTCGATAATGTGAGCTTTCGCATCGAGCGGGGCGAGATCTTCGGCTTCCTGGGTTCCAATGGATGCGGAAAAACAACCACCATGAAGATGCTCACAGGATTGCTGCCGGCTTCTGAAGGTGAAGCTTTTTTGTTCGGCCGTCCCGTCGACGCCCACGATCTTGAAACCCGCAAGCGGGTCGGCTACATGTCCCAATCCTTTTCGCTCTACACTGAATTGACGCCGCGCCAGAATCTGGTTCTGCATGCGCACATCTTCCACCTCCCGCCGGCGCAGATTCCGGAGCGGGTGGCGGAGATGATCCGGCGCTTCGGCCTGGGTGAAGTGGCTGATGAGCTGACGGAAAGATTACCTCTGGGGCTACGCCAGCGGCTTTCCCTGGGTGTGGCGGTGATCCATGGGCCTGAGATGCTGATCCTGGATGAGCCGACCTCCGGCGTCGATCCGGTGGCACGGGATCAGTTCTGGGAACTCCTGATCCAGCTCTCCCGTGACGACGGGGTAACCATCTTCATTTCCACCCATTTCATGAACGAGGCCGAACGCTGCGACCGCATTTCGCTCATGCATGCAGGAAAGGTGCTGGCCCAGGATACGCCGGCTGCATTGGTCCGAGCCCGGGGAAGCGCGAGCCTAGAGGAGGCCTTCATTGCCTATCTGGAAGAGGCGGAGCGTGAATCCGTCCCCACCCCGCCGGAGAAAGCTGCCGCGCCAGGCCCCGCATCGCCGCGCACCACGCCCCGCAGATCGCGCCGACCGGCCTTCGATCTGCGGCGGGCCTGGGCCTACGCCCGGCGCGAGGGCATGGAAATCCGACGTGACCCGATTCGGCTGGCGTTTGCCTTGCTCGGGCCGGTCATCCTGATGATCGCCTTTGGCTACGGCATCAATTTCGATGTCGAGGATCTTTCTTATGCCGTGCTGGATTACGATCAGAGCCCTGAAAGCCGTACCTACCTTGAGAATTTTTTCGGCTCCCCCTATTTCGCGCCGCGACCCCCCCTTCGTCATTCCGACGAGCTTGAAGACCACCTGCGGGGCGGGGAACTGACCTTTGCCGTGGAAATCCCGCCGGACTTCGGCAAGGACTTGAGACGCGGCCGGCAACCGCAGGTAGGCATCTGGCTCGACGGCACAAACCCGATGCGCGCCGAGACCGCACGCGGTTATATCCTCGGGGTGCATCAGTCCTACCTGGAACAGCTCGACAGCCATGCAGGAAGGCCGGCATCCCCAGCATTGCCTCTTACCATCGAGACCCGCTTCCGCTACAATCAGGAGTTTAAGAGCGTGTATGCGATCGTGCCCGGCACGCTCATGATGCTGCTGATCTGGATCCCCTCCATGATGACCGCAGCCGGAGTGGTACGGGAAAAGGAGATGGGGTCGATCACCAATCTCTACGCCACGCCGGTGAACGGCCTGGAATTCCTGCTCGGAAAACAGTTTCCCTACTTGTTGATCGCGCTGCTTAATTTCGCCATTTTCGTCGCACTGGCCGTGTCTCTATTTGGCGTGCCGATCAAGGGGAGTGTCTCAGCCTTGATACTGGGCGCCCTGCTCTATGTGATCGCCACCACCGGCCTGGGTTTATTGATGTCCGCGTTCATGAAAACCCAGATCGCCGCGATCTTCGGGACTGCCATCATCACCGTGGTCCCGGCCGTCAACTTTTCCGGCCTGTTCGTGCCGATGGCCTCCCTCACCGAGGGCGCCAGGATGTTTGGCCGCGCTTTCCCCAGCAGTTATTTCCAGCAGATCAGTCTGGGGACCTTCACCAAGTCCCTCGGCTTTACCGAGCTGTTTGACGAGTTCCTTGTCCTGGCGGTGCTGATCGTCATTTATCTCATGCTGGGTCTGAGCTTATTGAAGACACAGGAGCAGTGATGACGCGATCTTTCGGCAACATCTTTCGGCTGGGCGTCAAGGAATTATTCAGCCTGCGCTATGACCCCGTGATGCTGTTTCTGATTGCCTATATGTTTTCGTTTTCCGTTTTCGAGGTTGCTCAGAATGCTGCTGCCGGGGTGACCAACGCCGCGGTTGCCATTGTGGATGAAGATCACTCACAACTCTCGCGACGCATCGGGGATGCCTTGCTGCCCCCTTATTTCCAGACGCCGGAGCTGTTGGCCATCGATGAGATCGACGCGGCCATGGAAGACGGGCGCTATACTTTCGTCATCGATATCCCCCCGGATTTTCAGGCGGACATCCTGTCCGGGCGCCCGACAGTGATCCAGCTCAATGTGGATGCCACTGCCATGAGCATCGCCGGCAACGGGGCAGGTTACATCCAGCGCATTATCGCGCAGGAGCTCTCGGCATTCTTGGATCGCGGTAGCGACACGACCCAAGCCGTGGAGATCGTCACACGCGCGAAATTCAATCCGAATCTGGAGGCCGCATGGTTTGCCAGTGCGATGGAACTTACCAACAACATTACGCTCCTGGCCATCCTGCTCACCGGTGCGGCCCTCATCCGCGAGCGGGAGCACGGCACCATCGAACATCTGTTGGTGATGCCGCTCCAACCGTTTGAGATCATGCTGGCCAAGATCTGGGCCAGTGGGCTGGTGGTGATGGTTGCGGTGAGTCTGTCGCTCTATCTGATCGTAAAAGGTGCGCTGGCCGTTCCCATTATCGGGTCCATTCCCTTGTATTTGACCGGGGCGGTGATCTATCTCTTCTCAGTGACCTCCCTGGGGATCTTCATGGCCACACTCGCGCGCTCCATGCCCCAGTTCGGCTTGCTGACGATGCTGGTGTACGTGCTGATGATGTTACTGTCCGGTGGAAACACGCCGTTGGAGAGCATGCCCCACGGACTGCAATCCTTTATGCAGTTGGTGCCCTCCACCCATTTCGTCAGCCTCGCACAGGCGATCCTTTTTCGCGATGCCGGGCTGGATGTGGTCTGGCCGGAATTTTTCGCCGCTGCGCTCATCGGGGCGGTGTTTTTCGTGACCGCCCTCGTGCGCTTTCGTAAAACCGTGACTTTGACGCAGGTGTGACATGATTGATTGGGAACAGAAATGAAAAGAAAAGCCATCTTTAACACATGCTTTCTGCTGCTTCTTGCGATCACCAACGCCCGGGCGGCAGAGGTAATCAACATAGGTATCGTCACCGATGGGCCCGTGGAGCAGGCGGGATGGTCGGCGGCACTTTTCAAGGATGAGCTCTTGGCCCTGACCAAGGGGGATTTTAATATCCGTTTTCCTGACAGCAAACAGCTCGATGGCGGATGGTCGGTCAAGCAAATCACCGCGGCGTTGCGGCAATTACAAAAAGATCCCGAGGTGGACATGGTCCTGGCCTTGGGCTATATCTCCAGTTCGGTGGCCGGCCTCAGTCAACGGCTGCGCAAACCGACCTTCGCGCCTTTCGTAATGGATGCCAAGCTTCTGGGCCTGCCCAGGAAGGGCAACAGCAGCGGTGTCAAGAATCTCAACTACCTCAGCGGCGGGGCCGACTTTGTGCGTGACCTCAAAACCTTCCGAAGCGTGGCGACGTTTCGCAATGTGGTTGCATTGGTCGATCAGGCCGAATTCGAAGCCCAACCCGGGTTGGTTCAACGGGCGCGAGAGGTGGCCGCCGCAGGCGGGGTGGAGCTGCGCTTTGTCCTGCAAACCCGTCCGGACGAGGATCTGGTGGCAAAACTGCCGGAGGATGCCGAGGCGGTGGTGGTAACCAGCATGCCGCGGCTGAATGCCGCCGCCATGCAGCGATTGATCGAGGCCTTGATCGAGAGACAAGTCCCGAGTTACAGCCTGATCGGTTCCCACCTGGTTGAGCAGGGCATCTTGATCGGCGAGGCCCCGGCTTCCGATTGGGAACGGCTGGCACGGCGCAACGCCTTGAATATGCATGCCGTGCTGCACGGGGAGACCGCAGGCAGCCAAACGGTCATCTTCGCGAGCAAACGCCGCCTGACCGTGAACATGGCCACGGCACGGGCCATCGGGGTCTATCCCCGTTTCGACATCCTCAATGAGGCGGTGTTGCTCAACGAAGAACCCGAGCCGGAAGGACGCTTGCTCTCCTTATCCGTCGTGGCCTTGGAGGCGGTCAAGGTCAACCTTGATCTGCGCGCTGCCGAACTGGGACTAAAAGCCGGCGAGACTGCTGTAGACGAGGCTCGCGCCGCTTTTTGGCCGCAGTTGAATGCCGGGTTGAGTCACACAAGGCTGAATGATGACGCAACGGCCGTCACAAGCGGTGCGGCCGCCGAACAATCCACCGCCGCGGCCCTCACGCTGAGCCAGTTGATTTATTCCGACCAAGTGCGCGCCAGCGTCGAGATCCAGCGCTACCTGCAAGACAATCAGGAGGCGCTCTACCGGCAGTTGGAACTCGATATTATCCAGGAGGCGACGCTGGCCTATCTCAACGTGCTCAAGTCGCAGACCTTTGTCCATATTCGCAGGGAGAACATGAACCTCACGCGAGCCAATCTGGAACTGGCCCAGGACCGGCAGCGTCTCGGGGTCGCCGACCCTTCCGAGGTCTATCGCTGGGAGAGCGAGCTGGCCACCGCGCGCAAGGAATTGCTCAATTCGCAGGCGCAGCTGCAACAGGCCCGCGATGTTCTGAACCGGCTGCTGCACCGTCCGCTCAATGAGCCGTTCGTCGCGTCTCCCGCCACGCTGGATGATCCCACGCTGATCGTCAGCCGCAAGGAGCTGTTTGACTATATCACCAATCAACGTGCTTTCGAGCTCATGGGGGATTTCGTAGTGACGGAAGGCCTGAGGGCTGCACCAGAACTCGCCAGCCTGGAAGCTTTGGTTGCCGCAACCGAACGGGAGCTCAAGGCCAACCAACGCGCCTATTGGCTACCCATCTTGGACATGCGGGGCGAGCTATCCAATGTGCTCAACGAAGACCGAATAGCCGGCCTGGCCGCCGAAGGAGACACCGATTGGACGATCGAATTCAAGATCTCGTTACCGCTCTTCGAGGGGGGTGCGCGCCGCGCGCGTCTCGCGGGGAGCCGCCTGGAGCTTTTGCAGCGCCAGGCGCAGCAGGAGGCGGCTCGGGAGCGCATCACGCAACGGATCCGCTTTAACCTCCATCGTATTGCCGCCTCCCACCCCGCCATCGAGCTGTCCAACGACGCCGCGATGGCCGCACACAAAAACCTGGAACTCATTACCGATGCCTATATCCGCGGAACCATCTCCATCCTCGATCTGCTGGATGCCCAGAACGCCGCCTTGGTCGCCGAGGAATCTGCGACCAATGCCGTCTTTGATTTCCTTATCGACCTCATGAACCTGCAGCGAAGCCTGGGCGGGTTTGATTTTTTTCTTGACCCGGAGGGTCTGGACAACTGGCTTGAGCAGCTCAAAAATTATATCTCGGCCAAACAATAAACGGCCCAAAAGCATGCGCGGCCGTGGTTGACAAGCAGAATGGGACCAGAATTGACGGGATAACAAGATTTCAGATCCTGGAAATGAATCCTTTGATCGCCTTTTTCGTGCTGGCCTGCCTAATCTCTTGGGCTGTCTGGACTCCTTTGGTGGTAGTCTCCTATGGCATTTATATGCCGACCCTGCCGTATCATCATTTTTGGGGCGCGCTCGGCCCGATCCTGGCGGCAATCATTGTTTCGCTCATTCATAGTGGCAAAGCAGGTCTATGGGATTTGCTCAACCGCATCGTTCAATACCGGGTTGATATTCATTGGTATCTCGTGGCTATCCTCGGGCCTTTTGCGTTGTTTACTCTCGCCGGAGCAATCTCTCGGGGAATGGGGGGTGAGGGGGTTGATCTCTCAGCGTTCGGAAAATCAGAGGAATTTCCTGGTTTTGGTTTGATGTCCGTTTGGTTGATTCATACGATTTCATTCGGTATTGGCGAGGAAACCGGATGGCGGGGATTTGCATTGCCCAGGTTGCAGAGGGAACATAGCGCCTTTTCCGCCACAATCATCCTATGTCTTTTCTGGGCGCTGTGGCATTTGCCGACATTCTTCTACAGACCCGGCTATTCCGGCATGGATGTTGTCGGAGCCATCGGATGGTTTTTTAGCATTATGACGGGCGCTATTTTGCTGACCTGGGTCTTTAATAGCACCAAAGGGAGCGTGTTGATCGCAAGCCTTTTTCATGGGTCCATCGATGTGGCCTTTACATCGGAAGACGTCGGACCGGAAATAATGAATACAATGGGCGCCCTCGTCATGCTATGGGCGGTCGCCGTATTGTTCATTACAAAACCGGCGAATCTTTCACTAGCCGGAAAAGTAATTGCCAAAGCCTAAACGGGCAAATTCGGTCAACATGCTTCGTTGTCTGAATGGCGACGTTCAGGCTCTTACAACGCCGCGGCGACAGACCATGATCAAGGCTACGTGGCGTACAGCTCAGGGCCGGGGAGCGCTTCGTGAAGCATACAGTTGAACGAAGTCGATGAAGGGTGTCGTTTTCAACCCGGAATGCATCCTTTATGAGTTTGCCGTAAAACTGGGATTACAAGAGGATGTCAAAGAAGTGGGTAGATACGGGGTGCAAATTAACCGAGCATTGGGGGGGGCACACTGGTTTACATACCCCTGATGGCAATTTCCTTGGTCGGGATTGCTCTGAGGAAATATGGGGCGTTAATCACCATGGCGGCGGTGATGGGAATATCAGCCTATTGGGCAACCACAATAGCTTTTATGCTTGTATTTATGCCGGGCGTTCCCGACTACAATCTTGAACCAGGTTTTGAATACTGGTTGTTTATTGGTGCCTATATATGCATAGGAGTCTGGGGTCTCGTCTATCTTATCTTCCGCGGAGAAAGCATGATCCGCTGAGGCGCCAAAGGAGAATGGCCGGATGATTGACCACGTCATCGTGAATGTTAAGGACCTTGCCCTTAGCAAACGATTCTACAGGGAGATACTGACTCCTCTGGGCTATGCCGTGGTCTGGGACATGGAGAAGTGGGTCGGTTTTGGCAAAGCTGGAAAAGCGGATTTCTGGATCGCCCTGCGCAACCCGCGCCACACGAAGGTACACATCGCCTTTCGGTGTGATGAAAAAGAGCTCGTCGATCGCTTTCATGCGGCGGGACTGCAGGCGGGTGGGAAAGACAACGGCCCCCCTGCCATCCACGAGGATTACGGTCCGAACTACTATGCCGCTTTTATATTCGACCCGGATGGAAACAACATCGAGGCCGTCTGCCAGAAGGCGAGCTAGTTCGCGGGGCGATGTCATGATTCAACATTTCTTCCTGTATCTTGGCGCTGCGCTTCCTTCCCTGTGGGGCATCGCTCATCTCGTAGCCACGAAATCCGTGGTTAAAGGATTCGGACGGATTACCTTGGATAATCAGCGCATCATCACGATGGAGTGGATCGTCGAGGGCGTGTCATTGATCTTCATCGGACTCTTGGTGGCCATCGTGACGTTCATCGATCCCGTGAGCGCTGTTTCGAAGGCCGCCTACACACTGTCGATGATTGGGCTGGCTGCTCTTGCGATTGTCTCGGTATTCACGGGTTATAAAGTCAACTTCATTGCTTTTAAACTTTGCCCATTCATCTTCACCGGATCCGCAATGTTGATATTCGTGGGCGGCCTACTCTAAAAAAGAGAATCGTGTCTAACCTCCCGCTGGAAGGGATCGATCATGCGGGGTGATCCCTGCCGCCCTGCCTGATGCCCGGCCGTTCGGTTCGCCATTGATAATCTCCGTTTCTCGTGTTGATACCTTAAATCAAAGATCAGCCATCGCGACTTCTTCTTAAGTGATGTGATCGAAATGTAGCGGTGTGCGCGGTATTGTCTGCCGGACGGCGACTTGAATTCCATGCATCGAGGCGTTGGTAGGGTTGCTGCCAAGGTGGCGGTATCAGCCAGACGAACTAGCATCAGTCCCCTCCAGATGCGCCTGTTGTCGTCTGGTTCACATCGGTTGGTTGTGGTTGGGTTGTGTCCTGGGGTTTTTCAAGCTTTCATCTTGTTATCGGTGTTGCGCTGGGCTTACGCACGTTCAAGCGCACCCTCCGACGGGGGTGAAGACGGACAGAATCACGCCGGAGGCACTACGCATCGACACGTAGAGCAATTGCATTTTTCCTCCCTGTCCATGAACATTAATAACGGCGGAAGCAGCAGGAAGTCCATCACGAGGGCGGACATGAGGGTCATGGCGGTCAGGATGCCCAAATCCGCGTTAACCTTAAGAGTGGAGAACGCCAAGACTAAAAAACCGGCGACCAAAATCAGGGTCGTCACCAACAGGGCGCTACCGACATGTGAAAAGGTAAAGCGGACGCCGTCGTGAACGTTTAATCGGTGCTCGCGCCGCGCACGGTTGTATTTGCTTAGAATGTGAACCGTGTCATCCACAATGAGGCCCAAGCTGGTCGCCGTGATGACCGACGCAATGAGGCCGATCTCGCCGACGAAGGCTCCCCACGCTCCAAAGGTAATCATTACAGGGAGAAAATTGGGAACCAGACTGATTAATCCCAGCCGTACGCTTCGCAAGGCGAGGACCAGTGTCGCCGAAATGAGCAGAAAAGCAAGCACAGTTCCACGCAACATGGCGCTAATGTTACGCTCGGTGACGTGGACGAACATAATGGCTGCCCCTGACGCCTTGGCCTGCATCCCGGGTAAACCCTTCTTTGCCAGCCAGGATTCGGCCGCATTCGCGATTTCACGCATGCGTTTCGTCGGAACGGTATTCAGGACAGCCGTCAAACGGGTAGCCGACCTGTCGACATTCACCTGGCTATTGAGATCGAGTCCATAAGGGAGGGACATTTCATACACCAGCAAGTACTGCGCCGCCATGTCGCGTGCATCAGGTAACCGATACCAGTCTGGATCATCCCCATGCATCGATTTATTGATTCGTTTCATAATATCGGCATAACTGTTGACCTGAATCACATCAGGCTGCGCGCGCAACCAGCTTGAAAAGGCGTCAAGTTTTTCCAGATAGAATGGCTCCGAGATCCCTCCGGACTTTCCACTGCCAATGGAAAACTCCAGAGTGTACGGCCCCGTCAGATTTTCCGTGGCAAAATCTGTGTCGATACGGAAGGAGAGGCTTTCATCGAACCATTTGACGAACCGGTCATCCACTTCGAGGCGCGGAATGAAAGCGATCATCAACAGTGCCATGGCGGTAGCGCCCACCAAGAGAGGTGTGCGCCTTGTGACGACAAAGTCGCCGAACCAGTCCATCGGCAGGCGTCGGGTCTTGGATCGTGGCGGGATTCGAAACGGAAGCATCGAGACGACTGCCGGTAGGAGCGTCATGGAAAATAACCAGGCGGCGATCACGCCCATGGCCGCAATATTGCCGAGGTCCCGAAACGGCGGCGAATCAGAAAAATTAAGGCTTAAGAATCCGATTGTTGTGGTGAGGCTGGTGAGGAAGACCGGTTCTGCATTGACACGCAGACTCTCGACCAGGGCATCCCGTTTTTTGCGGCCTTCTCGCATTTCATGAAAGGCGGTCAAGAGAATGTGGACGCTATCGGCGACGGCGAGGGTGAGGATGACAATGGGCGCGATCGCAGAGGCTGGATTGAGCGTGATACCCAGCCAGCAACCCAGTCCCACGGCGGTTGCGGCCGACAGCGTTACAACCAGGAGTGTGGCAATCGTGCCGGAGATTGAGCGGAGCAGCAGGAGCATGAGGGCAATCATGAGGGCGTACATTACCGGGACCAGTGTCTGCAGATCTAACCAAGATCCCTCCCCCTGAACGTGACTCATCACGGCAAGGCCGGTGAGCGCAATCGTTAGCTCCGGGTGGGCGGTACGCCACGCTTCCGCCATTGCCTTAGCATAGAGCACCGATTCTGGGAGGTGTTGGGTATGATCTTCTCCAGGAAAGTGGAGGGTAACCAGTATTCCTGTTGTCCCAGCGTCGACCGCGATCAGGCGTTTTACGAGCGCCGGTTCGTTCAACGCGACATTTTTGATCTCTTCGATCTGCGCCCCGGTGAGTCCTTCAGCCTGTGAGACCAGATCGGCCACGATTAAGTCGTCGCCATCGGCCCGGGTGTGCTGGAAGTTCGTGATCGAGTCGACACGGATGGAATGGGGGATCTGCCAGGCATCTTCGGTAAAGCCTTTGACGATTCCCAGGGCGTTACGGGTAAAGATGTTTTTGTCCTTGGGCTGAAGGACAAAAAGGATATTATCGGTTTTGGTGTAGGTGTTCTCGAGCGCTTCATAAGCCAGGCGCTCAGGATTTTCCGGGCCGAAAAAAATTCGAAAATCCGTTGTGACGCTCAGATGCTGTATACCGGATGCAGCGGCCCCTGCGATTACCAGGCACAACAACAGGACAGCCCACCGCCAGCGGATAACCCAACGGGCATACGCCGGGATAGAATCTAGTGTGACGTTTCGCATCGCCTTTTTCCTCGTCAGACTGTAAATCCATGTGGGCGATCAGGATGCTTGCCCTCATCTTACAGACCACAAGGACCCGCTTCAACATCGTTTCTCATCTTTGATGCAGGGTATTCACCAGCGCAGGATTCCGGAATCAGCGAGTTTTCCTGAATCATCCTGCTTTGTCTTTAGGCCCTGATGCCTGTACGACCTGGTAGAGTTTTTGCAGAGAGACGACAAACATAGTATAGTGGGCGCGCATCCATTTTCCACAAGCTATTCGCACAGTTCTCGTATCATGGGAAAGGAAGAACAGGCCTCGATGGGCGCGAAATCAGAATTCGAAGCAACTTACTTAGGAATAGAAGCCCACCTGGGCATCACGAAGCACGGCGGAAGCGTGTCGGCTACGCGGGAACTTATCGGGCTCTGCCGCATCCGCAAGGACTCCTGCGTCCTCGATGTCGGGTGCGGCGTGGGGGCCACTGCCTGCTATTTGGCCAAGAAAATCGGCTGCAGGGTGGTCGGTGTGGACATCCGCAAGGCCATGGTCGTGCAGGCCAAGGAGCGGGGAGCCCGAGAGGGCGTGGCGGACGGGGTGGCCTTCGGGATGGCGGACGCCCAAAACCTCCCCTTTGAAGACGGGATCTTTGATGCAGTCATTTCCGAGTCCGTAATCCTGTTTGTGGAGGACAGGCAAAAGGCCCTGGCCGAGTATGTACGCGTGGCAAAACCGGGAGGGTATGTCGGGCTCAACGAAGAGATCTGGCTCAAGACCCCCGTTCCCACGAAGGTAGCGGAGTACATGAAGTACGCCATCGAGTTATCGGGCGACATTCCAGCCTTTGATTTCTGGGAGGGCATGGTGAAGAATGCAGGCCTGCAGAATGTTGTTGTGCAGACACACAAGCATACGCGGCTGAGGGAGTTCAGCCGGCTCTGGCGGTACGGCCTGGGCGACCTAGCCCGGGCAACTTACCGGATGGTAATCCTGATCCTCAAACGGCCGGAGGTCAGGCGTTGGATCAGATTACGGGCATGCGCCCCTTTGGGCATCGTCAAGTACCTGGGATACGGCATATATGTCGGAAGGAAATGAGACGGGTGGCGACTGTCAATCTGCCTGATGGGGGGCGTGTTAGGGTAATCAGCGTTGAAGCCGTAGGGAGCGAGTAAGCGGATTGCCGGGTGCGGTCCAGGGCCGCCGCTGATCCGCCGATTTTGTCTTTTGACAAACCCGCCGTTTTCGACTAGTCTTAATAGGAAGGGGTAGGGGGGCGTATGCTCGGGATATTAAAAAGGAAAAAGAAGCGCCTTGGCCTGCTCACACCAGCGACCGTCCGGCTTTCCGAGGCGCCGGATCGTCCCATCAAGGTCCAGATCCGGAATATCAGCTTCGGCGGGGCCTGCCTTCACGCAAGACAACCCCTGGATGGCCGCCTTCAGGTTTCCATCGCCTTGGGCTCCAAGTCAGAGCAGGCGGATCCCGAGATGATCATGGGGCGCGTCCGCTGGAAACGGAACCTGTTCGGCTCCTCCTGGCTGGTGGGCATCTCTTTCGAAAACCTCAATTCCAGGCTCCACCCCATCATTACTTCCTATCTCGACCGAAACATCAAGAGATAAAGGGAAATCCTCCGTAAATTTGATCTGCCTCTTGGATAAGAAAGAGGAGATCACCCTCCGGAGGTCCCCCGTGGCGATTCATCCCGTGATGTGGCCCTGAACAAGAAACCGCTTTCTTGACAAGTTCTTGTGAAAAGGTACATTTAAGACAGGGAAGCCTTCGAGAATGCTGGGAAACTCAATCGACAGGCGGCCCTCGGGATTGCATGCGCTGCTTCGTTACTGAGTCGGTGTCATCACCCGGTATTCCAGGGCCGCGGACCGGGTCCCTGTGTGGCTAGGAAGGCCATGTGCCGTATGCTTCGGTTGATGGCCTTTTTTTATTGTGTCGTGCGGGGCATCGATTCGGTGCACTTGGAGCGGGCTGGGAACTCGCCATCAGCGGTCCCGTCGCCCCTTTCGGTCTGAAGTGCCTAAAAAAAGCCGCGGATGCGGGCGTACAGGTTTCCAAATATAGATGATGTGGCATCCGTTCCAGAGGTACGGTCTCAAGACGAAACTCAACCTGCTGGCCATCGGGTTGATCCTGGCCACGTCTATTGCGCTTGCGGCGTTTTTGATCCATCGGGAAACCACGCACCATTATCAAGACTTGCTGCAGTATAGCGTATCCCTTGCAGCCGCGGTTTCGCAGGGTGCCCAGTACGGGCTTTATGCCGGGGAAATGGAATCCCTTTCCCAGTTTATCAAGACGGTCTCGGCCTACGAGGATTTCTCCTACCTGGGCGTGTTGGATGTGGATCAACAGATGATCCTTCGGCAAATGGATGAGCGGTGGGAGGGAGTACCACCCATGCCGGTTTACGAAAAGGTCTACCCCGGGACCGGCATCCGTTATGGCGAGCTTCAGTTTGGGCCCCAGGGCAACCTCTATTTCGATCTGCTCGCCCCGGTTGAAGTCATTCCGACAAGTAAAACGATGGATTCCACATTTGGTCTCGAAAATGTGCTTGCGCCCCGGCTCATCGGGTACGTCCGATTGGGGATCAGCCAGGCGCGTTTGCATGAGCACAAGCATGACTTGATCTTCACGGCGATCCTGTTCACCTCCCTCTTCATCGTTCTGGGGGTCGTGGCCACGATGATTCTGACCCGAAGGATTACCAGACCGATTCAAGATTTGTCAGACCTCGCGCAAGATGTTGCCCGGGGGGAGCTGGATCATGATATTTCGTTGAATAGCCGGGATGAAGTCGGGCAGCTGGCAATGAGCTTTCAATATATGCTGGAACGTCTTCGTGACTATCGAAGTCAAGAGCAGGAAAATCAGGAAACCATGGAAATCAAGGTCGAGCAGAGGACCCTGGAGCTGCAAAATGCGATGGACCGGGCCTATGCCCTGGCCTACCAGGCCGAAGAGGCCAGCCGGGTCAAATCACAATTCCTGGCCAATGTCAGCCACGAAATACGCACCCCCATGAATGGCATCCTCGGCATGATCGAGCTGCTGCTCGATTCCCGTCTGGACGATCGGCAGCAGCGATACGCGGAAACGGTGCGCCGCTCCGCGGAGTCCCTTTTGAGCATTATCAACGACATTCTGGATTTTTCGAAGATCGAAGCCGGCAAGATGGAGCTGGAGAACATCGATTTTGATTTTCGCCAGGTTCTGGAGGATACCGTGGGCATGCTTGCGCACCGCGCCCAGGCCAAGGGTTTGGAGCTGGCGACCGATATCTCGGATGAAGTCCCACCCACGCTGCGGGGCGATCCGGGCCGGCTGCGTCAGGTTTTGACCAACCTCGTCGGCAATGCCATCAAATTCACGGCTGCGGGCGAAGTGGTTGTCCGGGCGGCCTGCGAGGAGGAAGGCGCCGAACGAGTGAGGCTTTGCATCCGCGTGACCGACACGGGGATCGGGATCGTGCCGGAGGCCCGGAATAAGTTATTCCAGCCTTTCACACAGGTCGATGGATCGATGACACGCCGCTACGGGGGCACGGGACTGGGGCTGGCCATTTCGAGGGAGCTGGTGGCCTTGATGAACGGAGAGATCGGCGTCGAGGACAGCGCCGGGCAGGGATCGACCTTCTGGTTTACGGCGCTCATGGAAAAAGGTGAGGCGAGATTACCCTCCATGATCGAGTTGCAGCAGGATCTTCGGGGGTTGAGGCTGCTGTTGGTGGACGACAATGATACGAACCGCTCCATCTTCCAGCATCAGGTGGAGGCCTGGGGGATCCGGGCCGATGGCGCGGAAAGCGGCGTGAAGGCACTGGAGCTTCTGCGATCGGCCGCATCCCGTGGCGAGCCGTATCAGCTTGCCATCTTGGACATGATGATGCCGGAGCAGGACGGTTTGTCGCTGGCACGGGCCATTCGGGGGGACGATTCCTTGAGGGAACTGCGACTGGTGATGCTTTCATCCATCGGTTTGCGGGGCGACAGCCGGCTCGCCCGCGATGCCGGAATTTCCGCCTATCTGACCAAGCCGGTGCGCCGTTCCGAGTTGTACCATTGCCTGTTGGGTGCCATGGGGTACCGGACCGACCGCGACAAGCCCGCGATGCTCACCCGATATGACCTGCCCCGAACCTCCGGCCTCGGACGCATCCGGGTGCTGGTCGCCGAGGATAACCCGGTCAATCAGGAAGTGGGCGCGGCCATGCTGGAAGGCTTGGGTTGCGTCGTCAAGGTGGTGGCTAACGGGAAGGACGCGTTGGATGCGGTGACGAGCGAGGTATTCGATCTGCTTCTCATGGATTGCCAGATGCCGGTCATGGACGGTCTCGAGGCGACCTTGGAGATCCGCCGACTACAAAACCAGCAGCACCTGGATCGTCATATTCCGATCGTGGCCCTGACTGCCCATGCCATGGGGGGGGATCGGGAAAGGTGTCTTGCAGCTGGGATGGATGACTATATGAGTAAGCCCTTCAACCAGAAACAGCTCAGGGAGGTGTTGGAACGGTGGGTCAGACTTCCCGAGGAGAAGGGAAAGAGCATGACGATTCGATCAACGGCCCCCGAGTCGGACCGGCCAGCCGGATCAGGCGCAGACGAGATGTTGGATCCCAAGGCGCTGGATCAGATCCGGCTGCTGCAGCGGGAAGGATCTCCCGATATCCTGGCCAAAGTCATCAATCTTTACCTACAGGACTCGCAAAGGCTGGTGGAGAACCTGCGTGGCTGTGTCCAGGGTGGGGATCCCGAAGGGATTCGCAGCACGGCCCACCGTCTGAAGTCCAGCAGCGCCAATCTCGGCGCCGTGGCATTGGCCCGGATGTGCAAAGAACTGGAGGTAACAGCCGGATCGGGGAGCGTAGAGCGGGCCAGCGCAATTTTCGAAGCCATGCAGGAGAAGCATCGGTCGGTATGCGAGCAATTGAGAACGGTGCTGGAAAGGGGAGGCAGGAATGCAGAACGAAGATGAGCGGCGCAGGCCGGTGGTCCTGGTGGTGGATGACGATGCATCCATCCGGCTTTTGGTGCGCGAATCGCTTGAGCCCGAAGGGTTCGAAGTCAGGGAGGCGGAGGACGGGGAAGCCGTGCTTGCCGCATTTACGGAATACCGCCCGGACGTCGTCCTGATGGACGTGGTGATGCCGGGGATGGACGGTTTTGCGGCCTGCCGGGAGATCCGCAGCGCCCCCGGCGGGGGCCATACCCCGATCCTGATGATGACGGGCCTGGAGGATATCGATTCGATCCGGCAGGCCTATGAAACGGGGGCGACAGACTTCGTGACCAAGCCGATCAACTGGATCATCCTGAGCCAGCGCGTCCGCTACATGCTGCGGGCCAGCCAGGCCCAGGATGCCCTTGCCGAGCA
>CAYGBP010000035.1:19353-20550 GCA_964348105.1 uncultured Nitrospirota bacterium
AAGGAGATCAATGACACCCTGGGGCATCAGACGGGGGATGAAATCCTGATGGCGACCTCGAAAAACATCCGAAACTCCGTCCGGGGAAGCGACCTGGTCTTCCGGTGGGGGGGAGATGAGATCGTGGTGGTGTTGACCAACAGCGACCGCGAAGGATACCTAATTGCAGCGGATCGGATCCGGCAGGGCGTGCAACAGATCAAGGCCCCGTCAGACCGGAAGATTGACGTCAGCATTGGGGTCGCCTTTTTCCCTGAGCATGGATCGACCGCCGAGGAGCTCATCCGAACCTCGGACCGTTCTCTTTATATCGCAAAGAAGGGCGGTGACAGGATCCATGTGGGCGCCGAAGAGTATATCCTCAATGAACAGCACGTCCACGTTGTCTTTCAGCCGATCGTGGCGGTGCAGCCCATTGTGGATAAGCGCTCCAATGAGGTGTTCGGCTTTGAGGCGTTGGCCCGGGATCCCCAGGGAAAATTGAGTCCGCTCGAGCTGTTCAAGAAATACCGGAGCATCGGAAAACTGCACGATCTGAAATGCGTCTGCTTCCAATCCCAGGTCAAGAAAGCCAAAGAGGTCGGCCTGCAGCGGGCCTTCATCAATGTGGATTTCAATGTCCTGGACCAGCTGGAGGCCGTTCCCCCGCCGGAAGGATTGGAGGTCATTCTGGAGATTTCCGAAGCGGAGGTTTTGATCGACCTGGACCGTCTGCTGAGAATCACCAAGAAGTGGCGTGAGAAGGGTTACAAATTCGCGATCGACGATTTCGGGGCCGGCTTCATCTCGCTGCCGTTCATCGCCCGGATGATCCCGGACTATATCAAGGTGGACCGCTCCACCGTCCTTCAGGCCGTTTCCTCGCCCCAGTTCAAGAACTTCCTCAAGGGCGTGGCCTCCGCGCTTCGGACTTTCTCGAAGGAGGGGATCATCGCCGAAGGGATCGAGACGGAAAAAGAGCTGGAAGTCATGATGGAAATCGGGATCTATATGATTCAGGGCTACCTGATGGGCAAGCCCCAGCCGCTGCCGTCGCCCGGTTGAATCAATCAGGATTCTTTCCCCAGGAGGAGGGACGCGAGCGTGCGGAGTCTGGCGAAGTATTCCCGCGCCTCCTTCCGCAGCTCCGGCAGGATCCGATCCAGATCGGCGATGGATTCCTCGAGAATGCCGATCCGGAGCCGATCCAGACTTCCC
>CAYGBP010000035.1:20560-23611 GCA_964348105.1 uncultured Nitrospirota bacterium
CGCACGCATCCGGTGATCACGTTGTCGAGGTTCATCAGCTCCCCCTCGAACGCTTCAAGATCCCCGGGCCAAGAGGCTCCCCGGTAGGCTTCCCAAACCGAATTCAGGTCCATCTTCATTCCGTTTCATCACTTATGGAAGGTCGCCTTCAAAAAATCCGATTGGCCTGAAGAATCGCTCTGCGGCTTCGCCGGCCGGCCTTACCCCCTTCGGTCGACGGGATAACCGCGGATCCCGGCATAGATCCTCGTATGACGGAAAAGGAGGGGACTCATCATCAACAGCGCGATGAGATTCGGGACGGCCATCGCGCCGTTCACGGTGTCCGCCAGGTCCCAGATGAATTTCACGCCGGCGACATCGGCCGAGAACAGCGCCCCGACGACGATGGTGACGCACCAGATCCACCGGTAGGCCAAGGAAACACCCGTCCCGAAGATGTAGTGCACGCACTTCAATCCGTAATAGGACCAGCTCAACAGCGTGGAATAGCCGAAGGTGATCGAGCCGAATGCCACGATCCATCCACCCGCCTGTCCCAGGACCTGGCTGAAGGCGTGGGCCGTGAGGGGCGTGCTGGTCAGTCCGGTGGACCAGGCGCCCGTCAGGACGATGGCCAGCGTGGTGATGGTGTTGATTACCAGCGTGTCGATGAAGACGCCCAGCATGGCGATGTTGCCCTGCCGTGCGGGCGAGTCGGTGCGGGCCGCGGCATGCGCGATGGCCGCCGTGCCGATGCCGGCCTCGTTCGAAAAGATGCCCCGCGCCACGCCGTACCGAACGGCCTCGGCCACGCCCGCTCCGGCAAACCCGCCCACGGCCGCCTGGCCGCTGAACGCGCTGTGGATAATCAGGGAAAAGGCCTCGGGGATCTGCGGAAGATGGGCGAGGATGACCGCCAATCCCCCGGCGAGATAGACCAGGCACATGATCGGCACCAGCAGCTCGGCCGTGCTGGCGATTCGCTGGATCCCGCCGATGATCACCAGCCAGGTCAGGATCGCAAGAAAAAGGCCGGAAATCCATACCGGTATTCCCATCTCGGAGTGGAAGACCAGGGCGACGGAGTTCGCCTGGACTAGGTTGCCGATGCCCAGGGCCGCCACGGCCCCGCACAGGGCGAAGACCCACCCCAACCAAGGGATCCCCAGGCCGTTTTTCAGGACGTACATCGGCCCGCCGGACATCGTCCCGTCCGGCTCGCGCTGCCGGAATCGAACGCCGAGCAGCGCCTCGGAATATTTCGTGGCCATGCCCACCAGCCCGGTGACCCACATCCAGAAGGGGGCGCCCGGCCCGCCCAAAGCGATGGCCGTCGCCACCCCGGCGATGTTTCCGTTGCCGACGGTGGCCGAGATGGCCGTCATCAAGGCCTGAAAGGGGGTGATGTCGCCTGATTCGTTCCCGGCTCCCTTCCGGCGGAAGGCCCCGGCCAGCATCAGCCGCCAGGCATGAAGGAAATTGCCGACCTGAACGAAGCGGGTTCCCAGGGTGAGCCAGATTCCCGTCCCGATGAGGAGGGCCATCATCGGCGGGCCCCAGACAAAGGAATTCACGGCATGCAGGATGTCGAAGAGTGGCTGCATTCGAATGATCGGAACAGGGACGCGTCAGGCCACAGGATAGCCTCGGCAGCGCCGGGTGTCAATAAGAAACGGTCAGCAATTCCCGATACAAACGCAGTCGACGCGGACGCCGTGCCTCTTCATGAATTCGCGATGCGCGTCGGCGTAATGCCGGCCATGAGGGTCGGTCATGATGTGCCGGGTGAAGAACTGATCCCGCAGGGTCGCCAGCTCCCGATCCGGGCGCCCTTGCAGCAGCTTGCCGGCCATCGCCGATATTTCCCGTTCTTCGGCCTCGGTCAGGTCGAACGCCGCGGAGAGGCCCTTGGCGAGTGCGTCCGGATCGCGGTCCCGGAAAAATCCGGCGACGATCCGGCCGTAGCGAAGCTCCCGTTCGAACAGACTCAGGACGGACCGATGGAGGGCCTCCAGCTCCGGCGGCGGTGTACGGGATTGCATCTCGGCGATCCGCTGCTCCTGGGTGGAAAGATTACGGAGGACTGATCCAAGAATGCCGTTGAAGGAACCGGGGCGAATGCCCGCTTCGAGCAAGGGAAAGCCGAGGCTCTCGTAGGGGTAACGGAGCCGGAGCCAGGCTTCGAGGATCTCCCGGGAGATGTCCGGATCCTCGGCCGAATAGCGGCATCGCATCGTTTCATTCAATTCGGTCGTGAAGGTCTCAGAGACGATATTGTCGGCCGGTAGTGGGGTGGCGAAGATCAGCGTCTGGGCGCATAGGAGCATCGCGCCGACACGGGCCGGCCACCGGATCCGTTGGTCAGGCCTTGGGCGCCTCCGTCTTCCCGTCGTAAAGGAAACATCGCGTCGCATGGGCATTTCGGTTTTGATAGAAATCGGGATAGCTTACCCGGCATTCGTGCATCGCGTGCGGGCAGCGCGGATGGAAATGGCATCCCGAGGGGGGCCGCACCGGCGAAGGCGGATCGCCCTCCAGGCGGATCACCTCGCGCCGACCGGCCGGATCCAACACGGGGACGGCCGACAGCAATGCCTGGGTGTAGGGATGAAGCGGGTTTTGGAGCACCTCGCCCACCGGCCCCTGCTCCACGATCCGGCCCAGATACATGACGGCCACCTCGTCGGCCAGGTATTCGACCACCGAAAGGTTATGCGTAATAAAGAGATAGGAAAGACCAAAGGCCTCCTTGAGCTGCTTGAGCAGATTGAGGATCTGGGCCTGCACCGAGAGAGCGCGGGCGATGCAGATCCGCTGTCGCTGCCCGCCGGAGAACTCGTGCGGGTAGCGTGATTTGATGTCCGGGGAGAGGCCGACCTGAGCCAACAGCTCGTCGACGCGCCGACCCCGGGCGGCCTTCGACTCCCCGACGCGCTGGGAGATCATGCCCTCCTCGATGATGTCGGCGACTCTCATCCGGGGGTTGAGCGAGGAATACGGGTCCTGGAAAATGACCTGGGCCAGGCGGTAATACTTGACCGATCGGGTGCCTTTACCATCCGGCTGGGG
>CAYGBP010000035.1:23680-23898 GCA_964348105.1 uncultured Nitrospirota bacterium
TTGCCCGGCCGATTTTCAGTGACAATCCGTCCACGGCCTTGACATGCCCGACCACCCGCTTGAGCAGCCCCTTCTGAATGGGATAATGGACCCTCAGGTCGGATACTTCCAAAAGATCGGAAGATTCTGTCTGATTCTGCCTGCCTCCCTTCGGAATGGGTTGTAGGCCGTCCTCGCGGGGGCTTCCCTCTGGGGCGGTTTGCGCCGGATCCGCCAGG
>CAYGBP010000036.1:0-6691 GCA_964348105.1 uncultured Nitrospirota bacterium
GGCAGAGGCGTACGTGGTGGACAGACCTATGGAGCCAGCGACGCTCACGCCGCTCAACGCGGGCAACTGCTCTACAAGCTAGCAGACCTTGTCGATCAAAACACGCAGGAATTGGCAGCGTTGGAAACGCTGGAAAAGAATCTCGAAAAGGAGCCGGTATATGTGCCCCGGGTCTTTCGCAAATATTGCCGGAAACGAGTCCTGGTGATGGAATTTATCCAGGGGGCGCTGCTTTCGGATGAGGCGAAGCGTGACAAGCAGATCGAATACCAGTCCAAGCTGGAGCAGCTCCAGAGGAAATTGATGGAGTTCAACCGCGAGGTCCAGACCAAGCAGATTGAGCTCATTCGGGAATTCCGAAAAGAGCTGGAGGTGGTGGTCGAGAAGCTGGCACAAAAGGAGGGATTTACTTTCGTCCTGGACCGGGATGAGGAAAGCGGAAACTTTCTGTATGCCTCTGAAAAGTATGATTTAACCCAACTCGCGATCAAGGAGATGGATAAAACGGCGCAGGATTAGCACGCGCGCCGATTGCCCGGTGAGGGAGGGCAATCCGGGTGGCGCGCGGCCGCTAATGACGGGAGAAGGGGGATGCAGGTTCGACTCGGACAGCTTGCCGAATGGGTGGACGGTGATCTACAGGGGGATCCGGAAACGGTGGTGTCCCGCGTTGCGGGTGTGAGGGAGGCCGGCCCAGGGGAAATCACTTTTCTGGCCAATCCGAAGTACACCGCGCAAGCCGACCGTACGCGTGCGTCGGCGATGATCCTTGCGCGAGAAAGCCCCGATGAAATCAAGCGGGCTCTCCAGGAGGCGGGCGTAGCCCTGATTCTGGTGGACGACCCTTATTTCGCCCTGTCGAGAGTCGTGCAAAGGATCCATGCAAAGCCGTATCGGCCCCTGGGGGTCAGCGAGGCGGCCGTGATCGGCAATGAGGTCAGGCTGGGAAAGGATCTTTCGATCCACCCGCTGGCGAGGGTGGAGGACCGGGTCACGATCGGGGACCGCGTTACCCTGTACCCCGGGAGCTTCATCGGTGAAGGCTCCGAAATCGGGGAGGACAGCATCATTTATCCGAATGTGACCATCCGCGAGGGAACGAGAATCGGAAAACGCGTCATCATTCACAGCGGAACGGTTGTGGGAAGCGACGGGTTCGGTTTTTCGACTCAGGGCGGCAAGCATCATAAGATTCCCCAGGTGGGGACCGTCGTGATCGAGGACGACGTTGAGCTCGGGGCCAACGTGGCGGTGGACCGTGCCGCGTTGGGCAAAACCGTTATCCGGAAGGGTACCAAGGTGGATAACCTGGTTCAGATCGCCCACAATGTGGTGATCGGGGAGGACTGCCTGATCGTTGCCCAGGCCGGGATTTCCGGAAGTACCGAGCTGGGCCATCACGTGATCCTTGCGGGCCAGGTGGGGGTTGTCGGACATCTTAATATAGGGGATGGCGTGCGTGTCGGCGCTCAGTCCGGCGTGGCTCAGGATGTTCCGGGCGGGGCAACGATATCGGGTTCCCCCACGATGCCCCATCAGCAGTGGTTGAGGGTCCAGGCGGCGCTTCGAGAGCTTCCTCAAATGAGGAAACGGGTCAGGGAGATGGAACGGGAACTGCAATCGTTACGGAAAACCCTTAAGGAGAGAGAAGAGAAGCCATGATCGATGTAAGGGAGATCCAGGAAATATTGCCCCACCGGTACCCCTTCTTGCTGGTCGACCGAATCGTGGAGGTCGAGCCCGGCCGGCGTGTGGTCGGATTGAAGAACGTGACGATCAACGAGCCCTTCTTCCAGGGCCATTTCCCGGGTCACCCCATCATGCCGGGCGTTTTGATCATCGAGGCGATGGCACAGGTCGGGGGGATTCTGGCGTACAAATCAAGTCAGGTGAGCGATCCGCAGATCGTTTTTTTCCTGGGGATTGACAAGGCCAAGTTTCGAAAGCCCGTTTATCCGGGCGACCAGCTCAGAATGGAGCTTCAGATCCTTCAGCAACGGGCCCCCTTCTGGCGAATGAAGGGAATGGCTTATGTGGGAGAGGAGCTGGTGTGCGAGGCGGAACTCAAGGCCATGCTGGGCGACCGCCAGATGAATAGCGCCAGGGAAAAGGCCAGGGCCGGTGAATAGCCGGCAGGCCGGATGGATGATTAGGAAAAACTTGCATCGGATGAGTAACTCATAATGCGGAGAGCAGCCTTGAGCGACATACACCCCACAGCCGTCGTACACCCCAAAGCCGAGATCGGTCGGGATGTTGTGATCGGTCCCTTCGCCGTGATCGGGGAGCATGTCAAGATCGGGGATCGAACCCGGATCGGCGCCCATGTGGTAATTGAAGGGGATACCGAGATCGGGGAGGGATGCACCTTTTTTCATATGGCCTCGGTCGGTACCATTCCCCAGGACCTGAAATTCGGCGGGGAGCAAACGAAGCTCAAGATAGGAAATCATAACACCTTCAGGGAATTTGTCACGCTAAACTGCGGCACCCAAAAGGGCGGCGGCGCGACCGTGATTGGAGATCATAACTTTCTGATGGCGTACGCGCATGTCGCGCATGATTGCCGGATCGGAAGTCACGTCATTCTGGCCAACGCCGCAACCCTGGCGGGGCACATTCATATCGAGGATTACGCCGTGATCGGGGGGTTGGTCGGGATTCATCAGTTTACCCGGATCGGGGCCTACGGGATGGTCGGCGGTTGTTCCGGAATTGGCAAGGACCTGCCCCCGTTCATGGCGGCGGCGGGCATTCACGCGAAGCTCTACGGTCTGAATACGATCGGACTCAAGCGACACGGTTTTTCGGACGATCGCATTCAGGTCATCAAGAAGGCGTATCGAATCCTTTTCCGCTCGAAATTAATCCTGAAGGAAGCGGTCAAAAAGGTGCAGGAGGAGTTGGGGATGTCCGAGGATGTTCGAAGACTGCTAAAATTTATAGAGAATTCATCGCGGAGGGGTATATGCCGTTAGGGTGTCGATGCCTTGGGCCGGACCTGGGGGCGTGATGGAAAAGATCGGTTTGATCGCGGGTAACGGCCGGTTTCCCGTGATTTTCTCGGAGAACGCCGCGCGGCAGGGCCTGACCGTCATCGCCGTCGCTCATCGGGGAGAGACCCTTGCGGAGATCGAGCCCGCTGTGGCGGCGACGGGCGGCAGTGTGCACTGGGTCTACGTCGGCCAGCTGGGACGCGTCATCAAGACCTTCAAGAAGGCGGGGGTCAACCAGGTCGTGATGGCCGGCGGGATTCGGAAGACTCGTTTATTTTCCAATGTGAGGCCGGATCTCCGGTCCCTGAAGCTTCTCCGGCAGGTTCGGCTCAATCAGGACGACTATCTCCTGCGGGCCGTGGCCAGGGAATTGGAGACCGAAGGGCTGGTGGTCAGGGAGTCGACACTGTTTCTGGCCTCCATCCTGGCGGACAAGGGCCTGTTGACGAAGCGAAAGCCGACCGGGGAGGAGTTGGAAGACATACGTTTCGGATGGGAGGTGGCCAAGGGGATCGGTCGACTGGATATCGGGCAGTGCGTGGTGGTCAAGAAGCGGACCGTCCTGGCGGTCGAGGCCGTGGAGGGGACCGATCCGACCATTCTGCGCGGTGGCCAGCTCTGCCGGTCGGGCGCCGTCATAATCAAGGTGAGCAAGCCTAATCAGGACCTGCGATTTGATGTGCCGGCGATCGGGCCGTCTACCCTCGAAGTGATGCGGCAGGTCGATTCGAGGGTCCTGGCCGTCGAGGCGGGAAAGACGCTCTTGCTGGACAAGGATATCGTTCTCCAGAAGGCTAACAAATTCGGAATATCTATTATCGGAATGGAGTCGCCATGAGCAACGTTCGCGTCGGGGTCGTTGGGGTCGGCTATCTTGGACAGCACCATGCGCGGATTTATTCAGAGCTTCCCGGTGTGGAACTCGTGGGTGTGGTGGATGTCGACCAGGAAAAAGCCGGAAGGGTCGCGGCGCAGAGCCGGACGCGGGCAATCGCAACCCATCGCGACCTGCTCGATCAGGTCCAGGCCGTGAGCATTGTGGTGCCCACCGTCAATCATTACGAGATCGCCCGGGATTTTTTAGATGCGGGTGTCGACGTCCTGCTGGAAAAACCCATGACCGTGACCCTGGAAGAGGCGGATCGGCTAATCGATCTGGCGGCCAAGAAGGATGCTATTCTCCAAATCGGGCACCTTGAGAGATTCAATTCGGTCGTTCGTGCCCTGGATGGCAGAATCCGCGAGCCGCGATTCATCGAATCGCATCGGCTGGGCCCCTTCATGGAGCGCGGAACCGATGTGCACGTCGTTCTGGATTTGATGATCCATGATATCGATATTATCCTGAGCCTGGTCAACTCGCCCGTCGAGTTGATCCGCGCGGTGGGCGTCCCGGTTCTTTCCTCCCAGATCGATATTGCCAATGCCAGGATCGAGTTCGCCGGGGGATGCGTGGCTAACGTGACGGCTAGCCGTGTCTCTCGTGAAAAGATGCGAAAGGTCAGAATCTTTCAACCGGATGCCTATCTTTCCCTGGATTACGTGGGGCAGGAGGTGATGATCTGTCGCCGGGTGTTCGACGGGCCGAACGCCCGACCGCGTCTGGAGATCGAGAAATTGGAGATCGAAAAGGAAGAACCGCTCAAGGCGGAGATCGCCTCCTTTATCGAGAGTGTGTCTACCCGCCGTGCGCCCATCGTTTCGGGGGTGGAAGGGCGGGAGGCCTTGCGCGTGGCCCTGGAAATATTGAAGGCGATCCATGTCTAGGACCATCCTGATCATTGCGGGCGAGGCCTCCGGCGATCTGCATGGGGCCCGCCTCGCGACGGCCCTGCGACGTGCGGATCCGCAACTGCGCCTGGAGGGCGTAGGGGGGCACCGGATGCGGGAAGCGGGCGTCTCCCTGCTCGGGGATATTGACCAGATGGGTGTAGTGGGCTTGGTGGAAGTCCTGGCCCACTTTCGGGGGATCTGGGCGGTATACCGGCGCATCCGGGAGCGGTTGGGGAAAAACCCCCCGGATCTGTTGATCTTGATCGATTACCCGGAATTCAACCTTCGGGTGGCCAAGCTGGCAAAGGCGCGAGGCATCCGGGTGGTCTACTATGTCAGTCCCCAGATCTGGGCCTGGCGGAGGGGTCGCATCAAGACGATGGGTCGCCGAATCGACAAGATGCTGGTCATCTTTCCCTTCGAAAAGGCCTATTATGATACCGCGGGGATCGACTGCGAATTCGTCGGTCACCCGCTGCTCGATGAGTTGCCGGCGCCGGTCGGGAAGGAGGAGCTGAAGGCGACGCTAGGCTTTCGAGCGGATCAAAGCCTGGTGGCCCTGCTCCCGGGGAGTCGGCGCCAGGAGGTTTGCCGGCTGCTGCCCGGGATGTTGAGCGCCGTGAGACAGTTGGGCCAGAAAATTCGGGGGATTCAGGCGGTTATCGCCGTTGCCCCTTCGATCGATCCGAACTTGCCCGCGAAGTTCCTCCATGAGATGAGAATGGTCGAGGAGGTGAAATTGGTGATTGCGAGGACGGATGAAATGTTGTCCGCCTCGGACGCCGCGGTGGTGGCATCGGGAACCGCAACGCTCCAGGCCGCCATCCATGAAACGCCGATGGTGATCGTGTACCGGGTCTCGCCGATGACTTATTGGCTGGGAAGGTTGCTCATCCGCACGGAGCACATCGGCATGGCCAACCTGGTGGCGCAGGAGCGGATCGTGTCCGAATTGCTGCAAAACCGGATGAATGCCGAGACGATATCGGCCGAGCTTTACAGGCTGCTGACGGATTCGGCCTACCGGGATACGATGAAGAAGAATCTTGCGGCGGTGCGCCATCGCCTGGGAATGCCGGGGGCGTCGGACCGGGCGGCCCATAGCATCCTGGATTTACTACAATACCCGCGAAGAACCGTGATGCCCGAGGCATCCTGAAGCGTTGAGAGCCATCTGATGCGCCTATATTACCGTTTACTCAGGTATGTGAAGCCCCACACCTTCTGGATCGCCATCGCGATGTTTTTTGGCGCGGGTGTTTCCGGTCTGACGGCTTTTTATGCCTGGCTGGTGCAGCCGGTCGTGGATGGTATCTTCGTCGAAAAGAATGCCGATCAGCTTTTTCTGCTTCCGGTCTTGATCGTGCTTGTGGCCGTTTTCAAGGGCCTCTTTACCTTTGGTCAGTCCTATCTCATGCAATACGTCGGGAGCCGAATCATACTTGATCTGCGAAGAAGACTTTACCATCACATCATACTGCTCCCCCTGGGTTTCCACGTCAGGCATTCCACCGGATTGCTGATGTCGCGGGTCATTAATGACGTGTCGCTGATGCAATCCTCGGTCTCCACCGTCGTCAAAGATCTGTTTCAGCAGGGCCTGACCCTGATTGCGTTGCTGGGCGTCATTTTCTATCAAGACTGGAAGCTGGCCTCGCTGGCGGTCGTGGTCCTCCCGATCGCCTATTATCCGATGGTTCGGATCGGTCGGCGCCTCAAGAAGCTTTCGGCGAGGGGGCAGGAAAGGGTTGCCGACATGACGACGGCCCTGCAGGAAACCTTCAGCGGGATCAGGGTCGTCAAGGCCTTCGGAAAGGAGGGCTTTGAATCGGACCGGTTCCAGGAAAAGAATATCAGCTATTTTAAGAACATCATGAGAACCACCCAGATCTCGGAGATATCGTCTCCGCTGATGGAGTTGT
>CAYGBP010000036.1:6823-9130 GCA_964348105.1 uncultured Nitrospirota bacterium
ACGGCGATACAGCAGGCCTTGGCCGCGGCCGAGCGCGTATTTATCGTGATGGATATGGAGGCGGAGGGCGCCAGGGACCGTGATAAAAAGGAGCTTCAGGCGGTCCGCGAAGGCATCGAGTTGCGCGAGGTCGGATTTGAATACGAGGGGGGGGCCGGACCGGTCCTGTCGAATATCAATCTGAAGATCGGAGTCGGAGAAAGCGTCGCGCTGGTCGGCAGCAGCGGCAGTGGAAAGACCACCCTCGCCAATTTGATTCCCAGATTCTACGATCCCGCCCGAGGGGCCGTATTGATCGATGGGGTGGATGCGCGCGATTTGACGATCTCCTCTCTGCGAAGATTCATCGGGATCGTCAGCCAGGAAATCGTTCTCTTCGATGATTCAGTCAAGAACAATATCGCTTATGGCCAGCATGAGGTGCCGATCGAGGCCATCGTGGAAGCGGCCCGGGCGGCCTATGCTCATGATTTTATCATGAAGATGCCTGACGGTTATGACACCGTGATCGGGGAGCAGGGCGTGAAGATTTCGGTTGGGGAACGGCAACGGCTTTCCATCGCCCGTGCCCTCCTCAAGAATCCCCCGATCCTCATCCTGGATGAAGCCACCTCCGCACTCGATCCGGAAAGCGAAATGATCGTGCAGATGGCCCTCCAGAATCTGATGAAGAATAGAACGACGATCGTCATCGCTCATCGTCTCTCCACCATCGAGAAGGTTGATCGGATCGTGGTGTTGAGCAATGGGAAGGTCATCGAATCCGGGAGGCATGAGGAGCTGTTGAACCGGGGAGGGCCATATGCGCGCCTGTATCGAAGGCAATTTGTGAGCCATGAACGGTTTGCCGGGTAGTTTTGCGGCCCCTGGTGTTGCGAGGGAGGGCGATTCAATCGGCGATGATCCTGATCTATAATCTGCTGATCCTCATCCTGTTGCCGGCGGCCGCTGGATACCTCGCTTATCAGCGGCTGCTGCGACGGCGCTATCGGGAGAGCCTGCCGGAGCGCTTCGGCCTTTTCCGGCGTCCTATTTCCCTTCCCGACTCATGCCCCGCGGTGATCTGGATTCATGCGGTTTCGGTTGGAGAGGTCGTTGCCGTGACCCCCCTGGTGAAGGCGCTTCGGCGGTCCTTTCCGGCGGCAGGGCTGGTCGTCTCCACGATTACGGAGACAGGCCAGGCCACGGCTCGGCGCAATCTTCCGGAAGCGGACGCATTGCTCTACTTTCCGCTCGATCTACCATGGGTTGTCGGAAAATTTATCCGCCGGGTGCGCCCTTCCCTTTTTGTGTTCGTCGAAACGGAAATCTGGCCAAACTTTCTGTGCACGCTGGCGCGCCGGGGAATCCCGGCCGTGCTGGTCAATGGGAGGATTTCCCGAAAATCCTTTCAGGGGTACAAGTGGCTGTCGTTTTTCTTCAGGAGGGTTCTGGCCGGGGTGGTGGTCTTTTCCGTGCGAACCGAAACGGATCGCTCCAGGTTAATTGATTTGGGCCTGGATGCCGAAAGGGTTGTCACCACCGGGAACATGAAGTACGACCAGGCGGTTCAGGAAGCGGCCGCCCCGGTTCGACAGATTCGAATGGATCTCAAGCTGCCGGAAGGTTGCAGGCTCATCGTCGCCGGAAGCACGCATGAGGGCGAAGAGGAGGCCCTGGCGGATTGTTATCGGCGCCTGTCGGCCGAGAACCCGGACATTAGAATGATGATCGCCCCCCGGCATCTCGAGCGGGTGGAGGATGTGGAAAAGGTATTGCGGGCCAGGGGACTTTCGTCGGTTCGAAAGACCAAAATCCAGTCCGGCGATCCCTCCGGCATCCCACCCGGGGCCGTCATCCTGCTGGATACATTGGGAGAGCTGCAGCAAATGTATCGGGGAGCCGATTTGGCGTTCGTGGGCGGCAGTCTGGTTCCCATCGGCGGACACAACGTCATGGAGGCAGCCGCTTGGGCGCGTCCCGTCCTGTTCGGACCGTATATGGAAAATTTCGCCGACATCGCCGCTCTCCTGGTTGAAAGAGGGGGGGCGCAACGCGTATCGGATGCGCCGGATCTGTGCCACCAGATAAGCCGATTGCTCCAAGATCCCTTGGCGGCGGATGAGATGGGTCGCCGGGCGAAGGAGGTCATTCTGCAACAGCGTGGAGCGGTTGAGAGAAACCTGGAGCTGATAAGGGGCGTGATCGGGCGCATCGGGGGCGGGGAGGTCGTGCTCGCCTTCGACGGGTCGACCCGCAGGTCGGTGTAGTGGCTGGCCGGGATCGGCGTCGGGTCACCCTTCTCCACCGCCTTGCCGATCTGATCCG
>CAYGBP010000036.1:9140-16012 GCA_964348105.1 uncultured Nitrospirota bacterium
CGGGAAAGGGCATAACCTTATGCAGCGCGACGGCCATCCACTTGCGTCATTTCTCGGGTGGGAAATTCCATCAGTCCTTCTTGCGGCCATCTCCTTTGTATATGGCGTGGCCTGCAAAATCCGGGTCTGGTCGTTCCGGGCGGGGATCCTTCGCTCTCGGCGCTTAGACTGCAAGGTCCTCAGCGTCGGGAATTTGACGACGGGAGGAACCGGAAAGACCCCTATTGTCATCGCGCTGGCGGAATATCTGAGCAGGAAAGGGATTTCGTGCGCGGTCCTGAGTCGCGGATACATGGGACGAAGAGCGGAAGACATCAAGTGGGTGAGTGACGGACGGGCGATTCTGACCGGTCCGCGGGAGGCGGGAGATGAGCCCTATTTGATGGCGATGCGGCTCACCGGCGTGCCGATCGTGGTGGGGGCGGATCGTTTTCGGGCGGGCACGCAACTCCTGCGCCGGCACCGCGTCGATATTGCCTTGCTGGACGACGCCTACCAGCACCTGTACCTGCATCGGGACATTAACCTTCTGCTGATCGACGGGACACTTCCGTTCGGGCCGGGCCCCTTCCAGGGCCGCTTGCTTCCCCGGGGAACGCTCAGGGAGCCCCTTAGCCATATTGGGCGCGCCTCGGCCATTCTGGTAACCCGGATGGAGCAGACCAGCAGCTGGAATGATATCGAGCGGATGCTGCGTGGCCTTTCACCGGCAGTTCCGATCTTCCGGGTGTATTTCAATCCCACCGTTCTCATTCATCTTGAATCGGGTGAGGAGGCTGCCCCCAGCCTCCTGAAGGATCAGATCGTCGTTACGGCCAGCGGGATCGGCCGTCCCGAAAGCTTTCGGTTTTTCCTGGAGCGGTTGGGCGCGAAAGTACGTGGCAATCTGGAATGGAGGGATCACCACGAGTATTCCCGAGCGGACGTTGCAGACATGATTTCCGTCGCCCGAGAGCGGGGGGCCGGTTATGTGGTGACGACCGAGAAAGACGGAGTCAAGTTGAAGAAATTCCTGAAACCATCCGATCCGGTATGGACCCTGCGTGTGGAGGTGGACCGGATCGAGGACGCGGAGGCCTGGGAGCGGTTCATCAGTGAACGAATCGGTATCCATTAAGCATCGCGCGGAGTATCTGGCGGTTCGAGCTGTGCTCTTCCTGCTGCGAATACCGCCCGCAGGGCTTGCGCTTGTGCTGGGCGAAGCGCTGGGCGGCCTGTTCTTTGAAATGGATCGCAGGCATCAAAGGGTGGCGCTGGATAACCTGCGAATCGCTTTCGGCCGCGAAAAGAGTGACTCGCAGCTCAAACAGGTGGCCCGGGGCTCATACCGTCATCTGGGCCGGTCCTTGGTCGAGCTGGCCCGCGCGGATCGGTGCACCGGTGAGCAGTTGATGGAGTCGATTCGAATCGAGGGCCTGGATCATTTCTTGGAGGCGCACAAGCGGGGGAAGGGAGTTTTGTACCTCACCGCCCATCTGGGTAACTGGGAGATGATGGCACTGGCGCAGTCCTTGAAGGGTTATCCCATGGGTGTGGTGGCCAGGCCGACAGCCAACCCCCTGTTGGATCGCCTCCTGGTCAAACTGCGGACCCGGTGGGGAAACCGCGTGATTCAGAAAGGCGGGGCCATTCGAGAGTCCATCAGACGTCTTCGCAGCGGTGAAACGCTTGGATTCTTGCTGGACCAGAACGCCGCGCCGGAGCAGGGCGTGTTCGTGAATTTTTTCGGCCGGCCGGCCTGTACCCATAAGACGCTGGCCCTGCTGGCCATGAAGACGGGCGCGGCGGTCCTTCCCGCCTTTACGTACAGGCGGTCCGACGGAGGACACCAGATTATCATCGAGCCGCCGGTCCCGCTCGTGGATACGGGTCATCCTGAGCGGGATGTGGTTACGAATACGCAAAGTCTGACATCGATTATCGAGAGGTACGTTCGGTCCCACCCGGAGCAGTGGTTATGGGTGCACCGGCGCTGGAAGAGCCAGCCCAAACTGGATTGAAGTCGCCCTGTTGGCCGCTTCCGTTTCGGTGGGCTGAGGCAGGCGTCGGGCCTGGAGAGGATATGTTCCCTCGGGCGGCGGGTATGGATCAGCGCTGCGAATTTGATGATGAGTGGTCGGAAGATTCAGAGAGTATTGGTCAGGGCGCCGAACTGGATCGGTGATGCCGTCATGTGCACGCCGGCTCTTTCCGGGCTCAGATCCGTTTTTCCCGATGCAAAGGTGACCGTCCTGGCCAATCCGACTGTGGGAGCCATCCTCGAGGAAAATCCCGTAGTGGACAGCATTCAGATCTATGAGCGCAAGGGAAGACACCGGGGTTTGTTGGGCCGATTCCGGCTGGCACGGGAGCTGGCCGAGGAATCTTATGATTTCGCCATCTTATTCCAAAATGCCTTCGAAGCGGCCCTGCTGGCTTGGCTGGCCGGCATTCCGCAGCGATACGGTTATCCGACCGACGGCCGCGGGGCCCTGCTGACCCTGCGAGCGCCGCGGCCGACGGCCAATTGCCATCAGATAGATTATTATACGAATCTCGTGGCGGGTCTGGGCGCGAGCGCTTCGCCCCCGCTCCCGGCCTTGGTCACGACTGAAGCGGAAGACCGTGCCGCCCGGGAAATGCTGGTTCAAAGCGGAATTCGGGGCGGCGGTCCCATTGTGGGAATCAATCCCGGAGCCACTTACGGCTCGGCCAAGCAATGGGGGGTGGAGCGGTTTGCCGAGGTTGCCGACCGACTTTCCGAGGTCCATCGCGCCGAGGTGATCATTTTCGGTGGGCCTGGAGAGGAGGGCCTGGGGGAGGATATTTCGAGCCGGATGAAGGGAACGGCCTTCGTGACAAGCGGACGGTTGACGGTCCGCCAGTTGATGGCCCTGATCAAACAGTGTTCCCTGTTCGTCACAAACGATTCGGGTCCCATGCACATTGCGGCGGCATTCGGGGTCCCGTTGGTGGCGATTTTCGGGCCGACGGATCCCGATGGAACCTCGCCGGTCGGGAAGCATTACGTGCTGGTCAGAAATCCGGTCGTTTGTTCCCCCTGCATGCTGCGGGAATGTCCGATTGATCATCGATGCATGAAGGGTGTGTTGCCTCAGGAGGTCTACGATGCATGCCGCCGCCTACTCATTGCAGATACATCGGGAGCGACGGTCGGTGGGCCGGTCCGCTGATCCGGCAGGCGTCCCAGCGGTCTTCCTGGATCGGGACGGAACCGTGAACCGCGATGTCGGCTACCTCGGGGATGTGGAGCAACTCGCACTGCTCCCGGGTGTGATTGAGGCGATTAAAGAAATTAATCGCGCCGGGTTCCCGGTTGTGATCCTGACCAACCAGTCGGGGGTGGGTCGTGGATATTTTCAGGAAGAAGGGCTCCATCGAATTCACGAGCGCCTCAAGGGGATTCTTGCATCGGAGGGGGCGCGGGTTGACGGAATTTACTACTGTCCCCATCATCCCGAGGATGCCTGCGACTTCCGGAAGCCCGGTACGGGGATGATCGAACAGGCTTCCCGTGAACTGGGTCTCAATGTCGGCCGATCCTATGTCGTGGGCGACAAAGCAACCGATGTGGAGATGGCGCGCAACGCCGGCGCCAAGCCCATCCTGGTGCTGACGGGCTCCGGCGAGGCCGAAAGGGAGCAGGCCGAATCAGGCGGGCCGGTCTTTGTGGCCGCCAGCTTACCGGAGGCGGTTCATTGGATCCTCACAGACCTGCGGCAAGGCGACGGAAGTCCGATATCATGACAGGGTGAAGGGAATGAGAGGTGGATTCGACCGGATCTTGATCGTCAAGCCCAGCTCGCTGGGGGACGTGATCCATTCTTTGCCCTTTCTGGATGTCCTCCGGCGAGGATATCCGACCTCCCGGATCGCCTGGTTCGTCCACGAAAACTGGGCCGAGGTCCTGCACGGTCACCCGGATCTCGACGAGGTGATTCCCTGGTCTTTTCAATGGCGGGACCTCGGGGCATTATACCGGATTTTTCGCCATAGGCGGTTTGACCTTGCGATTGACCTGCAGGGGCTGCTGCGAAGCGGCGCGATTGCCTATCTGTCGGGAGCCCCGAGCCGGATCGGGTTTAGAAATGCCCGGGAGGGAGCCTCTTTGTTTTACACCCGGAAGGTGAGTGTGCCGGCCCGGCCGATGCATGCGGTGGACCGGTATCTTCTGATTGCTGAAGCCCTCGGCCTCGATGTTCGTCAGGCGCGCTTCAGGATTCCGATTCAGCAAGGCGATGAGCAGGCGGCCGAGTCGTTGCTTTCAGCCCGGGGTCTGGGAGCGGGCGACGCGTTCGTGGTGATCAACGCGGGAGCCAGATGGAGGACGAAGCGCTGGCCGATCGAACGTTTTGCCCAGCTGGCGGTTCGCATCCGGGACAAGGGGATGCCCGTTGTCCTGATTGGCGGAAAGGGGGATGCTGCGGAGGCTGAGCGGATGATGGGTCTTGCTGGGGCATCGCTGATCTCTCTCGTGGGGCAGACCGGCTTGAGACCTCTGGCAGCCGTCTTGAGAAGGGCGCAGGTCATGATCACGAATGATTCCGGCCCGTTGCATCTCGCGGTCGCGGTCGGGACGCCCGTGATTGCGATCTACGGCCCGACCGACCCTGTTCGGACGGGCCCTTATCGGTCGATTCAAAGGGATCCTGGCGGGAATTCATCCGTCATCCGGCGGGATCTGGACTGCAGTCCATGCCTGAGCCGGGTTTGCCGGGTGGGCGACCACGGTTGCATGATGGGGATCGACGTGGATCATGTGTTTGATATTGTAGCAAAATATGTTAAAGTATAGGCTTATGATTCCGAGAGGGGTTTGAGATGTCCATTGATCAGGAACTGCTCGACATTCTGGCTTGTCCGAAGTGCAAAGGAGAGATTCGATTGAACGAATCAAAGGACGGACTGATCTGCGACGCCTGTCGCCTCCTTTACCCTATTAAGGACGATATTCCGGTCATGCTGATTGACGAGGCGACACGGATCGAATCGTAATTGGACGGGAATTCGTTGGCTCAGGGATCTGGTCGGGACCGCGTACGGGCTGCGGGCAGGGCGATCAGGCATTTCATCGGGTACCACCGCGTCGTTCTGAGCATTTTGGGTGGGGTGATTCTGTACGCGTTTGCCGCTCCCACCGGCGTAACTATCCTGGCGGGGATTCCCGCCGTGATCGCCGGTTTGGGGCTGCGGGTCTGGTCTTCAGGCTCCATATCGAAAAACCAGGCCCTCGCGCAGGAAGGGCCCTATGCCATCGTTCGGCACCCCCTCTATCTTGGAAATCTACTGATCGCCTTTGGCTTTGTGACGATGGGGGGACGGCTGGAGTTGTTTCTCCCGCTTCTGGCCATTTTGGGATTGATCTACTATTCTACGATTGCGGAGGAAGAACGGTTTTTACGAGACCGCTTCGGCCAGGAATTCGAGGCCTATGCCAGCAAGGTCGCGGGCCTGTTCCCGAGGCTCGGAAACTTCGCCGCAAGCCGTGGGCAGTTCGAGTGGGGCCGGGTCATGTCCCACCGGGAATATAACGCCTGGGCTGCCGTGAGCGCCTGTCTGGTCCTGATGGTGGTTAAATCGATCTATTTCGGATAGCCAGATCGCGGAAGAAGGCGAAAGGTTTCGCCGCGCCGTCTGCCAGGTAGATTTTGGCATTTTTTAGAGAATATTCATCTTGCCGGGGGTTGCTTTTTGCCCTGATGGGGATGGCAATCCTGCCGGCCTGTAGCGGCACGGCGAGGCCGCCCGTTCCTCCGCCGTCCGTCCCGGTCGAGGTTCGCGGCGGCGATTCCGCCTCGCTCTCGCTTGAAGAAAAGGCATCAGAACTGGAGGCCTTGATCGGGGTCCGTCATTTGACGCCGGAGGGGCTCTTGGCCTACGGAATCGGGCTGGCGTCGCCGGAATCCGACGAGGTGCTCGGGATGGGGTATGCCGACATGGCCATCTGGTCGGGATGCTATCTCGCTGCCCAGGCCTTCCGCTACGCCGTGACCGGGGACCCAGCCGCCAAGGGTCGGGCCGCAAGGCTCGTCGAGGGGTTGGTTCTCCTCCAGGAGGTCAACGGGGTGCCGGGATTGCTGAGCCGGGCCGTGAGGCGGTGGGAGGGTGAGGACAACGCGCTGGGAGCGGAATGGCACAGAGGCGTGGGTCCGTTCTCGGACTATCAATGGCTGGGGGATGTCAGCGCCGATCAGGTGGACGGGGTGATATTCGGCTATTCGGTCGCCTACGAATTGCTGGATGACAAAGGCCTGAAGGGCGCGATTTCCGGGCAGGTCGCCTTAATCGCGGATCATGTCATTCGTAACGGAATGCGAATCGTTGATATCGACGGCGAGCAAACCAAGCACGGCGACTTCACCACCGGGCTGCTGGCCGAGCCCTTGAATGCATTGATCGCCCTGGCACTGGTCAAGTCGGCCATGCAGATGACGGGGGATGATAGATTTTCCGAGGCCTACCGTTTCCTGGTGGAGGAGAAAAAATATCATAAGCGCGCCGTGAAGGCCCGGGATCCCTGGTGGGAGCTGTTCACGGGCGTGAACCACTCCGACAATAACCTTGCGTTCCTGGCCTATTACACCTTGATGAGGTCGGAGGAAGATCCCGATCTGCTTTCTTATTACCGGAAGAGCTTGGAGCGCGCTTGGAATGTGGTGCGGAGCGAGGGTAATCCCCTGTTCAGCGTCATTTACCACGCCCTCACTCCGGAGAAACCGGGAAATGCTCGGGCGATGTCGGATGCGCTTCAAACGCTTAGGCTCTACCCGGCTGATCGGCGGAATTGGCCGCGAGATCCGGATGAACTGGCTGGCCTTTGTGTCGCCTTTCGATCGGATCGATTTGGAAGGAAACAGTCGTGCGAGCCGGTC
>CAYGBP010000036.1:16022-22556 GCA_964348105.1 uncultured Nitrospirota bacterium
GAGCCGGTCCCGATGAATCTGAGGCCGCCCGACGTTTTTGAATGGAAGGAAAATCCATATAGGATCGAAACGGGGGGCGATGGCCGCCAGGAATACTCTGGGGTGGACTACCTGCTTCCCTACTGGATGGGAACGTTTCACGGATTTATCCCGATCGCTTCGTGAATGGAGCCTTTATCCGATTATTGCCGTTTCCGGGGGCATGGATTGCTCATCCGGCGTGTGTAGAGGCTTGAAGGCGTAAACCGACTATTTGGGGAGGTGTAAAAACTATGGCTGTTCTCCGCCAGGTCCAAAAAACGGTGCGAAAGATTCGGAACCGGTTTTTTCCTTACGACGATCGGGATCCTTCACGGTATCGCGATATTGTGAATCGCTATCACCAGCTTTATTACGGCTCTCAAGAGATCTTCGACGGCACCTATTGGTTGGGGGTTCATGTGCGAAAATGTCCCCTGGATCTCTGGGTTTATCAGGAAATCATCTTTGAGATCAAACCGGACTTTATCATCGAATGCGGGACGGCGGACGGGGGAAGCGCCCTGTACATGGCCTCGATGTGTGATATCGTCAAACAGGGCAACATCGTGACGATTGATATCCGTGACCGAACGGATCGGCCTCAGCATGACAGAATCAAATATCTGCTCGGTTCCTCGACCTCTCGGGAAATCGTGGACCAAGTGCGGGAAATGGCCCGTGATAAGCGGACCGTCATGGTGGTGCTGGATTCCGATCACAGCATGGACCATGTCCTTGAAGAATTGCACACCTACAGTCCACTGGTCACAAAAGGGAGCTACATGATTGTTGAGGATACAAATCTCAATGGCCATCCCGTTAGCCCGGATTTCGGGCCGGGCCCGATGGAGGCCGTCCAGAAATTCCTCAGACAGCGGCAGGATTTCGCCGTGGACAGAAAAAGAGAGAAATTCTTCTTCACATATAACCCAAGCGGATACTTACAAAAGATCCAGTGATCCGGGCAATGCAGGAATCATCCGCTTGTTTTTCCCCATGCCGATCGCCGAGGTGATTCGCCGTGGCAGCGTTATCCGTCATCGTCATTACATACAATGAAGAACGAAACATCAAGGACTGCCTTGAAAGCGTCCGCTGGGCGGATGAAATTGTGGTCCTGGATTCGTACAGCACGGATCGAACGGGCGAGATCTGCAGGCAATATACGGACCGCATCATCTCGCATGGTTTCGTGGGTTATGGCAAACTCAGGAACATGTTGATTGATGAGGCAAAACATGACTGGGTCCTGAGCCTGGATGCGGATGAACGGGTCACGGAGCCGCTCAAGGATGAAATTCTAGAATTATTGCGCTCCGGCCCGTCGGCAGACGGCTATTCGATCCCGCGAAAGAGCCACTTTTTGGGATACTGGGTCCGTCACTGTGGCTGGTACCCGGACTATCGCTCCATGCAGCTGTTCCATCGAAAAAAAGGGCGGTATACCGAGGTGCTCAACGATGATCATCTCGAGCTCGTGGCGGGCGGCCGGCGGGCCTATCTGCGCTCGCACATCATGCATTATACCTACCATAACTTGAACCAATTTCTGGGAAAGATGGAGCGGTATACCACCCTGAAATCGCAGCAGATGCTCAAGGATGGCCGTCGCTTCAGGGTCCACCAGCTGCTGACACATCCGGCCTTTAATTTTGTGAAGATGTATCTGCTGCGGCAGGGTTTCCGGGATGGGCATATCGGGCTGATTCTGTCCATTTTGTATACATACTATACCTTCATCAAATACGCGAAGCTGTGGGAATTGCAGAGGACCGGCAAGTGAATCCCCTATCCATCCTGTACGTGGAATCGACCAAGGCCATGGGCGGGCAGGAGCTGGCCACCCTGCGATATGCCCGGGGGCTGAAGGCCAGGGGGCACCGGGTGATCGTGGTCGTTCAGCCCGACAGCCCCATGGTCGGCCCGGCGCGGGACACGGGGCTCACCCTGGAGCCGGTCCGGATGTCAAAATCCAATCCGGTCAAGGCGGTGCGGGATCTGGTCGGGCTGATTCACCGCTACGGCATCGATATTGTCCAATCCAACAGCTCCCTGGATAACTGGTTGTTGTCGGTTGCGGTCAGGATCGCAAAGCGAAGGCCGGGCTTTATTCGGATCAGGCATATCTCCGCTCCATTGAAGAAGAGCTTTTTCACGAGGCTGTTATACACGAGATTGGTCGATCGGGTTGTGGTAACGGGCGGAGAGATTGTTCGAAAAGGGTTGATTGAACGGGATGGTCTAAACAGCAGCAAGGTGCATGGTATTCCGATCGGGTACGATCAAACCCTGTTTCAACCGAAGCCGGCCTTTTCGGACCTCCGAGACGAGCTCAAGCTCCCGCGATCGCATCGACTGGTCGGAATCATCGCCTACCTTCGGCATTACAAGGGTCATCGTAACTTGATCCATGCCGCCAGTCGGGTTGTCCGTGAATCCAAGGAGGTCGGCTTTGTGATCGTGGGGGAGGGCCCTGAAGAGGCGAATCTTCGATCCCTGATCCGGGAGTTGGGGTTGTCCGACTACGTGCATCTTCTGGGATTTCGGGAGGACCTGTTGGATGTGTATCAGTCGCTCAACATCTTTGTACATCCTTCGACGGAGGGGGATACGCTGCCTCAATCCATTCTGCAGGCCATGGCGATGGGCAAGCCGGTCATCGCCACCCCGGTTGGATCGATCGCCGAGGCTGTGGTCGACGGTGCAAGCGGTTATATCGTGCCCGTCGACGATTCCTCGGCTCTGGCCGAGAAGATATCCGCACTTCTCGATCATCAGGAAATGATGAAGAAAATGGGGGAGCAGGGCAGGAAAATCGCCGCGCGCTATACGAATGAAGAAGGGCTGAATCGTTTTGAGGTGTTATACGCCGACCTGTTGGGGGTATGATCCGGGGGCCGATCCAACCTTGATGTGCCTGGGAGATCCCGATGAAGATCAGCGGATTTACGTTCTGCCGAAACATAATCAAATATGATTTTCCTGCGGTGGAATCAATCTTGTCGATCCTCCCGATTGTTGACGAATACATCGTGAATGTGGGCAAGTCGGACGATGAGACGGAAGCATTGATCGCATCGATTCGAAGCGACAAGATCAAAATCGTGCATTCGGTCTGGAATGAGGACCTGAAAAAGGATGGCCTGATTCTATCGGAGCAGACGAATATCGCCTTGAAGGAATGCAGAGGGGATTGGGCCTTTTATCTGCAGGCCGACGAGGTGGTTCATGAAGAGGATCTGCCCGTTTTGGTCCGTAGCATGGAACAGTACATCAACAATCCCTCGATCCTCGGGTTGACCTTTCGCTATCTGCATTTTTACGGGGATTATTACTCCGTTCACCCGTGGTTTTACCGCCGCGCGGTGCGAATTATTCGCAACAACGGAAGGATCGTTTCATGCGGGGATGCCGTGGGTTTTTCGAACAAGGATACGGGAGAATTCCTCAAGCCCAGGGACAAGGCGCGCTGCCCGCCATCGGGAGCAAGGATGTATCATTACGGATATGTAAAGGACTCGCGCGTTCTGCTGGAGAAAATCAAGTACCAGGCCTCTCGTTACCACGGCGATGCAGTGCCGGAGGAGCAGGCAAGACGGCTCGAGAAGGATGCCTATGATTTCAAGGAATACAGCATCCTCAAGAATTTCGGTGGAAGCCATCCGAAGGTCATGCGGGAACGAATCGGCAGGACCGGACGCCTGGGGCCCAGGCGCAATCGGTGGTTGAACTGGAGATTCTATAAGGAGGTCCTGTTGCATGGATTCAAAGGATAAGGTCAGCATCGTTCTGGCAACCTATAACCAATTGGATTACACCCGGCTGTGCCTTCGGTCCATCCGGGATTGTACGGACGTCCCGTATGAATTGATCGTGGTGGATAATGGCTCTACTGATGGGACCCCGGAGTACCTGAAGACGATTGATGCAAGGATCCTCTTAAACTAGAAGAACAAGGCCTGCGCCGTTGCGTGGAACCAGGGCATTGATCTGGCTCGGGGAAAATACGTTTGCATCATCAATAACGATATTGTGGTCACCGGGGGTTGGTTGTCGGGGTTGATCAGATTCATGGAGGCAGGCAACCACGATATTGCCAGCCCGGGGATTGCAGAAGGGTACTTGAATTACGACCTCTCCGCCTACGCATCAAGCTATACCGCGGCTTGTCGTCGCCTCAGGACGAAGGGGGCGAACGCTTGCTGCATGTTGATCCGGCGCGAAGTCTTTGATCGGGTGGGTCGGTTCGATGAACGGTTTATCTATGGGGGGTGCGAGGACATCGATTTCTTCTGGAGATGCCGGTCTGAGGGGGTGTCCATGGCGACGACGGGTTCATGCCTTATCCATCATTTCAGCATGAAGACTCAGGATGAAATCAAGAAGAAGCAGGATTTTGATTATGCCCGGCATAACCGGGATGAATTTTTGAAAAAATGGGGACGCACCCCGGATGGCGGCAGGCTTAAGAGAAAGTTCCGCTGCGGCCATCGGAAGACCTCGGAGAATTGCATCGGAGTCGACATTATTCCCAGGGGTGAAAAGGGGAGGTATGGGTGCGTGAACGGAAGGATCAGTGTGGCTGACATCCATGCGTCAGGTGATGAACTCAATATGTTCAAAGATCGAGAGCTGGATTTTGTGATCTCCCGGCATAACCTTGAGCATTATGTGGATGTGGTCAAGACTTTGCAGGAGTGGAAACGTGTCATCAAGATCGGCGGTCTTATGGCGAACGTCCTGCCGGATGAATCGAATATCAATACGATTGTTCTGGATCCCACGCACAAGCATGCCTTCACCCCTGAGAGCTATCAACGGTTGTTGGGCGTGATCGGAGGTTTTGAGATTATTAAATGCGAAACCGTGATTCCGGACTGGTCCTTTGTGTGCATCGCCCGCCGGATCAGTTGAATCAGAGGAATGAAAATACTCTATTTGACAGATCCGGGGCCGGATTACCTGGCGGACCAGATCTATACGGGCCTGAGAATGACCTTGGGGGACAGTGCGGTCGTCGATTATCCTTGCAAGCAGATTTATCACGACCCCTCAAAAAAGCTTTGGTATCTACCCCAATCCCCCGGATCGGACCATCGCCAGCAGGACGTCCTTGGCCTTTTGGGCGAAAAGTATTTCGACTTCATCTGTGTCTCGTCCCCGCGAATGGGGCCTCAGAAGAGCCTGGAGTCCCTCCGAAAGGCCAGTCACCTCCCTCCTCTCGTGTTCCTGGACGGAGAGGATGACGCACGGATCAGGTATGAGTTGGCCGAACGCTACTCCGTCGCCCTTTATTTTAAGAGGGAATACATCTGGGGCGGTGGGAAGCGGGTCCGCAGGTTCAAGGACTACTATAATTATTTACGGAGCTTTCATTACAATAAAGGGCTTTTTCAGTCGACGTATCCGTTGCCCTTTTCGGCTATTGTGCAGGAGATCCCGAAGGTCCGGGCGAGCGATCGGGATATTGATGTGAGCTTTCGGGGCTTTGCGTGGAGCAAGGATAGCCGGAAGCGGCATAAGGCGTATGGAATTCTGAAGGGGATGGAGGGGTGCCGCTTTGTGGGCGGCATCTACACCCCAAAGGATCCCAGCAGTCGTGTGGGCCATGATGAGTATTATGGGGAGTTGCGAAGGTCTAAGATCTCGGTATCTATTCGCGGGGGCGGATTTGATACTTTGCGATTCTGGGAGATACCCGCTTGCAAGGCGTTGTTGATTTCGGAGAGGCCTGACATTTCAATCCCACATTGTTTCGAGCATGAAAGGCATGCCGTCTTCTGTAAGGAGGAACTCTCCGACCTGATGGAGCTTGTCCGATACTACCTGAGTCACGAAGAAGAAAGGGACAGAATCGCTTCGCAAGGGTACGAACATCTCATGAAATATCATACCTGCGAGCGACGGGCGGACTACCTGCTGGATATTTGCAAAAACCGGCTTTAGCGTGGTATCGGTGGGCCCTGCAGGACGGTGGCCGGCCGATGCCAGTGTCTTCAGCCCGGGTTGCGCCGAGTGCTGCCGCAGGGTCTCGCTCGATCAATCTGTGTCGTAATGGGGGCATTCCGGCGGCTACCACCGGAATGCGTCAGGATCCTGGAAACGCTGTCCCTCCGAGGCGTCATTCTGAATCGATCGAGCGTTCGGGGTAATCATCACAAGAAATGGTCAGGAGGCGGGTGATTCATGATAGGCGATAATCCCGTGCGCAACCTCTCCGTTGTCATAATCACGCGAGACGAGGAGTACAATATTCAGGAATGTCTGGAGAGTGTCAAGTGGGCCCACGAAATCGTGGTGGTGGATTCCTTCAGCAAGGATCAGACGCTAGAAATATGCAAAAAATATACGGATAAGATTTTTCAGCGCGATTGGCCAGGATACGGTCCGCAGAAGAACTATGGTATTGACAAGGCTGAGGGCCCATGGATTCTGGTGGTGGATGCCGATGAGCGGGTCACGCCCGAACTCAAGGCAGAGATTGAGGAAATCGTGTCCAGGGACGGAAAGGAT
>CAYGBP010000036.1:22566-23739 GCA_964348105.1 uncultured Nitrospirota bacterium
AGTGGGTCAAGGAGGCCGCCCAATATCCGGACCTTCAGATCAGGCTTTTCAGAAAGGCGAAGGCGAGGTATAACAACAAGCGGCTTCATGAAAACCTATTGCTTCAGGGGGAGCCCGGAGTGCTGTCGCATCCCCTGGACCATTTTTCGTATCATGGGTTGGGTCATTGGCTGACCAAGATCAGTTCCTATGCGGAGTTGATGTCGCAAGAGCACCAGGGAAAGGTAAAACGGATCGGTGGGGGAGACCTGCTGGTGAGGCCTGCCAGCACTTTTTTGAAGATATACTTCGTCAAACGAGGGTATCGGGAAGGAATTCGGGGAATGATCATTGGCGTGATGGCCAGCCTTTATACATTTCTTAAATATGCGAGGATGTGGGAAAGGTTATATGGGAAAGATCCGGATCGGAATTGATGCAAATCCGATGGTCCTGTCGCGAGCGGGGGTGGGGAACTATGCGTATCATCTCGTCCGAGCCATGCTTCGAATCGACGACGAGAACCAGTATATCCTGTACAATACGGTGACGAAGGATCGGTGCCTGGAACAGATGAAGCCCGGGGGACAGGTTCGCGTCGAATGCGTCCATCGTGCGTTGTGCGGATGGAAGGCGAGGCGGGACCGGATTGATGTATACCATGGCACGAGTTTTAAGGTTCGAGCAAAGGGAAGGGCGGGCAGTGTCGTTACAGTACACGACCTGGCCCTGGCCCGGTATCCGCAGTTCTCGAAACGCCTCTTCGGGGAGCGCTGGTCGATGCTCCGGACCCGGAGGACCCTGAAGGAGGCAACCCGGATCGTCGCGGTCTCGAGGTGCACCGCCACAGACATTGAGGAGTTCTTCGGCATTTCAGGGGAAAAGATTAGGATCATCTACAACGGGGTGGGGGAGGAATTCTATCCATGCCACGAATCCGATCTCATTCGCAAGGCACGGGCGCAATACGGGATTCCAAACGGTGACTACCTGCTCTACGTTGGCGGATTCGATCCCAGGAAAAATATAGGCCGTCTTTTGGAGGCGATGGCAATCCTGAGGCGGAATATGGATTCCATCAGACTCGTGATGGCCGGCGGGCTGAGCAGGGACAATCTCACGATCCACGGAGAGATCGAGCGGCACGGGCTTTCTTCGCACGTCGTTTTCACCGGGCAGGTCCCCGTCGACGAT
>CAYGBP010000037.1:0-6805 GCA_964348105.1 uncultured Nitrospirota bacterium
AGATGTCGTGGCGGGGATCCGGACCCCGATGCCCATATCAGAGCTCAAGGTGAAGATTCCCAGGGCCTACAGCGAATTGAATCGAATCTATGCGAAGCTGGAGCGGCATTATAAGGACATGCTCGACCTGGAGTTCACGATTCAGGAAGGCAAGCTGTATATGCTTCAAACCCGGGTGGGAAAGCGAACCGCGGCGGCTGCCGTTCGGATCGCCGTCGAAATGGTCAAGGAAAGGCTGATTGATCAGAAGATGGCCATACAACGAGTCGATCCTCAGCAACTGGATCAATTGCTTCACCCCATGATCGACGCCAAGGCTTCCGTGCGCGTGATCGCGAGAGGACTTCCGGCCTCGCCCGGTGCGGCGGTCGGCAAGGTGGTCTTCACGGCCGAGGATGCCGAGCGAATGGCGGAGCGCGGCGAGCGCGTGATCCTCGTGCGGGCCGAGACCTCGCCCGAAGACATCGGAGGGATGCACGCGGCCCAGGGGATCCTAACGGCCCGCGGCGGCATGACGTCGCACGCCGCCGTGGTGGCGAGGGGCATGGGCAAGCCCTGTGTGGTCGGGTGCAGCACGGTGAGCATCGATGAAGAAAAGAAGCTGTTTTCGGTGGAAGGGGAGGTGATCCGGGAAGGCGGTCTCCTAACCCTGAACGGCTCCACCGGGGAGGTGGTTCAGGGGGAGGCGCCCCTCATCCAGCCGACCCTGAGCGGGGATTTCAGGACCCTGATGGGGTGGGTGGATAAGGTCAGGCGTCTGAAGGTCAGGGCGAACGGGGATACGCCGCACGATGCCAAGGTCGCCCGGGCATTCGGCGCCGAAGGGATCGGGTTATGCCGGACCGAGCATATGTTCTTCGAAGGCGATCGGATCAAGGCGGTGCGGGAGATGATCCTGGCCGATTCGGTGGAGGAGCGCAAAAGGGCTTTGGCCAAGCTCCTGCCGATGCAGCGCGGAGATTTCGTGGGGATCTTTAGGGAGATGAAGGGTCTGCCGGTTACCATCAGGCTGCTGGATCCGCCGTTGCATGAGTTTTTGCCCCATGCGGAGGAAGAGCTGGAGGCGCTTTCCCGCGAGATGGACGTCCCGGTCAGCATGCTGAGAGATAAAAACCGATCATTGCACGAATTCAATCCGATGCTGGGCCATCGCGGATGCCGTCTCGGGATTACTTATCCGGAAATCTACGAGATGCAGGTGCAGGCCATTTTCGAGGCGGCATGCCAGCTTTCCAAGAAGAGGATCAAAGTGCTTCCCGAAATCATGATCCCCCTGGTCGCACACGTCAAGGAGCTGGAAAAGCTCAAGGTGCTCCTGAAGCAGACCGCGAAGAAGGTGATGGAGGCCAACAGGGTCAAGGTGGGATATACCATCGGCACCATGATCGAGCTTCCCCGTGCCGCATTGGTGGCCGATGAGATCGCCCGAGAGGCCGAATTTTTTTCGTTTGGAACCAATGACCTGACCCAGACGGTCTACGGATTGAGTCGGGATGACGCCGGGAAGTTTCTCCCATTTTATGTCGAAAAAGGGATTCTTCCCGGTGATCCCTTCGTGGCCATTGATCAATCGGGCGTGGGATCACTCATGAAGATGGGGGTCGAGAAGGGAAGGTCCGTCCGCAAAGGGTTGAAGATCGGTATCTGCGGTGAGCACGGGGGAGAACCCAGCTCCGTGGAATTCTGTCATGAAATCGACCTGGATTATGTCAGTTGTTCCCCTTATCGGGTTCCGATAGCCCGCCTGGCCGCGGCCCAGGCGAAATTAAAGGATGCCCGGCAGGGTCGAGGAGAGAGACTCAAGGCGTATGACTGATGAGGAGTTCATGCGCCTTGCCCTGAAGCTGGCCGAAAAGGGGCGGGGAAGGACCAGTCCGAATCCGATGGTGGGCGCGGTTCTGGTCCGGCGGGGTCGAATCATCGGCCGCGGTTATCACCGGGGACCGGGGAGCCTTCATGCGGAAATCGAGGCCGTGAATCGATCGGGGGGCCGGGCTGCCGGATCCACCTTGTATACCAATCTGGAGCCCTGCGCCCATACCCAGAAGCGAACCCCGCCATGCGCTCAAGCCCTTGCGCGGGCGAAGATCTCACGACTGGTGGTGGCCATGAGGGATCCGAACCCGTCGGTCCGGGGCCGGGGACTCAAACTCCTGGCCCGTGCGGGTGTGCGGATCCGGGAAGGCGTCCTGGCCGAGGAGGCGGTCCGGCTCAATGAGTCTTACTGCAAATACATGACCCGCCGCCGGCCGTTCGTGGTGATGAAGATCGCCCAAAGCCTGGACGGAAAGATCGCGACCGCCTCGGGAGCGTCCCGATGGATTACCTCGGAGCGGGCGCGCGAATATGTCCACCGCCTCAGGGCACAGGCAGACGTCGTGATGATCGGGGTCGGCACCCTTCTGAAAGATAACCCCCGGCTGACCGCTCGGCGCCGTCTCTCAGACGGCCGGCAGCCCATCCGCCTGGTGGTGGACAGCCGGTTGCGGACCCCCCCGACCGCCAGAATCCTTCGAGAGGGGCCTGCCGGAACGGCCTGGATCGCGGCTACGAACGGCGCCGATCGCTTCCGTGCCCGGAGGCTGGAGGCGAAGGGTGCCAGGATCCTGCAGGTGAAGGGGTGCGGTCGGCGGGTCGACCTTGACGAGCTGATGCGGGTGCTGGCCGAAATGCAGATTATGAACGTACTCATCGAGGGCGGCTCGGAACTGAATGCCTCGGCGTTGCGTGATGGAGTCGTCGACAAGGTCGTCCTGATCCTGGCCCCGAGGCTGATCGGGGGGCGGGACGCCGTCGGATCACTGGGCGGGGTCTCCCCTCGGCGTTTGTCTGAATCGCTGGCGATTCGCAACCTGAAAATTCGCAGGCTTGGCCCTGACGTGATGTTGGAAGGGTATGTTTGAACCAAGCGAACCGGTGGAGGTTAAAGGAATGACCAAGTGGACTCGCTGCCTGATCAGTTTGTGCCTGCTCATGGTCCTGTTGACGGGAACTGCCTTTGCGCAGGATCCCGCGATTGTGGATATATTTCAAAACGGCGTTTATGGGGGTCTGGCCGGGGCGTTGGTGGGTGCGGCCGCGCTGGCATTTACGGAAGAGCCGGAGGACCACTTGAACTACATTGCAATCGGGGCGGGCGTGGGGGTGATCGTCGGAACGGCGTACGGAGTTTATACGGCGACCCGGCCGCTGGCAATGATCGAGGACTCACGAATCCGTTGGAGCCTTCCCACCCCACAGGCGGTTGCGCTGCGGTCCGGTCCCGACGATCAAGGCCCCAGGATTGAGTATCGCCTGCACCTGCTTGCCGTTCGCTTTTAGATCGTCGAGCGCTTTCCCTTCGCGGGCGGTCTTCCGTTTAATTCAGTGAATCCGATGCAGAGACGCTGACCCCCTGGTTGTCGGGTCACGGCTTTGCCCTTCCCTGCGGGACGGCTTTTTTGCAAAGCGATGGATCCAAGATCCGTGAATCGTTCCTTTCTGTTTCTGTGCATCATCGGATTGCTGAGCTATTTTAGCTATAATTTCGTCCGCACGCCGGTCCTGCCGCTGTTTGCCCGCGAGTTGGGTGCCGTTCCAGAGATGATCGGTCTGATCGTTTCGGTATCGACGATTACAGGCATCTTTATCAAGTTTCCATCCGGTATCGTCGCCGATATGATCGGTCGGCGGTTGGTGCTGCTGATCGGCGTCTTCATATTCGCCCTGATGCCCTTTGCCTACATGGGGGTGGGAGACGTCTATGCCCTGATCGGTGTGCGGGCTGTCCACGGGCTGGCGACGGCCCTCTTCGCCCCGGTGGCCATGGCCGTGGTGGCCGACGGATTTCCGACGAGACGGGGGGAGTTTCTCGGGTGGTATTCCTCCAGCACACAGTTCGGCAAGCTTTTGGGTCCGATGGCGGGGGGTGCCTTGGTGGGCCTCGTGGGATTTTCATCCGCATTCATGGCGTGCGGTCTGATCGGCCTGCTTCCGCTTGGACTGTCGTTCTTTCTGCGGATTGAAAAACAATCCCCGCCGGAGGGTCCCATTGCCGGTCCCTCGGACGTGTTGCTGCGGTTCTGGGGTGAGATGAAAACCGTTGCGGGGGATCCCAAAATCCTTGTAACCAGCGCCATGGAAGCGGTCCAGATGCTGGCGGCAGGCGCATTGATGGCCTTCCTGCCGATCTATGGGGTAACGGTCGGGCTGACGGCCGGCGAGGTCGGTCTTCTCTTCGGCGTTCAGGGGGTGGCCGCCCTCGTGGCCCGGCCTGCGATGGGAAGGCTTTCAGACCGGATGGGCCGGAGGCCCCTGATCGTTGCGGGGCTCCTGGTGTGCGCCGGCTCCTTTGCGATCATTCCGTCATTTGACTCGCTCCACGCCCTGCTCCTGCTGGCGGCGGCCTTCGGGATGGGAGAAGCCATTGTCACCTCCTCCACCTCCGCGCTGGTGGCCGACCTGAGTCGGGCGGGTTCGCTGGGCTCGGCCATGGGTGCCTTCGGCACCATCATGGATATCGGGCATGCGAGTGGCCCTCTTCTGGCCGGCGTGTTGATCGGGCTGCTGGATTATTCCATGGCATTCGGATTGATCAGCCTGATCCTTCTGCTGGGCTGCGCCCTCTTCGTCATCATGGTCAGATAGGAATCATTTGAACTCATTGAACTCCTTGCGTTTGGAGGCTATAATTTTTATCGGGAGGTCACGGGAATGTTTACCGGATTGATTGAAGAAATCGGTGTGGTAAAGTCGATGGATCGCCCCTCGGCGGCAGGTTGTGTTCGAATATCGGTGCTCGCGAAGGCGGTGCTCGAAGACCTGCAGGTGGGGGCGAGTCTGACCGTGAACGGCGTCTGTCTCACGGCGGTCGCGGTCGGCGAGGGGATGCTGCAGGTCGAGGTGTCCGGACAGACTCTGGCCGTGAGCAACCTGGGCGGGCTGAAGGCCGGAGACGGGGTCAATCTGGAACGCGCGATGCGGCTCAACGACCGGCTCGGCGGGCACCTGGTCACTGGGCACGTGGACGGAGTAGGCCGGATTCGGGATCGAAAGTTGGATGGCGATTCAATTTTCCTCTCCATTGAGGCCCCTGAACCCGTTCTGCGGTACTGCGTCCGCAAGGGTTCGGTCGCGGTGGACGGTGTCAGCCTGACCATCGTGGATCTGAGCGATAAAGAATTTTCAGTCTGTGTGATCCCCCACACGGCGAAGATAACGACGCTGGGGCTTAAAACCGTGGGGAACGCCGTGAATCTGGAAGGCGACCTGCTGGGCAAATATGTGGAACGGCTGATGCGCAGAGAACCCGCCGCGCCGGCCGAAGGCAGAATCGATCTGGATTTTTTGAAGCGAAACGATCTGATTTAAATTTCAAACGTCTCTGGGAGGGGAGATGCCCAGGGAATCCATCTTGTACTTTAAAATTCTCCGGCTGATTCCCAGCAAATCTGCCGCATGCGTCTGTACATAACGCGTTTTCTTGAGGGCCTCCAGGATAATGTCCCGCTCAAATTCGGTGACGGCCCGCTCGAAGGGGAGCTTCCCCGTGAGTGTCTGCTCTTTGAGCGACTGGGATTTGGGGGTTCTTCGGATAAGAATGGGAAGGTCGTCGGCGGTCACCTGTTCGTGCGGACAGAGGGTGACCACCTGCTCGATGACGTTCTGCAATTCCCTGACATTTCCGGGCCAATCGTAGTTTAGCATCAGTTCCAAAGCCTCCGGGGCGATCTTCTTCACGGCCCACCCTTCTTCCTGGGCCTTCTTGGTGAAGAAATGGTTCGCCAGCCAGGGAATGTCCTCCTTGCGGTCGCGCAGCGGGGGGAGATGGATGGGGACCACATTGATCCGATAGTAAAGGTCTTCTCGAAACGCCCCCTGCTTAAGGGCTTGTTCCAGATTCTTGTTCGTGGCCGCGATCAGCCTCACATCCACCCGGATCATCCGGGTCCCGCCCACCCGGGTAAACTCCTTCTCCTGCAGGACGCGAAGCAGCTTGGCCTGAGTCGCCTGTGAGAGATCGGCCACCTCGTCCAGAAAAATGGTTCCATTCTCGGCAAGCTCGAACTGGCCGATCTTTCGGGCCTGGGCGTCTGTAAAAGCCCCCCTTTCATGGCCGAACAGCTCGCTTTCAATGAGGGAGTCCGGCAGGGCGGCGCAGTTAATGGCGATAAAGGGCTTATGGCGCCTGGAGCTGTTGTAATGCAGCGCCCGGGCGACCAACTCCTTGCCCGTCCCGCTCTCTCCCGTTACCAGGACGGTGGTCCGGCTGTCGGCCACCTGCTCCACCTTGGCGAAGATTTCCTGCATCTCCCGGCTTCGCCCGATGATGTTCGGAAAGCTATAACGCCGGCTGACCTCGGAGCGCAGATAGCGGACTTCCTGCTCCAGGTCCTTGGTGGTGATTGCCTTTTCAATGATCAGCTTGAGTTCTTCAATGTCGAAGGGCTTGCTCAGGTAGTCCGTCGCCCCGATCTTCATCGCCTCCACGGCCGTCTTGACCATGCGCGTGGCCGTCAGCATGATGACGGGGACGGCATTGTCCAGCTCACGGATTCTCTTGAGGACGGTAATACCGTCCATCTCCGGAAGGATGATGTCCAGGAGGATCAGGTGAGGACTTTCGCGTTCGAAGATGGAGAAGGCATCCTTTGCGTTTTCCGCCAGGAAGACCTTGTAGTGATCCTTCAGGATCAGCTTTAACGATTCCCGGACGCTTGCCTCGTCGTCTACGATTAGAATTCTTCTCATCTTTGGGCCGGGATGGTCTCGGATTTATGGGGATTCGGGATATAGGAAGCCCGCCGGTGCATCCTTCTCTCACGGG
>CAYGBP010000037.1:6893-7336 GCA_964348105.1 uncultured Nitrospirota bacterium
CCTGCCGCTCAATGATTCGTTTGGCAATAAAAAGCTCCGGGTCGTAGAAGGGCGGATCTTCCTGAAACGCGGTCTCAGTCGTGGAAAGTAGGATCTGAACCCCACGATGGTGCTCCGCCCGGTCCAGCGACACCGAGATGCCCTCGCCGTCGCCCTTTGTGCCCTTCAAGCTGACCATCAACTGAACAAGGGCATGGGTGAGCTGATCCCGGTCGGCACGAACCACGGTGCTGTCCTTATCCAGGCGATTGTGGATTTCGATTCTTTGAAATTTTATCTTGTCCAAGGTTTTTTCAACGGCCTCCCGGATCAGGGGGAGGACGGGATGGAAGCCCAGAGACGGTGCGGGAAGCTCAGAAAATTCGATCAGCTGGTCGATCAGGGAATCGATCTTTTCAATTTCCTGCTGCTTCTTTGACTTCTCGCCAAGCTCCTTCTCCTCG
>CAYGBP010000037.1:7346-8608 GCA_964348105.1 uncultured Nitrospirota bacterium
TTCAAATCGATCCTGGAGCAGGTGCGCGAAGGTCCGAATGGAGACCAGGGGATTTTTGAGCCGGTGGGCCAGCGCCATGACGAGCCGATCGACGGGTACCGGGTCGACCAGAGTGTCGGGCGCAGGCCTGTCGGGTTGATCCGCTTCCCGAGACGTTGGCCGATCGCCGGCGATTTCCACCACCTTGAGCGCGATGACGGCAGGGTCTTCGGAGGATTCCAGATGATTGATCAAGCCCCCGTTCAAAAGAGAAAGCCCGAGCTCCCACAGGGAAGGAGAGGCAACCAGCATCACGGGAAGATCCCTTTTCAATTCCAGCAGATTCTGCAAAAGGTCCAGGGATTCATCCGCCGGAGCCTCGAGCGGGAGGACCGCCAGCCGGATGGGATGAACCGCCGCCTCCTGCAGCGCTTGCGATCCGGACCCAGCGAATATTGCCTGGACGGGCTGCTGCTCAAGCGACTGGGCAAGGCGATCCAAAATCGGACTTGCTACGCATAGGAGGATCATAATTAACTACAAATTCTACTCTTTTCCGACTCGATTGGCAAGCTCATTGAGGATGGATTCGAGCTGCTGGACGGCCTGTCCGTATTCCGACCACCGGCCTGATCGCAGCAGCTCCTGTGAGCGCCGATAGGCCTCCAAGGCCGATGGGATGAGCTCATCCGCGCCCTTTTTTCGGTCGATGGGAAGGGGCTGGGCGAAGAGGCCGGACACCGCCTGGCCTTCGAACAGGCTGTTGAGCGAGGCCTCCAGGTTTTCCTCCATGACCAGCCGGTTGCCAAAGGCCGTGATCACCCGCCGAAGCTCCGGCAGGGAACCCGCAGCCGCGGAGGCGAGATAAAGGGGCGAGACATAGATGAGGGAATTCTCGATCGGGATGACCAGGAGGCTGCCCCGGATGACCTGTGAGCCACGCTGGCCCCACAGCGTCAGCTGTTGGGAGATGTAGGCATCCTGGTCGATGCGATTTTCGATCTGGCGTGGCCCGAAGATCAGCCTCTGCTTGGGGAAGATATAAACGAAGAGCTTTCCGTAATGGGCCCCGTCGGACCGCGCCGCAAGCCAGGCTGAAAGATTGTCGCGTTTGGCCGGGGTGAAGGGAACCATCAGGATAAACTCCTCCTTGGCCTCTCCCGGCAGCTTCATGATGGTGTAGTAGGGCTCCATGTCGCGATTGTCTTTCTGCGGTATGTTCCATAAGTCTTCTTTGTTGTAGAAGATCTGCGGGTCCTGCATATGATAGGTGGTATACATAT
>CAYGBP010000037.1:8618-9124 GCA_964348105.1 uncultured Nitrospirota bacterium
CGTGAGCGGAAAGCTGCCGAAGACGCAGCTATCCGTGGTATACATATGGGCCTGCACCCTGAAAAAGTCCTGCGGATAGCGAATATGCGCCCTCAGGTCCCGCGGCATTTCTTGCAGGGTGAGAAACATCCCGGGAAAGATCTGAGCATACGATTGGATGACGGGGTCCTCGGTGTCGCTGATATAGAATCGGACCGTCCCGTGAAAGGCGTCCACCGTGACCTTCACCGAATTGCGCATGTAGTTGCCCAGCCTGGGAAGGGGTTGGGAGTACGGGATCTTATCGGTGGTGGTATACCCGTCGATCATCCAGATCAGTTGCCCTTCTTCCGTGATGACCAGATAGGGATCGCGGTCATATGTCAAGAAGGGCGCGATCTTCTGGATCCGTTCCGTAATGTTGCGGAAATACATGATGCGGCTGTCTGGCTTGATATCATTTGACAGAATGATCTTTAGCGAGCCGAAATAGGCTGACAAGGCAATCTTCCGAAGAAAGGACTCGA
>CAYGBP010000037.1:9134-15056 GCA_964348105.1 uncultured Nitrospirota bacterium
ACGGCACGGGCAGCGTGGACTGTGCACCGGACTTCGGGGATTCCGGCACGTACGAGATCGCCGGTCCGAAGAAAGGACTCGACCGGGACGCCTCCCTCTCCGGTGTAGGTCGTGTAGACATTCTCGGCGCCCGCCGGATAATCGAACTCCTTTGCCTGGGTGCGCGTGAAGATATAATCGTTCGGAATTTCACCGTAATAGATTTCCGGGCGGGTGACCTGGATGTTGGTGGTGGCCTTCGGAGGAATGTCCTTGATAAAAAATTCGGGAAGCCCTTCTTTGGAGATCCGGCTGACGGGGCCGACCGTTACGCCGTAGCCGTGGGTGTAGGTGAGATGCTCGTTAATCCAGGTGCGTCCCGGCAGGTTCGCATATGAAAGTTCACGCGGCGAGAGCATCAGCTGTCGGTATTCCCCGTCGACGACATATCGGTCATTGTCCACGTCCACGAAGTTGTAATAGGTCCGGATCTGTTGCAGCTGCTGGTAGGTCGCCAGGAGCGGCCGATGGTCCCACAGACGGATGTTCTGGGTCGTGAGGGAATTTTTGTTGACGGCGGCCGCGGTCAGATTCTCCGCTGCCGGGAATTCCTGGGATTCAATCCGATGAAGTCCATAGGCAAAACGAGTGGCCTCGATATTATGCTCGATGTAGGGTTTTTCCATTACGATCTCGTTCGGGGCCACCTGGAAGCGGTGGAGAAACTCCGGGTAGACCGTGCCGCCCACGAGGTGCACCAGAAAGACGGAACCGATGGCCAGCGCCGGGGTCGCCAGCCCCCGACGCGCAGCAGACCAGGCGAGCACCGCGGCCGCTCCCAGGGAGAAAAACATCACAACCCACAGCATGGGAAGCCGGCCATGTGTGTCGGCATAGACGGCGCCGTACACCACGCCCCGCGGTGAATAGAGCAGGTCATAAAAATCCAGGTAGTATCCCCAGGCCAGCAAGGCCATATACGCGGCGCCCAGCAGAATTAGGTGACGCCTGGGTCCACGGTCCACAAATAGCCCCCGAGGGTCCATCCTGATTCCCTGGCGGTAAAAATAGATCAGGGCGCAGAACAGCAGCGAGTGGGTCATGCCCGAGCGCTGCGTCAGCTGCGACATCGTGCCCTTCTTGCGCAGCAGGAACTCCAGGGCCGGCAGAACAGCAGGACCATCATGACAGAGGAGGAGAGCCAACCCTGCAGATAGCTGATGAATGGCAACTCGAAGACATAAAATCCAAGATCCCTGGCGTAGAGGGGGTCGGCAGTTCCGAACGGGGTCGGGTTGGACAACAGCAGATATTCCTTCCACCGATTGGCCCCTTGCAATCCGACGATCAGGGCCAGCAGGAGGGATCCGCCGAGGACCAGTGGCTTCATCATGACGGCGAGCGGATCGGGTTCGGCCTGAAGGTCCCGCGGCCCGGAACGGTACCGCTCGGCGGCCCTCAGATTGGGATAGAGGATGAGGAAAAAGCCGACGGTATGAATCGCCCCGAGGGAGATCTGCGTGAACAGGATCTTGAGGAATACGGGTAAATAACCCACTTCCTCGAACCAGATGGCATGGATATAAAGGGAGAGCAAGTCCCCGGAAAAGAACAGGGCAATGAAAAAAAGAAGCAGGACTGCGCCGAGCTTAAGCGAGATGGGGGGCATCGGGTTTACCCGGGACCGCGTTTGTTATTCAGGCACTGAACAATCACAACGGTGATGTTGTCAATTCCCCCTTTTGCGTTGGCCTCGTCGATCAGGGCCTGGCATGCCTTGTCGAGGCTGCCTTCATGCTGCTGAATCGTCTTGAAGATGGTCTGCGCCGGCACCGTGTTGGTCAGCCCGTCCGAGCACAGCAACAGGATGTCGCCCGGTTGCAGAGGCAGCGGCAGGATATCCACTTCGACATGCGGGGCGGTTCCCAGCGCACGGCTGAGCACATGCTTGAGCGGGTGGGTGTCCACCTCGTCTGGGCCCATCATCCCCCGCTTCAAATATTCGTTCACGAGTGAGTGGTCCTTGGTGATCTGGCTGATTTCGCTGAGACGGATCAGGTAGGCACGGCTGTCACCGACGTGACCGATATAGGCGGTATCCTCACTCAGGTGGGCTGAGACGATCGTGGTGCCCATGCCGGCTAACTCGGCCTTTTTTTTCCCCATTTCATAGATCTTCAGGTTGGCCACCTCGATGGCCTTCCTGAGGCGTTCTCCGGGTTGCGCGGGCGCTGTATCTTCCGGGGGGGATACAAAGGTGTGTTGAACGGTATCGACCGCGAGTCGACTGGCGACTTCTCCCGCGGCATGCCCGCCCATTCCATCCGCGACCAGGAAGAGATTTTGATCCGGGAAGAGTCCCAGGCTGTCCTCGTTCGAGGTTCGCACCTTCCCGACATTCGATAGGCCTGCATAGAGGTTCTTCAACATGCGATCAAGGGCTCCAGGAATCCCCAGCCTGCCTTTCTTTATCTCATTTTATAAGAATGAGCCGGGTTTGTCTAGATCAGGGCCCGTCTTGAAATGCGATGGTTGGATGGGGCTGTTGCTGCCCGGAGGGGGGGCAACGAATCGGGGCGGCCGACTCCGAAAAAAGGTGAATGATTCAGGCATGAGGAGGCGCCGGGAGAAGGTGCTCGATCGCCCGGGGAATCAAGGTCATCTGTTGGTCCATCAATGCCGCCTGAATTCGCTCGAGATATTCATAGTACTCGGCCTTGGGGAAGAAGTAGATGCCCAGGGAGAGCACGGCCGCCAGGAGCAGGCCCATGAGCAAGGTCGTTCTGATATGGGGCATCAATCCGTTGATCCAGCCCTTCATCCGGACCCGATTCGCGGCATAATGAATCCTCTTGCGCAGCGGTTCCTTTTTGATTGGATCGAACCCGGTTTTGACGGCGTCATAGGCACCCAACACCCAGAGCAGGACCAGGAGGGGTACTAGGAGGGCCGACGAGAGCAGCACCACTTCGAGAAAAAATTTCTCCGTTGGGGATTCCAGCCTGGGCCAAATTACGGGTGTCAGGAAAAAAAGCGGGACGGCCAAGCCCGCGAGAAAGGTGAAGGCCAGGAGAAAACAGCCCTTTCGGGGTTGGCCGTTGAGCATCTGTCCCCATCCGGGCAGCAGGAGGGAGCAGACCAGGGGTAGGAGTGGCTTGCGAACGCCCTCGAATGGCCCGGCATGGGTCTTAGTCGCCTTGAAGTAAGCCTGAAGGGCATTTGTAATCCAGATCAGAAGGAAAGAAAGGTAAAGGGCCCCCCCGATCAAAAATCCCCTGGACGGCGACGGGAATATCGAGGCGGCCCACCGCGCGAAAGGATCCCAATAAATGATGCAGAGGGCCGTGAATAGAGCATAATTGACCATCAGGAGAAAGAATAGGGTTCCCAGATCCTTCTGCCGGTTGTAGAACTGTCCGCCTCCCCAGACAAGCAGGGAAAGGCTGAAGGCGACCGCCGGGTTTCTGCGAAGTCGGAGACGGCGGGTTAGCGGTTCGGTTTGGTTGGGGGGAAGCCGCTCTTCGGTCGGATCTTTGATCTCCCAAACGGTTTTATCCATTGAATCCTTTATCCTGCGGGACCTGCTGTCCAAAATATATCATGGGGCTGCCATTCTGTCCAATGGGTGAAAGTTTCCTGCGGGATCTTCTTGCGGGGCTCTGCATGGGTTACAAGGTATTAATTTCCCCGGGCCCGCCCCCTCAGCCCCCGGATCAGGGTAAGGGAAGAAGCAGCCTGGCCACATCCCGGCGCCGGGCTACAAGAGAGAGTTGAATGAGGACCACCAGGATAATCAGGGGGATGGGGTAGGCCCAACCCGGCGGGTTTGTCCACCGGGGCGCGGGGGTATCGAACATGGAGCTGTTGGGTCGGGCGTACGACCGGGTGGACATGGAGGGGACCTGTCCCTGGTGCATCGAGAGGTGAATCTTATTGACGAAGTGATGGCCGGTTTTGGAATGATAATAGAGGGAGAGTGCCTTTCTGGATTCATGCCGCTCGATCCTTACAGGCACGCGCCTCACCCCATTTTCCAGAATAACCCACCGCTCCGTGGCGGCCATCTCACCATCGTTCGAAGTGAGGGGGGCCCCATGGCTCGGGAGGGCGACATCAATGCGAACCTCGGGATAACCGGAGACGTCGATCTGCCGAATGACCCCTCGTGGGGGGTCAGCCGCGGACGCCAGGAGTTCATTGGGGACCGTCATGATCAGGGTGGAGAGCCCGAGCGCACCGACGACAAACGTGGCCCTGACCCGCTCGATCAGCTGTAAATGGGTCGGACCGGACGCACGGGGTGGCATCCCCCACCCCAGGCCGACCGCGGCTCCGATGCACAAAAGTCCTGCCAGCAAGGCGGCAACGCCCCAATCCTGTCGGAGCAGGTTGAAAAGCGCACCCCCGGTCATGCCTCCCAGCAGCCCGAAGAGCGCGCATCGCGCCGTTTTTCCGGATGCCCCGGGTCCCCAGGCACTGCTCATCCCGATCAGCATGCCCATCAATCCCCAACCCAGGGGAAGCCCCAGCAGGCCTCCGCTCTGGGCCCAGGCCGCTTGACGATCGACGAACAGGTGGTGAACGCCATTGAAGACCCAGTTACCCAGCCACCCTCCCAAGGCACCGCCGATTGCCCCAGCGAAGAGTCCTCCCCCGATAATCCGCGATCCCTCCCTCCAATCATTGCGGGTCACGGCGTGTGCGGACCAAAGCAGCCCGCAGATCAAGGCACCCGCGGCCGTGCTGATATAGACCCAGTTAAAGCGGTAGCCTTGCGTCAGGATCAGCAGCGTCCAGCATGCCGCGGCCCCCAAGACCCCGAGGGTCAGAAAACGTCCCGGGTTTTCCTTTCGATTTTCAAATGACCCATCCTGATTCATGACCTTCCTCCCGTTTGCCCGTCAGGGTCTATTCCGAACCTGACGCCTGATATAGCAAGAGTCGTGCTCAAACGGGGTCCCTGCGGGAGGATGGCGGGCTGGGGAGAGCTGCCCGGCTAACGCGTTGTTTTAATGGGAAGATTAGGGGGCCTTCCGAGGGGCCTTCGGTCGAGTGGCGGATTGCCTCTCCAGATGTCGCCCGGGCGCGTATCCGAAAAGCGACTACCCCGTCCGGAAATCGGAGCCCTGATGACCGAATCGGGGGGCGGTGAATGGGATTCGCATGCGGGCGCGAACCGCCCTAAAGCCCGTATTTCTTCAGTTTCTCGTAAAGCGTGGAGTAGGCGATGCCGAGGCTACGGGCGGCCGCCTTCTTATTGCCTTTGGTGGCCTTGAGGGTTTCGATGATCGCATTCCTTTCCACTTCTTCGAGGGAGGCGGGTGCGGCGGGTCCGCCGTCGATGCGGTCCGCCTCACCGCGGACCGGGCTGGATTCCAGCAGGCCCTTGAAGTCCATTGTCTCACCCAGCGTTATCGCGCGCTCCACCAGGTTGCGCAGCTCGCGTACGTTTCCCGGCCAGGCGTATTGCTGCAAGGCCGACATCCCCTCCTTCGGGATTTCACTGGAAGAATTGACTTGCGAACCGGGGAAGTCCCGTAAGAACCGGTCAATGAGAAGGGGAATGTCCTCGATTCGCTCCCGAAGAGGCGGGAGCGGGATCTGGATCACCGACAGCCTGAAGAAAAGGTCCTGCCGGAAATTTCCCTTTCTGACCTCGTTGGACAGGTCTCGATGGGTGGCGGCAATGACCCGAACGTCCACGGGGATCATCTGATTTCCGCCGACCCGTTTCACCTCCCGTTGCTCCAGGACCCGGAGGAGCTTCGGCTGGAGGTCGAGTCCCAATTCACCGATTTCATCCAGGAAGAGCGTTCCCCCTTTCGCCTGCTCGAACGAGCCCTCCCGCGCGGCAACGGCACCGGTAAATGCCCCTTTTTCATGGCCGAACAGCTCGCTTTCCACCAGGTCGGGGGCGATGGCCCCACAGTCCACCACGACGAA
>CAYGBP010000037.1:15066-23190 GCA_964348105.1 uncultured Nitrospirota bacterium
ATCTGCGCCGACCACGACGTGTTCGTCCTGGCTGACGAGATCCATGCCGACGTCTGGTGCAGCGAAGATGGGGCGGCGTGGCGGCGGCTCAACCCGTGAATGACGCGGGCTGCCAACTCCTTTCCGGTCCCGGTTTCGCCCGTCAGGATCACGGTGAGGTCCGTATTTGACACTTTTTTGATCAAACCGAAGACCTCTCGCATGGCCAGACTGGTTCCCAAAAGGTCTCCGAGGCGGTTTTGGCTGGTGGGCCGGATCTGCCATCGATCCTTTAGCGGGATCAGCCGGACCTCTGAGTTTCCGATCCGGATGGTGGCGCCCGGCTTCAGGAAGGCTTCCTTGACCGCGAGGTCGTCGATAAAGGTGCCGTTCGTGCTTCCCAGGTCACGAACCAGATAGCCGCCTTCCTGTTGGACCAGCTCCGCATGCTGGCGGGAGACCGTATCGTCCGTCAGGATCATCTCGTTATTGGGCTGAGTTCCAATCCGAATGCGGGCCAGGTTGGGATCAATGATATATTCCTTTCCAGTATCTGGTCCCCGGGTGACGACCATTTTGGCCTTTTGGATGACGAGTGTGGTGATCTGCCGCCTGCTCCGGGTGATCCGGCTGGTGGCATCGGCGGGAGTGGGATCGTCATGATCTGATTTTTTCGGCATTCTATTCAATAAGGGTAGTCACAAAAGAATACGGTGTCAAGGCGGGCGGTCGCGGATTGACGGAAGGCAGAAATCTGATATATTTACAAATGGATCGGGTAATGAGGCTTTTCATGCGAGCACATTGCTGGTCGTGACCCACCGGTTGGTTTCCGCCATTCGAATCCGGGAAAAAATGAAGAGGGCGCCATGGGCCGCCAACTAAGGAGCTACGATGTCCAGGACCAAATCGGCCGGGGCGGCATGGCCATGGTCTATCGGGCCGTCCACACCGAGCTGGAAAGAACGGTGGCCATTAAGGAACTGCAGCCCAGCTATCGGTCGGATGATGAGATGGTGGAACGCTTCAAGCGCGAGGCCAAGGCGGTGGCCGCGCTCATGCATCAGAACATCGTCCAGATCTACGACTTCTGGTGCAACAAGAACGGCTACTATCTCGTCATGGAATATGTCGACGGGATGGACCTGCGTCAAGTGCTGGATCGATGCGGATATTTTCCGACCCCCGTTTTCGCGGCCATCGGACTTTTGATCTGTGATGCGCTGTCCTATGCCCACTCAAAGGGGATCATTCACCGCGATGTCAAGCTGAGCAACGTCCTCATCTCCAAGACGGGGCAGGTGAAGCTGACCGATTTCGGAATTGCGCAGCTCCTGGATTCCAAGGACCTGACGCCTTCGGGCGTAATGCTCGGTACGCCCGCCTACATGTCGCCCGAGCAGATTCAGGGGGAGCCGCTCGGGCCCGCCTCGGACATCTTCTCGCTGGGCGTGGTATTCTACGAAATGCTGACGGGGAAAAAACCGTTCTCCGATCCGACCGACACCAGGGTCATCCTGGACATCCTCAAGGCCAAGCCTCTCCCTCCGCGCCGTCATGCCGCGAGGATTCCGAGAAGTCTGCAGCGGGTGGTCCTCAAATGCCTGAGGAAGAAACCGACCCGGCGTTTTCCCGCCATGGAGGATTTGAGGAAGTCCCTGGCACGCTATTGCGTGCCGCGCTCGGGGGACCCCGGGGCAATCATCCGCGGGTTTCTGGAGGACCTAGCCGCCGGAAAGACGCCGCCTGCCGACCTATTGCCCAAAGCCTCCTTCATGCCGATCTTCATCAAGTTGCTGATCGCCCTGTCCGTGATGACATTAGGGTTCATTCCGGCATTTTTCTACTACCTGAACCGACTTCCTCACTCCGTTCCTTGAAGCGATGAGAACGAAAACTTGCTTTCCCGACCCGCGGCAGGACCGCTATCCCGGCGGACCGTAATCCGATTGAAGTGAGTCGTTCGCCGGCTGGATCCTCCGGCTGCTGGGATTAAGGCATCCAGAGATACATGAATCGTGGTGTCGACAGACCGCTGACGGCGGCCGTCAAGAGGCTGGGATCCGGTGATGGACTTGAGGCATAGACGCTGCCGCGGAAGTCGCCGGGGCGGTGATACATGATCACGCGTGCCCTGGGCGCATCGGCGAGTCGCTGGGCGGCGGCAATAGCGCCGGATAAATAGCCGATCTCATCCACCAGGCCGGCCTCGAGGGCCTGCCCGGCGGCATAAATTCTGCCATCCGCAAGTGACCGGGCCTTTTCCTGACTCAAGCCCGGACGTCCCTGCAGCAGGACTTCGATGAATCGCCCGTGCATTTCGTCGATGATCGCCTGGAAGATCCGGCGTTCCTCGGGAGAAATGGGCTTGAAGGGTGAGCCCATCGCCTTGAGGTCTCCTGACTTGATCTCGGTGGCCCGGATGCCCAGCATCTGCATCAGTCCTTCAACGTCCGGCCTAACCATGATCACGCCGATGCTCCCGGTCACGGTGGTGGGATGAGCCAGGATCCGGTCCGCGGACAGGGCGATATAATAGGCGCCCGAGGTGGCCAGATCCATTAGCGAGGCCACGACCGGCCGCCCGGTTTTTTCCCGGAAGGATTGGATCTCGTGATGAATCATGTCCGAGGCCGTAACCAGACCGCCCGGGCTGCTGATTCTCAGCACGACGGCACGCACGCGGTCGTCCTGAGCCGCTTTGTCCAGTTCCTCCTTGATTCGGGCGGTGAGGCTGGGAAGGAGCGTATTGTCGAGAAGAGATTCCCTTTGTTCCTTGCCGGAGATGAATCCCGATATGTCGGTTAGCAGAATCTTATCCGAGCCCTCACCCGAAAGGACCGTTTCCTTGAGGGGGCCCGGGGCGGCTTTGAGGGAGATATTGATGCAGCCGGGCAGGGACCAGGACAAAGCCAAGGATATCAGCAGCCCGAACGCCAGCGCGCCGCGAGGATGATTCTGCCGTCGGGCGGGGCGTGGGGTCACCTGCAACGTGGGAAAGCCGCCCCCGCGGAATGGATTGCCCATCTATCTCAACCTTTGCGTACGCGCCTTGTCCGCCTTGAAGAAGGGAATCAGAACCAGCCGGTTGGCCAGGTCCAGATTGATGTCCGCGGGTGTGGTCAGGCCTTCCCGAAAAATCTTGACCCGCCTAAAATCGGGGCTGATCTTGTAGATCCTGCCGTCGGTGAAGCTTGAGATGTAGAGGTTGCCGCCCTCGTCGAGATCCACGCCATCCAGATTCTTGAGCCCCTTGCTGTTTAAGAGAACCTCCACCCGGCCGTCCAGGCCTACCCCCAGAACGGCCCCGGAATCCCAGGTCACCACGACCAACCGTCCTTTTACGGCGTCGAACACGATGCCGTTCGGCCCGCGAAGGTTGTCATCCTCGCTGAGGAGGGTGATCTGATGTTGGTTACGCGTATCGATCCGGAGGACGCGGTTGGCCACCATGTCGGTCACATACAGGTTTCCTTCTCCATCGGAGGTCAGATCGTTGAGAAACTTCGGCCCGTGATCGCTTAAATCCAGATCGTGCAACAGCTCGCCCGTCCGCGTGTGAAATCCGCGGACAAAGTCGATGTCCGTGACATAAAGGACTTCATCGATGACGGCCATTCCCTTCGGGGCATGGAGGGTGATCCCCTCTTTTCCCCCTTCGACCCACTTAAGATTCGTAATCTTACCCTTTTCGTCCAGCCGGGTGATAAAACCATTGTTATCCTTTTCGGTCGGTTTGCCGTTGATATTCGAGATGAAATAAGCCGATCCGGACGGATCGGCGATGAAGCTTTCAGGGGTTTTCAACCCCCTGACCTCAAAGGCGGCGCCGGGGGAAGGGAGGGCGCCGACCATCAGGGAGATAAGGAGCGTCACAATGCCAAAACGGCAGAACAGTCTGGAACGCATGATACACCCGTTTCGAATTGGCGAATCGCCGGAAGGCGTAAAAAAAAACTATAGCGATTATGCGATCATTTGTCAACTTTGGCCGCTGGCCTTGACGCATGAACCTGCATTGATTCGCCCGAGGTCCCATGGGATGGCGAAAATCCATTGGAATCAAAGGCTTTAGCCGATCCTTGACATTGGCGGGCTGAACTGACTAGTATGGGAGTGGCTGCGGTGAAATTTCCATGGAATATTTGTGCCGCGCGGATGGTTTAGGCCTAAGGGGGGAATACAAGGAGGGGCGGATGTGAGGAATGGGTCTGTCAGACAGGAATTTGAGAGCTTAACGTTGAAATATCTGGATTCTCTATTTCATTTTGCTCTGATCCTGACTCGGCAAAAGGACCACGCCGAAGACCTCGTCCAGGAAACCTATCTGAGAGCCTACCGGTTTTATGATCATTACGAATGCGGAACAAACTACAAGGCCTGGCTGTTCACCATGATGCGCAACATATTCATCAACGGGTTTCATCAGAGGGCCCGCGAAGTTTCCCTCTCCGAAATGGACCTGGACGAAGCCGCGGAGCAGCGGTATGAAGCCATGAATGGAGGCTTTCCGTCGATGCACTCCATTCTCGAAAAGGGGATATTTCGGGCTGATATCGAGCGGGCGTTGAATGATCTTCCCGACCGCCTGAAGGCCGTCGTGGTTCTGCGCGACATTGAAGGCTTTGATTACAAGGAGATTGCCCGAATTCTGGACTGTCCGGTGGGAACCGTGATGTCCAGGCTCTGGAGGAGTCGAAACTGCCTGAAGAAATCACTGAAGGACTACCGGGAGACGCGATCGGCCCAGCGCGTCGGCGCCGAGATTATTTAGGGGTCGACGGGTCATTCCAGCGGGTCCTGCCATTCGGCAAGACCGGGACTTAAGAGCGAATCGGGAAGAAAGGCTGAAGCGATGTACGACTGTCATACGGTCAAGAGGCTGCTTTACCCTTACCTAGACGGCGAGCTTGATATCAAGGAATGCCTGCGCGTTCAGGCTCATCTTCAGGAATGCGTCTATTGCCGGATGATGTTCAAGGCCGAAAGGGGATTTCTGCATGCGCTGCGTAACTGTCTTGAGGTGCCTGCCGCCCCCAGCGTTCTGAAGGAGGGGATCCGGCGGCAATTGTCCGAGATGGATCCCGTACAAGCAGAGCCGGAACGGCCCCGGGCGCGACCCCGCGGTTTTTTGCCCAGAGCGGTGCTAGCCGGCGGGGCTGCCCTCTCGCTCTCGTTGGCGCTGGGCGCCGTTGTCTATTTATACACTTCCGGTCTGTTGTCATCCGCCTCGCCTAATGTGGTGAAAGTGGCCGTTAGCCAGCATCACGAGATTTTAAGCGGAAAGCTTCCATTGGAAATCGTGAGCGGCGATCCCGCACGGATCGTGAAGTGGCTTGAACAAAAAGTGAATTTCCCGGTTGTCCTGCCGCGGGAAGAGCTTTCCTCCCTGCATCTCGTGGGCGGCCGGATGGTCAATCTGCGCCAGGAGGGGCGCGCCGCGCTCCTCGTCTACGATTCCGACCAGGGTTCCGTTTCCTTGACGATGACCCAGCCGACCTCCTTTCAAGCGGCGGGAGACGGGGCGAGCGTGTTATTCAAGTCGATCCGATTTTACCCGACCCGGTACAAAGGCTATCACACGCTTTCCTGGACGGACGACGCAGTGAGCTATGTCCTGGTTTCAGACCACAAGGAGAAGCTAGCCGAGGCCTGCAACATCTGCCATGGTGGCGAGGACGCATCCGATTTTTCCGACTTCAAAAAGCTCATTTGATGCATCCGACTCCGGACCCGGCGCGCCGATCGTCCAGGATCCTTACCGCCGCCCCAACAATTCAAGACGAGATCTCGTTTGAGGAATTTCGTATTCAAGAGGAGATCATTCATGTCGAAAATGATCGAGATCAGCATGATTGTCCCCAAAAGGGTAAAGATTTTGATTCCGGAAAAACTTTTCGAGGAGTTCGAGGACGCGGTGAAGGAGGAGGACTTGAGCAAGATTGTGGCCGAAGCGCTGGCCGAGGAACTCAAGAAGGTGCGCTTTCGAAATCAGCTCGAAAAAGCCTCCAGTAAGGTCGCATGAGCTTTCCCGCCTTCCAGATTGCCATTCCCCGCGTTTGACACCCCCACCCGGGGGTCTATAATTAAACCGAGGGTACAGATCTCAGACAGCATCACCCCCCCAGCGAGGCGCATCCGATTGACCTAATGACTCGCCGAGACTCCGAGGACGAGGCACGGGTCCTTCTGCTGATGACGGAGGGATCCGACCGGGACCAGACCGGGTCCATACTCAAGTCGAGTGGCATAGCCGTCCGGATCCTGCAGGACGAATCTTTAATCCAGCAAGCCATCGCGTCTTACAATCCCCATCTCGTTTTGTATCGACTGGATTCCGATCGGGTATCGTGGAGGCGGATCATGGCCACGATGCGGCGCGGGACATTCCGGATTCCCCTGATCCTGCTCGGGAGCACCGACTCGACCGAGGAAGCCATCTCCTGCCTGGACGCGGGCGTCTATGATTATATCCAGCGACCATTTCATCCCGTGGATTTTGTGATCCGCGTCCGAAAGGCGCTCGAGGAGATCAGGGGCCAGCAGGAGATTCAGAACCTCAAAAGGGAGATGGACTTTCGGAGAAACTCGGACTATATCGTGGGCAATAGCCGGTCCGTCCAGAACTTATTGGGCAAAATCCTCCTGGTGGCAGATAAGGACATATCGGTCTTGATTGAAGGGGAGAGCGGAAGCGGGAAGGAACTCGTGGCCCGCTCGATTCATTATTCCGGGCTGCGCGCCCGGCGGCCCTTTGTGGCATTGAATTGCGCCGCCATTCCGGAAGACCTGATGGCCAATGAATTGTTCGGGCATGAAAAGGGGGCCTACACAGGCGCCGATGAGCTCAAAAAAGGCCTGTTCGAGCAGGCCGATGGCGGAACGATATTTCTGGATGAAGTTGCAGAACTGGACCGGTCGGTGCAGGCGAAGTTTCTCCGGGTCTTGGAGAGTGGCGAGGTGCGGCGCGTGGGAGGGACACGCGGATTCAAGGTGGATGTCCGCGTCGTCGCGGCCACCCACCGCAGCCTGAAGGAGATGGTTTCGCAGGGTCTCTTCCGGGATGATCTCTACTACCGGTTGAATATTTTCCCGATTCGCATCGATCCGCTCCGCGAGCGCTCGGAGGATATTCCGCTTCTGCTCCAGCATTTCATTACCAAGTTTAATGCGGAGCTAAGCCTTCAGGTGCGGGGAATCCAGCCGGATGCCCTTCAAAAGCTGATGTGCTATTCCTGGCCGGGGAATGTCAGGGAGCTTGAGAACAAGGTCAAGCAGGCCATGATTCTGGCGCGGGGGATTTATTTGGTTAAGGATGACCTGTCGATTGAGTCCGATGCCGTCGGGCCGGCCGTCAAGCCGATGGTGACTGCGAAAAAGGAGTTTGAGCGAAACTACCTGGTGGACCTGCTCAAAACGACGCGGGGCAATATCAGCCAAGCGGCCCGATTGGCCGGTAAGGAACGCAAGGACTTCTACGAGGCGCTGCGTCGGAATCAAATCGAGCCTGGCACCTTCCGTAATCCCTAGACAATTTCCGGCATCCCCTGGGGAAATCCCCCCGCGGGAATCCGACACCGTCCTCCGATCCACGACCCTTCCTCAAGAAAAATACTTTAAATGACAAGCGTTTTTGGCCGGCTGAGCGGCTGTGGATTGCGGCATGATCCTTGCGATCTGAAGCCTGGTTTACCCCGGATGGATTCCCGATGACCGCCATTACCCATCTGGTCTGTCGAGTTGCCTCGTGTGGGCCTCCTGTGCGGAACGGGCCTGGGCCCGATGAAAAAGGGTCTTTTCCCGGGACGGCGGGGCAATGACCCGTGAAACAGATGCATTGAGATGACTGTCCGGATGGATCTCCTGCATTCGATGAGAAACTTGAAGCCGGTTTACCACCGAACCCAGGCCCTGTTGATCATCGCCCTGGTTGTCATCTCCTTTACGGTATTGACTTTTGTTCTCAGGAATATTGTTTCGATCAGCGATCCGGGTATGCTTTCCCTGTGGACCTGGACAAGCTGCAGCGTGTGGGGATTTCCATGAGGGAGTATGAACGGGATCGGTTCCTGTCCGATTCGCTGCTTGGATCTGTTCATCAAACGCCCACCCACCTGGAAAACTCCACCATTTCGACCAAGCTCT
>CAYGBP010000038.1:0-22753 GCA_964348105.1 uncultured Nitrospirota bacterium
TAAGGATCCTCGCCGTTGAGATCGTTGTCGACCTGGTCCAGCCGGAGCGTGAACCCGTGGTTCTCGTGAAAGTGGTGAAGCGTAACGCCATATGCGTCCTGATGCCTGTTCTGTAAATACTCTAGCGCGATCAGGAAGGTCGGGATCATCTTGGCCTCCAGGACAACATCGACCACATTTTCTGTCGGCCCGATCGTGGTGGTTTGGTGAAGATAGCCCCCGCGAAGGTTCAGCTCCTCCGTCGGAGAGAGAGAGAAGTGGAAACCTAACGTGTTCTCCTCGGGTACATTTGCCGGCGAGGCCTCATTGAGGTACATCACCCCCGCGCTCATCGCCCCCATGCCGGCGACCAGATTCAAGCCGGCCAAGTTGGCCGGGAGCAGCGCGAAGATCTGGCCGTTGGAAGTCTGGTACATGTCCGGCGCGTCCTGGGCCTCGAAGCCGATCGGCGAATTGAAAACCCCGGCCTCCAAGGAGAGTCCAAACTGTTCACCGGCTGGAATTGCCCAGATGAACTTGGCCTGCTCGATCGCGGACCCGGGCATGTCCAGATCCATCCGGACGGTGACCGGCCCCATCGTCTTCTCGAAATCGACCTCGCCGATCGCCCCGAACCGCCGCTCCGTGGTGTTTGGGAGTCCCAAACCGAGCTCGGCCGGTTCATTGATGTGCGTGTAAACGATGTCGGCGAAGCCGCTGATCCGAAGATCCTGCGCGCTGCCGACGGCTGTTTGACTGAAAACGAACAGTGCTGCCGCGAACAAACCAAAGAGAAGCTGCTTCAGTCTCATCGACATGCTCCTTTCTGTTCAAGGTTCATCTGAAACGTCCATCCGAATGTCCGACCGCGTTTTATTCGCTGAAGATACAGGGTGAAGCGCTTCCCTCCATACCCTGTATTGAATTACAAGAATGATGCCAGCCGGGACGACCGGCCGGACCATTCTTCTTAAACCATCAGGAACTTTGTCCTTTTGGGCGATCCATCCGGGGAATCCCGACTCATGATGTCCCCCCAAAACAACAGAAGTGTCCGACAAGATTGTCGTCCTTAATACATGATTGTTGGGGCTTTGTCAAGCAAAATGGGGTATTTGTGAATTTCCCGGCGATTCCATTCATACGGGATTTGTGGTATAGTAAGCCCGTCCTTTGAGGGTCCATGGCTGCAATGGCTTCCGCGCGTTCTCAAATCGATGCCTTGATTCATCTGCTGTGTGTCGAGGAGGGGTCTGACAATCAGCGCCTCCTGCGACAAAAGCTCCTGGAAATGGGGGAGGACTGTATCCCGGAGCTTCGGCGGGCGATGGGACGCGTCGGGTCGACGGGACAGGCCCAGATCCAATCCGTCCTGTCGGAGATGCGCTGGGCCGCTCTTCAGCGCCGTTTCGTGGATTGGGCCGGGAAAGGGAGAGGACTGGAGGAGGGTGTTTTCCTCCTGGCGGAGTTCGGCTATCCGGCCCTCGATATCGGCCAATACAGCGGCGCGCTGGACGCAATGGCCCGGGAGGTGCGGGCCCGGGTGGGGCGTCGGCGAAAGGGAAGAGAGGTCATGGAGACCTTCATTCGCTATGTCTTCAGGGACCTCGGTTTTTCGGGGAACCGGCACAACTACTACGATCCCGACAACAGCTACCTGAACCGCATCCTGGACGAGCGGGTGGGAATACCCATCTCGCTGTCGGTCCTGCTTCTCCTGGTGGGGGCGCGGCTGCGCCTCCCGATCGTGGGTGTCGGACTGCCGGGCCATTTCTTGACCCGCTTCGACACGAAGGCCGGGGATTGTTACATCGATGCATTCAACCGGGGGCGGATTCTGACACGCGAGGAGTGCATGGCCTTTGTCCGGGACGCCGGCTTCGGCTATCGGGAGGAGTATTTCGTCCCCGCTTCACCTGTCTCGATCGTGGCGCGGATGATCCGTAATCTGATCTATGTGTATGATCAGCTCGGGGACGCGGCCAGGGTGAAATGGCTGTCACGTTATGTGGGCGCGATCGCCCCGACGTCGTCCTAGGTTTTTTGGAAGATTGGAAGATTGCATCAGGTCCGATCGAGGAGGAAGAGATGCCGCTTTATGAATACCGGTGCGAGGCTTGCACCAAAGAGTTCACCCTGTTGCAGTCGATGTCTGTCGCTGCCGGGAAAACGGTCTGCCCGAGCTGTGGAGAAAGCCGGACCCGCAGGCTGTTTTCGGCTTTCGCGACGAAGGGGCCGGAAGGGGGAGGCACACCGGGACCGGCTGCGGGCGGCTGCGCACCGGGCGGCTGCGGCTGTCATTAAGAATGTCGGTCGTCCTTTCCCCGGACCGCCTCGGGGGCGCGGTGCCGGGTATTCATCTTATGTCTGGAACTTGAATCGGCGGGCACCGGGACCGGCCGTGACCGTCCCGGTGAGGGCATCGCCTTAGAAACCGGAGAGGAGGTCGAGTTGGCAGAGCGAACGCAGGGATTGCAGGGTGAATGGGCGTTGATCCTGGGCGCGTCCAGCGGCTTTGGGGAGGCCTGCGCGCTGGGACTGGCGGATGCGGGAATGAATATTTTCGGAGTGCATCTCGACCGCCGTTCCACGATGGCCAATGCCGAGAGAATCATTCAGACCATCAAGAACAAGGGTCGCGAGGCCGTCTTCTTCAATGTCAATGCCGCGGATGCCGAAAAGCGCCGCGAGGTCATCGACGCCATTCAGAGCCGGCTCAATGAGGAGCGCCAGCCCCGGTCGGTCCGGGTGCTGCTGCATTCGCTCGCCTTCGGGACGCTGAAGCCCTTTATCGCCCCGGACCGGGATGCGACGATCACGAAGGCCCAGATGGAGATGACCCTGGATGTCATGGCCAACAGCCTGGTTTACTGGACGCAGGTCCTGGTGGAAAGAAGCCTCATGACGAGGGGGGGGCGGATCTTTGGGATGACCAGCGCGGGCGGACAGCGGGTCTGGAAGACCTATGGGGCGGTATCGGCCGCCAAGGCGGCCCTCGAGTCGCATATCCGCCAGCTCGCCCTTGAGCTGGGTCCGTCGGGGATCGCGGTCAATGCCATCCGGGCCGGCGTCACGGATACGCCCGCCCTTCGCAAGATCCCCGGCCATGAGGAAATGATCGAGCTGGCGAGCCGCAAGAATCCCGGGGGTCGTCTGACCCTTCCCTCGGATGTGGCCGACGCGGTGGTCCACCTCTCTTCGCCGGAGTGCGGGTGGATTACCGGCAATGTGATTGGGGTGGACGGGGGCGAGTTCATCGTGGATTGATGGATCCTTCCGCCATTCTCTTCGGGCAGGACCCCACACCCCGGCTCGTGGCGATGGAGTTCAGGGATGGGAGCGGAATCTCGGCCTATCGCCGGGAGGAGACGACACGCGCCGATCCGGTCCTGCCATTTTCCCCGTTTCTCCTTCTGGATGATATCCGACATCTGAAGGGTTGGAAGGGGGATTGCGACACCCGCCGGCTTGAGGGCGAGGCGGATTACCGCCTGCAGGTCAGCGTGCGGACCTGGAATGATCTGCAGTCCTTGGTTCGCCGTCTATCCCAGACCACCGGATACACGCCGGGGGCGTTCGACGCCCCCTTTTTCTTCCTGAATGATCCGATCCACCAATACCAGTTGCTGAGCGGCCGGACGCTGTTCAAGGAAATGGTGTTCGATGACCTTCGCCGGCTGCAGTTGGATATTGAAACCTATTGCGCGGCGGGTTTCGAATTCCCAAATCCGAGCCGGGAGGAGGATCGCGTGATCATGATCTCGCTCTCTGATCAGAGCGGATGGGAGAAGGTGCTTTCCGGCAGGGAACATTCGGAGGAGACGCTGATCCGGGAGATGGTGCGGGAGATCCGGGCGCGTGATCCCGACGTGATCGAGGGGCACAACATCTTTAATTTCGATCTGGCCTATCTGGCCGAGCGGGCGCAGCGCCACGGAGTGCCGTTGAGCCTGGGTCGGGCCGGGGAGGCCTTGCGCTCACGTCCCTCGCGCCTTCAGATCGCGGAGCGTACGATCACCTACACCCGGTTTGAGATCCCGGGCCGCCACATCGTGGATACCTGGCTTTTGGCCCAGATGTATGATGTCTCTTCCCGGTCCATGGAGAGTTACGGCCTCAAGGATGTGGCCCGCCACTTTGATCTGGCCCCAGGGAATCGCGTGTATATCGAGCCGGAGAAGATCAACTGGTGCTTCGACCACGACCCCGAGCGACTCATGCGATACGCGCTGGACGATGTGCGGGAGACCCGGGCGATCGGTGGCATCCTGCTCCCGGGATATTTCTATCAGGCTCAGATCTTTCCCTATTCGCTACAAAATACGATTCTGAGAGGCAATGCCACCAAGATCGATTCGCTGTTTCTCCGCGGCTATCTGGCGGCGGGGAAGTCCATCCCAAAGCCGCCCGCCGCGAGGGATTTTTCGGGGGGGTATACCGATATCTTTCATCAGGGAGTGGTCCGGCGCGTCCTTCACTGCGATGTGCAGTCGCTGTATCCCTCTATCATGCTGACCTACCGTTGCTTCCCCCAATCGGAGTCGCTGGGGTTGTTCGGCCAATTATTGAATGATCTGAAGATCTTCCGGGTTCGGGCCAAGGATCGCGCCAGATCAGCCGGAACACCCCAGGAGGCGAGTCATTATCAAGCCCTGCAGTCGACCTTCAAGATCCTGATCAACTCTTTTTACGGCTATCTGGGATTCGGGTTCGGGCATTTCGCCGATTTCGAGCAGGCGGAGCGGATCACGGCCAAAGGCCGGGAGTTGATTGCCGGCATGGTCCGCTGGCTTGAGGCGAAGGGATGCCGTGTCATCGAGATCGATACCGACGGCATCTATTTCCAGCCGCCGACCGGCATGAGCGAGCGGGAGGAAGAAGCGCTGATCGAGAACCTTTCAGACACCCTGCCGGAGGGGATCAATCTGGAAATGGGCGGGCGATACCAGGCCATGTTCAGCTATAAGATGAAAAATTATGCGCTTCTCGATGAAAGCGACCGGGTCGTGATCAAGGGGTCGGGCCTGCGGTCGCGCGGGCTGGAGCTCTTCCAGCGAAAGTTCATCGAGGAGACGATCGGGCATCTTCTCCGCGGGGAAGCCGGACGGGTCCGTGAGTTGCTCGAGCGTTACCGCGCCAAGCTCGCCCAGCACCGCTGGGACAAAAAGATGTTCGCCAAGACGGAAACCCTCAAGGAGTCACCGGCCGTCTACGCCGAGAAGATCAGGTCCAAGCGGAGAAATCCCTCGGCTGTGTACGAGCTGGCCTTGAAATCCGGCCGACGGTATCAGGCGGGCGATCAAATCTCCTTCTACGTAGCGGGCGAGGGCAGGCGCGTCAAGGTCTTCGAGTCCTGCAAATTGGCGTCTGAATGGGATCCCGGACAGCCGGATGAGAATGTGGATTATTATCAGCAAAAGCTCCAGGATTTGTACGAAAAATTCACCCCTTTTCTTGCATGACCCCATCCGCCCAAACCCTCTAAGCCGGTCCCTCGCCACGCCCCCCCGGGCCTTTTTCCCGGGACAGGGCCGTGATCCGCGCAGGCCCAATTTTCGGGGTCGCTCCCGGGCTCATTACCTTGACCCTGAGGGCATCACTGCTATACTTAAAAAAGTGACTGGACGCGGCCCAGGCATGGCTGGTTTTGGGACTTTGCCCCGGGCCTGTAAGAAGGGCCTTAACCGATCGGGAGCAGGTTTTCCGTGGATCCAACAAAAGAAGAGCTCCGGCTGCTTGAGCTATATGGCTTACACACGATCTATGACGAACCCGATGCCGTTCTGGACGCGTTCTGCGAGAAGGTGGCAAAGCTTTTCGACGTTCCCACCTGCGTGGTGAGCCTGGTCCTGGAGGACCGGCAGTGGTTCAAATCCAGCTACGGCTGTCCCGTCGATCTGGCCCAAACGCGAGAAACGCCCCGCAATATCTCGTTCTGCACGCATGTCGTGGATACCGCCAAGCCCCTCATCGTGCGGGAGGTGCCCAAAGACCCCCGCTTTGCAAATAATCCGTTGGTCAAAAGATACGGCTTCGGTTTCTATGCGGGTTTTCCGCTGACGACAAGCCGGGGCGCCATCCTCGGCAGCCTTTGTCTCTACGATACGAAGTCGCGGCTTTTCAGCGAACGGGAGATTCAGCTTCTGGGACTCTTCAGCGAACGGGTGATGGCCCATCTGGAGATGCGCCGGGAGCTAGGAAAAAGCCGATCGGCCGAGGCCAAGTTCAGCGGGATTTTGGATATCGCCTATGAAGCGATCATATCGGTTGATGAATCTCAGAAGATCATCATCTTCAACAAGGGGGCCGAGCAGATGTTCGGCTATTCCGCCCTCGAGGCCGTGGGCAAACCCCTCGACATTTTAATGCCCGATCGGTTTCGGGGACCCCACCATGAGCACGTAAAGACCTTTTCCCGATCCGACGCCACGACCCGGTTGATGGGGGATCGGCGAGAGATTATGGGAAAGAGAAAGAGCGGGGAAGAGTTCGCCGCCGAGGCCTCCATCTCGAGGTTGGAGGTCGAAGGCAGGAAGATCTTTACGGCGGTCATGCGGGATATCACGGATCGCAAGCGAATGGAGGAGGCGATCGAATGGGTGGCCACAGGGACGAGCTCGGCCATCAGCGATCATTTTTTCCAGATGTTGGTCAGAAACCTGGCGGGGGCCCTCAAGGTCCGTTGGGCGTTTGTCTCGAAGATCGTCAACCGGAACCTGACCCGCGCCCACATCATCGCGATGTGGAACGGGAAGGGATGCGTGGAGTTCGAGTACCAAACGGCCGGAACGCCCTGCGAATGGGTGATCGGAAAAGAGACCGTCTATTATCCCTACAAAGTCCAGGAAAAGTTCCCGAAGGATTCCTGGCTGCGGGATAACGGCGTGGAAAGCTATCTGGCGATTCCGTTGTTCAATGTGGACGGGTCGCCGCTCGGGCATCTCGGCGTGATGCATGACGCCCCGATGATGGATGATCTACCCTCGCAATCCATCCTGAAGATCTTTGCGGCCCGCGCGGGTGCCGAGCTGGAGCGCAAGCGAACTGAGGAAACGCTCCTGAGTATTGCCCACGGTGTTTCCTCGGCCACGGGCGATGCCTTCTTTCGATCACTGGTTCATCAGCTCGCCGAGGGTCTGGGCGTCGAGTACGCCATGATGGGCGAGCTCACCATCGAAAACGACAGGATAGTTGAAACGATTGCGGTGTGGACCAAGGGCCGGATTGGCGAAAATTTCCGGTATAACCTCGCGGGAACGCCCTGCGATAACGTCGTGGGACGAACGCTGTGCACCTACCCCAGCGGCGTCCGGGAGATCTTCCCGGATGATGCGATTCTCCGCGAGATGAACGTGGACAGTTATGCCGGAGTCCCCTTGTTTGACTCCGCAGGTCGTGCGCTGGGCCTGCTGGTCGTCATGGACTCCCACCCCCTCAGCAATATGCGGATGACTGAATCCATGCTTAAAATATTCGCGATGCGGGCCGCAGGGGAGCTGGAGCGAAAACATGCCGAGGAGGCGTTGGCCGAGCAGGCGGTCCGGGACACGCTGACGAACCTTTATAATCGTCGCTATTTTAATTCCCGACTGGAGGAGGAGCTCAGGCGCGCGGACCGCTCCGAGCAGCCCCTTGTCGTGCTGCTTTGCGATTTGGATCGTTTCAAACTGATCAATGATACGCAGGGACATCAACGCGGTGATGAGGTATTGAAGAGCGTCGCGAAGGGCATACAGGATTCAACCCGAGGGTCCGACATGGTGTTTCGCTGGGGGGGCGACGAGGTGGTGGTGGTCCTCCCGGAAGCCGACCGGCAAGGCGTAATGGTGGCGGCGGACCGGATCCAGAAATCGGTCCGGCGGACCGGCGATGAGATCGGGGTTCAATTGGATCTGAGCATCGGTGTGGCGCTGTTTCCGGAACACGGGCGCACGGTGGATGAGCTGATGCGCCTGGCGGATCGGGCCCTGTACATCGCAAAGCAGGGAGGGGACAAGATTCACATCGGGGAGGAGGAGTACTCCCTGAGTGAAGAGACGATCAATGTCGTCTTCCAGCCGGTGGTGGACTTAGACCGGCGGGAGTTGATCGGCTATGAAGCCTTGAGCCGGGACGCGCAAGGAAAGCTGAGCATCCTGGAGCTTTTCAAGCGGTTTCATGCCATTGGGCAGCTCAATGAGCTCAAATATCTCTGTTTTATGTCGCAGATCAAAGAGGCCAAACAGGTGGGTCTCAAGCGCGTCTTTATCAATGTGGATTTTACGCTCCTGGATCAATTGGAGCTGATCGCCAAGCCTTCGGGGATCGATGTGATTCTTGAGATTTCGGAGGTGGAGGCCCTGCATGATGTCGAAAATCACCTGGAGGTAGCCTCCAAATGGAGGGAGGCGGGATATAAATTCGCGATCGATGATTTTGGGGCCGGCTTTATCTCACTACCGTTTATTGCCCGGGTACTCCCGGATTACATCAAAATGGATCGATCAACCGTCCTGCAGGCTGTGGGGTCCGATAAATTCAGAAAATTCTCCCGCGACTTAGTCCGGGCGTTGAATAACTACACGTCTGAGGGCATTATTGCGGAGGGAATCGAAACCGAAAAAGAGTTGCATGTGGTGAAGGAAATGGGCATCAACCTTGGACAGGGGTATCTCCTGGGTCGCCCGCAGGCCTTGGGCTGATCCATCCTGTTTGCGCAGCGCCCCATCCATTCCTCTTCCTCCTGGCCAATTTGCTGATCGTCTGGCGCCGTCCGAACGCTGGTCCTGTTTCCCCTTAGCGGCGCTTTGCGGCCCGGCGGTTGCCGATCATTTCGCCCCATCCGGGCCGGACGGGTCCCCGAGCGTTCCAAGGTGGCCGCGCGGGCCCGCACCGCGACGGACGGACTGATATGCAGGCAGAGGAGGCTACCGAATCCCGCTATCCGCTTCGGATTCTTTCCGTCGCGATCATCGTGACCGGCCTGGTTCTGATCGCCTTGAGCTGGAATGTCTACCAATCCTACGACCGAATCAAGGCGGACCGCGAGCGCGATTTTGCGCTGCAGGCCTTGAAGGCGGACATGCTTTACCTGGACGAGGTCTTGACCATGTCGGCCCGGATGGCGGCCGCGACCGGGGATCCCTCCTGGAGGGAACGGTACATGGACCACCTGCCTTCCCTGAAGGAATCCGCGGCGCGGGTGCTGCACATGACGCCACTCGGCCGGACGATTGGTCAGTCCCCCGACCTGACGCGATCCAAGCTGCTGGAGATGGAAAAGCTCTGTTTGACGCTTCTTGAGGTCGGGCGGCTGGAAGAGGCATCGGCCATCCTGTCGGGGGGGGAATATGAGGAGCAGAAAAAACTTTTCATCAGCAGTGTCAATCGGCAGACGCTCAGCCGCTCCGACCAGCTCCTTTCGAACGAACTAAGGGACTTCATCGTCCGCTTGGACGAGGTGCTGACCATGTCGGCCCGGATGGCGGCCGCGACCGGGGATCTGATGTGGGAGCAGCGCTACAGAAGTTTCGAACCGCAGATGGAGGAGGCGATACGCCGGGCCAAGGCGTTGGCACCCTACATGCAGGAGGCGGCCGGGATCATGGAGGCCGCCAATATCCAGCTGGTCGAGATGGAAAACCGTGCCTTCGCCCTGGTGCGCCAGGGTCGGATGGACGAAGCAGCCCGCCTTCTGCAAAGCCCACAATACGAGGAGCAAAAGGGGGTGTATGCCCAGGGCATCGCAGAATTCAGCCGCCTGCTCCGGGAGCAGGCCCGCTCATCATTGCTCGGCACCCGAAACAGGGCCCTGTCCTATGTCCTGGCAGTGGCCATCGTGCTTCCCGTTCTCATGGTGGCCTGGGTCTTGGTCATCAGGCTACTGCATCTGTGGCGGACCGCCCTGGTCCGTGCGAATCTGGACCTGTCCAGCCAGACCGATGAGCTGGGGCGGGCGAATTCGGATCTCGCGCGGGAGATTTCGGAGCGCAAGCGTGCCCAGGAGGCGCTGGCCGAGCAGGCTGTTCGGGATGTTCTCACCCGCCTATATAACCGAAGAATGTTCAATGTGCGCATTCGGGAGGAATTGAGCCGCGCCGACCGACAAGGGACCGGCCTCTGCCTTCTTCTCTGCGATCTGGATCGGTTTAAGGCCATCAACGACGGCAACGGACACCAGGTGGGAGATGAGGTCCTCAAATCGGTCGCCAAGGCCATTTTGGAGGCCACCCGGGGCTCAGATCTGGTCTTCCGGTGGGGGGGCGATGAGATCGTGGTGGTGTTTACCGACGTGGGGCGGGAAGGCATCCTCATGGCCGCCGAGCGAATCCGTGATGGCGCGCAGCGGGTGGGACGGCGAATCGGGGTGAATGTGGATATGAGCATCGGCGGCGCCGTCTTCCCCGAACATGGCCGGGCGGCCGATCAATTGATTCGAATCGCCGATCGCGCCCTGTACATCGCGAAGAAGGGAGGCGACAAGGTCCATATCGGCGACGAAGAATACCGCGTGGATGAAAATCTCATCCGGGTGGTTTTTCAGCCCATTAAAAACCTGCAACGCGGGCGAGTGATCGGGTTTGAGGCCTTGAGTCGCGATGCGCAAGGGCGCATGAGCATCGGAGAGTTGTTCGGGAGGTTTCATGCCATCGGTCAGCTCAACGAGCTGAAAAGACTCTGTTTCAGAGCCCAGATCAAGGCGGCCCAAGCGGCAGGCCTGCAGCGGGTCTTCGTCAACGTGGATTTTAAGATGCTGGGACAGCTCCAGATTTTACCCAGACCAAGTGGGCTGGCCGTTATCCTCGAGATTTCGGAGATGGAGGCCCTCCACGACGTTCAAAATTATCTGGGGCTGGCGGATAAGTGGCGGCAGGCCGGATATCAATTTGCCATCGACGATTTCGGCGCCGGGTTTATCTCCCTGCCGTTCATCGCACAGGCGGTTCCCGATTTCATCAAACTGGATCGCTCCACCCTCCTTCAGGCCGTCTCCTCCGACAAGTTCAGGCTGTTTTTGAAGGATCTGGTGCGCGCCCTACGGAATTATTCGACCGAGGGGATCATCGCCGAAGGCGTCGAAACGGTCAAAGAGCTCAAGGTCATTCGAAGCACCGGCATCCACCTGGTTCAGGGATTCCTGATCGGCCGCCCCAGGGAGATCAAACGGGCCCGGAAAGCAGGCTAAATGACCCGTACTTTGATACGGATTGGCCCTAAGGTCCGTGATTTAGTTGATTCCGGGAAATCGCTCGCGTCATTCGCGGGAATGAAGTGGAAAGCGTCGAAACGGTTATTAAAGGGTCCTATACTGGGAATGGAAGGCCCCTCGGAACCGGTTCTATTTCCCGGACAGGCTGTCGCCGCGGGGCCTCGCGGCATCTACCGGCCTGCCTTATGCTGTCGGTCGGGTGTAAAAGGGTAGGTTGACCGCCCGGGCCTCGATCCCTGAACCGGATGCGGAGGCCTGGATGGTCACCTGGAGATCCGGCTTGAAGGCTTTGCGTTGCATATAACCCATGGCGATCGGGCGGTTCAGCGTCGGGGAGAAGGTGGCGCTGGTCACGAACCCGACCTCCTGACCCTCGAGCAGGATCTTGTCCTGATTCTGCGGCAGGGTCTCGGATCCCGGCGCCCCGGCGGGCGGCTGGCCGATCAGAAATCCCGCCAGGATCCGGTGAACATGACCGTAAGTCCGGATTCTGGCGATTGTCTCCTGGCCTACGTAGCACCCCTTGGTATAGCTGATGGCCTTTTGATCCAAACCCGCCTCAGGGGGGAAGGTGTTTTCATTCATATCAATGCCGTATTTCGGAATGCCGGCCTCGATGCGCAGGCTTTCCAGGGCCGCCGATCCGGCCGGCTTCAAGCCCAGGGGCTCTCCGGCACGGATCAGATCATTGAAGACGGTGTCCGCCAGTTCCGACGGCATCAGGAGGTCGTACCCGTCCTCACCCGTCACTTCGGTCCGGAGGAGATCAATCGATTTTCCGTTTCTCTGGACGACGGAGTTCGAAAAGTCGGCTGCCGAGGGAAGGGGTCCCCCGAGGCATTCCTGGAGAATCTTTCCCGCGTTCGGGCCATAGATCCCCAGGCGGACGGACTGCTCGGTGATGTCCTCCAGCCTGGCCTTGGTTCTGAGGAGATACCGGCCCAGCGTCTGCACGGCCTTGTCCGTGACCTCCCGGTCGAGGTCCATGATAAAAAAGTCCCGGCGAGTGTATAACCTCAGATCAAAAAGCATTCGGCCCTTGGGGTTGAGCACGGCGGCCAACATCCCCTGGCCTTCGCTCAGGGCGGCGACATCATTCGTCAGCAATCCCTGAAGGAACTTGACCCGTTCCTCCCCCGTTACCCGCACGGATCCCCGGAAGGATAGGTCGAAGAGGCCGGCCGAACGGCGTACGGCCCGATGCTCCTCGATCGGCTCACCGTAATGGGCGGGGACTTCCCAATCCAGGATCGAGGTCAGGGTTGCCCCGAGGTTCACGTGTTTTTCTTTTAGCGGTAAGGTTTTCATTTCAAGGAACCGTCCGACTCTTAATTCATCAGGGACTGGAGTCGTTTCAGCGCCTGGGCCGCCAATGAGTAGTTGGCATTTTCGGCCAGGGCGCTGCGGTAGGCTTGTATGGCCCTGAACCAGTCCCCTTTCCGCTCCCAAATTCTACCGAGGTTGAAATAGGGAAAACAGTAGCTTTCGTAGCGCTTGGCCCGGGTGGCCTTCACGAGCCAGGGCACGGCTTCGTCCAGCCTGCCTTGTTCGATCAAATAGGCCCCAATATCGTTGTAGGGATTTCCGAAGTCCGGATCGGTACGGATGGCTTTGCGGCACTCCTCGATGGCCTCCTCGGACATCCCGGCGAAGCTATAGGTCCATCCGAGAAAGGTGTATGCCTCGGCAGTCTGGCAGGCCTCCAGGGAGCGGTGATAAAGATCCACGGCCGCGTCCAGGTCACCCTCCATCTGATGCTCGTAGGCCTTTAGGAAGAGGGTATAAGCGCGGCGCTTGACATCGCTGTCGAGGGGATGAAAGTAAATCTTCTTGTCGAAACGGAATTTCAAATGACCGAACCTCCCGTGGCTGGCCCTTCACTTATCATACTGAGCGGTTCCCACTTTTGCAAGGGTTTGAGGCTTTTTCACCCCTTGTCATTTTGACTTTTTGCGGGGGACAATCTAAAATGCGTCTTGGCTGCGAATCGAATTCGTTGTGAAGGCTTCACGGACGGGAGGATGCAATTTTCTGGTGGATTGCGGTGATCCTGGGGGTTGTGGAGGGGCTGACCGAGTTTTTGCCCGTTTCTTCAACCGGCCACCTGATCGTGGTGGGACACCTGCTGGGGTTCAAAGGGGAAACCGCCGTAACCTTTAAAATCGTCATCCAACTCGGGGCCATCCTGGGCGTGATCGTTTATCTGCGTACAAAAATCCTGGCTTTTCTGAGGGGATCGATCAGGCCGGGTCCAGAACGGGGCCTGATCCTGGGTGTCGGTCTTGCCTTCATCCCGGCGGCCGTGGTGGGTCTGTTGTTCCATGGTTGGATCGAAAAGAATCTATTCAATCCCCTCACGGTCGGCCTCGCCCTGATTGTCGGCGGTTTCATGATCCTCCTGGTTGAGCGGTATCATCCGGTGTTTCGGTTTACTCATCTGGATCAGGTGCGTCCTGCGACGGCCCTTTGGGTGGGGATCGCTCAGGTCCTGGCCCTTTTTCCGGGGGTGTCCCGGTCGGGAGCGACCATCATGGGAGGGCTCCTGGCCGGCATGCGGCGGGATGTGGCGACGGAATTCTCTTTTTTTCTTTCGATCCCGACGATGCTGGCCGCCACCAGCTATGATTTCTATAAGAGCAGGCTGCTTCTGGACACGGCAGACCTGATGGCCCTCGGCCTGGGGCTGGCGACCGCCTTCATCACGGCCATGCTGGTGGTCGGACTGTTCCTGCGGTTCGTGAAACGGCATACGTTCAAGCCGTTCGCCTATTATCGCATCGCATTCGGGAGTGTGGTGCTCATGATTTTCAGTTGACAACAATTGCTGATTTGCCTGTATAATGAGCCTATTCGGGAGTTTGCCATGAAGGTACGCTGGATTGGTTTGACGGGTTGGCTGGCGGCTGGCATGATGCTGACCGCCTGCAGCCAGAATGCGAGCGAATCCCCTGCATCGATGCCGCCTGGCCCGATCACGAGCGCGCCCGCGCTGAGTGAATCGGAAATGGAGGAGATTCATGGCGGGAAGATCTCGGGGACGATTACGATCGCGCCCGCGCTGGGGCGCAAGCTGGCCGATACCGATGTAGTATACATCATCGCCAGGAGCGCGGATCTCCCCGGCCCCCCCATCGCCGTTCAGCAACTTCGAAACGTTCGGTTTCCTCTGGACTATTCCCTGACCTCCGCCGACGCCATGATGCCGGGCACGGTGCTTCAGGGCAGTCTGAATGTGGTGGTGCGGCTGGATCGCGACGGGGCGGCGGGTCCCCCCCAACCCGGAGATATGGAGGGGGTTTATCCCGGAAATCCGGCCCAGCCGGGCGATGAAGGCGTCGATATCGAAATCAACAAGGAATTTTGATGGGCGGGGCCGAATGGATTATCTGAATCGGTTGGAGACGACGGGGTGGTCCGACCGGAGCCTTGGGCCATTCGAAGGGAATTTCGGCGGTGGCGACGTTGCCTGTGATCTTTGCGGTTATCCCATGTTGGATCTGCATTGTAAGCTGATCTGCCGACGTTGCGGATTCAAGCGGGACTGCTCGGATCCCTGAGGAGGAGACATTGAATCGGGAGATGGACAAGATTGCCCAGGCCAATGCCGGTTTCTATCGAGCATTCGAAAGCCTGAGGTTGGGCGAAATGGAGCGGATTTGGAAGCACTCCGACGAGGTGCGTTGCATTCACCCGGGGTGGGGAGCGCTTTCTGGCTGGAACCTGGTCAGAACGAGCTGGGAACGCATTTTTCAGGGAACCCCATTCATGAAGTTCAACATCTCCGATGTGCAGATCTCCATGCGCGCCGACGTCGCCTGGGTGGTTTGTGTTGAATCGATCGCCAGCGGGCAGCTGCAGCGGTTCTCTGAAAGCACGATTCTGGCCACCAATATCTACGAAAAATGTGAGGGCCGGTGGCTGATGGTTCACCATCACGGCTCTCCCGTCTATGCCGGCTCCGCATTGGAAATTCCCTCCAAGCAGTCGCATCTGAATTGATTCTGCCGTTCGGGGGAATAGGATCATCAACGGTATCATTGAAATATCAGGTCCCGTGCGTGGAGCGCGGTGCTGTATCTTCGGGAGGGGCGACATGGTTGAAGACGACATGAAAAGAACAGGCTATGACAAGGAGGAGGAGTATTTCTACAAGCAGAACCAGGAATTGATCAACAAGAAGCGGAAGGCCCTGGACGCCCAGCGGCAGGAACAACACCAGAAGGCCCAGGCGGCCGATCACTGGATGAAATGTCCGAAGTGCGGGGGGGGCATGAAGGAGATCGACCTGGAGGGTGTCAAGGTCGACCGGTGTTCGCAGTGCTCCGGCGTCTATTTCGATCGCGGGGAGCTCGAGCTGTTGATGGAGATTCGTGAGCCCAAAGGGCTTTTGGGAAACCTGAAAAAAATATTCAAGTAGGATGGGGATTACCGGGTTCGCTTCTCGGTCGAGGACTGCATCAGGCTGTCGGCCTGTTCCGGAACGAATCCTTCGTAATTATTGCGCTCGGTCAGCTCCAGGACGGAATAAGCCTGACCCTGCCTGACCTCGGCCGCGGTGAAGATCTGACGGAGCCTGCTTCCCCAGGCGCCGATCAGCTTGCCGGAAAATTCGATGCCGCGGGTCTTCATGGCCTGCACGGCCTTTTCGATGTCTTCGACCCGGAATGCGATATGGTGAAGGATTCGATCCCCGAACGTGTCGATCCAGCCCGGCAGGATGCTCTTTTTGCCCCGATCGTCATCGTAGGCCTGGTCTAGAAAGAGGGCCGGGTAGTCGGGTTTGCGATACACTTTCGCCCACCAGCCTTGATCAGGGTATTCGATCAGCTCGTTGTTATCCCGATATCCGATTTTACTGAATTCCCGGGCCATTTCCTCCACATTGCGACACCGGATCGTAATGTGATCGATCGTGGCGGGCCAACCCGTCTCGCGGGCGACAGAGAGGAAGGCCCGCGCCGCTTCATTTTCGGTGAAGTACTGGACGAGAAGCTCCCGGACCCGGGGTTCGGGATAGGGTGCGATGGCTTTTTCAATCAATGAGTCCACCTGGTTTGCCTCCTCGGAGCGATGGAATCGCCTCCGCGCGGTCTCCCTGAAGAAATTATACCCCGGGTCCTGGTCCTCGGCAAGCGCAGGAAGTTTAAAAATGAAGATGACTTCTCCGATGAATTTTGATATCTATAATCAATGGGCATTGAGCCCGTTAGGGATCGGATCTTTCGTGATAAAATGATTTCTTTTGCGCGATGACGTCTGAGACAAAGATCTTAAAGGTTCAGGTCGGCGATCCATTCCACATCACGCTCTGGGAGGATCGCACACATGGCCACAGCTGGCAGCCGCGGCTGGATTCCCTGCCAATCCAGTGGGTGGACGACCAGTATGTCCGCACGATCAATGTGGACACGGCCGATTCCGGAAAGAGAACCTTCGAGTTCATCTGTACCCGGGAGGGCAAATTCGAAATCACATTCGAAAAGCGTATCGGGTGGAAGTTCACGGCGGATGACCGCAAGGTCTTCCTGATCGATGCCCGGGCGTGATTCGACCGGGCGGTGAGCGGGGGCAAGGCGAGGCCCACACCGCTCCAGCGTCGCAGGTCCGGGGTGTCGGCGCTGCGGCGTCCATGATATAATTTGATTCTTCCCCTCCTGAGCATGCGCGGGAGGGCCACCCGTACCAGTGGGTGGCCGGAGGGAGGGACGGAAAGGAGATTGGAGCGATGTCCGATATTCAGTGTAAGCGGTGCGGGAAGACCGGGCCCCCGAGCCAGAACGTGGCATATGGCGGAAAAATCGGGGAGGAGATCAAGACCACGATCTGTAACGATTGCTGGAGTGAGTGGATGGCCCAGTCCATCAAGATCATTAATGAGCTTCGGCTCAACATGAGGGATCAATACAGCCGTGAGATGCTGGGCCGGCATATGAAGGAATTTTTGAATCTTCAGTCCTGAGTTTTTGCCCGCCCGTTTTCCCAACCGGCCATGCTGAAACACCTTGGCGATGCAAGCGAGGCCCGTCCACGTTCCGGTCGGGGTTGACCGCCCAAACCTCACTCGGTTTTCAAGATCAGTTCGGAAGGCAGCAGGGAGATCAGTTCCTGGTATGCCCTTTCAAGAATTTCCCCATCTTTGGATTCCAGTGTGAGCACGACCTGATAGGCCTCCTTTCGCAAAGCGGGGTAGGAGCCAAGGTCCACAGCGGGATACTCGGCGTCTATCCGTGACAGATGTTCGGCAAGATCGATTTCCGGCGCGTTGAGGTAGACTTTGCGCAGATGGAAAGGTTCCGTTCGGAACCGCTCTCTGAGCGCGCCGAATTTTTTTTGCACCAGCTCCGGGATCCCGGGGAGGATATAAATATTCGAAACTGAAACGATCGGAAACCGGAGTCCCTCGGCATGATGTAGCCGGGCCCCCTGCGGAACTTCGGTAAGCTTCATGATCGCCCTGGGGTGGGGCCGGGGATAGAGCGCGTCCAGCAGATCAATTAGAGCGCCGCTGCGAACCAGCCGCAGATCCAGCCCTCTGGCGATCCCCGCCATCGTGACGTCGTCATGCGTCGGTCCCACGCCTCCGCAGGTGAAAATCCAGGTGAAGTGGCCGTTCCATGAGCGGATCAGGTCGGCGATGAGGGCCACGTCGTCCGGAAGAACGACGGTTCGGCGGACGTTCACGCCCAGGCTGCGCAACTCACGGCATAAAAAAGGGGAGTTTTCGTCCGCGATCTTCCCCGAGAGGATTTCGTTTCCAATGATGATGATGCCGGCCGTTTTCTCCATGGCGCGTGAAAACGGACTGAAAGCCTGCTTCATCCGCACAGAATCCGGTGTCTGCGGGGCGGGGCGTTAGGATCGGATCCAGCCGGCCTCGGAAGGGGCCTGGCGCCGGCCTGCGGAGGGATGGGGCTTCCCCGCGACATCATTATGTGTTTTTTCCGGACGGGCCGAATCCGGGGTTAACCGCCGAGCAGGTCCAGGGTTTCGCGAAGGCTCTTCGAGATGCAGGTGAAGATGGGAGTATCGCGCAGCGTGTAGAGCCTGCCTTGCGTCTCCCTGAGCTCCATGACGAGATCCAGAAAATCATCCGGTTTATCGGTTTCGAAGGCCACCACGAATTCCTGGTCGTCCAGCCCGAAGGAATAGGTCGTGTTGAGCTTGACGCTGGGGAATTTGGTTCCCACCTCGATATGCTCGTCCATCATGCCCTGGCGGGCGTGTTTGGTCAGAAGATACCATTCCGGAGTCTTCACGAACGGATAGACGAACAGATATTTCATCTTTCCCGGAACGATGCGAATCCTTTGTTCCTCGTGCTCCGGGTTTAGCTTGTCGACGTAGACCGAGCGCTTCGTCTGGGCCAGGTATGAATAAGGCGTGTGGAGATACTGTCCCAGCTTCGTGCCCAGGAGCTTGGCGCTCAGGTCCTGCAGGACCTCCACGGACTGGCTAATGCGCCACATCATGAAGTCGCAGTCCGCACGGGTTCCCACGGTGGAGTAGGACAGGATCAGCGTCTGCTTGTCACCCTTGAATTCATCCACGACCGCGACAAACTCTTTTTTCCCCTGCTCCCGCTCCGAAGGCGGCAGGCGCCGCCAGGCAGGGTCCACCTTGTAAAACATAAAGCTGACATACTGGCGCTTCACGGGTTGCCCTTTCTGGGCCGCTCCCGACGGCCCTTGGGACGTTGCCGGGGTTTGCGCGCGGTCCTCGGAACCCGCTGATGATTGATGGCTTGCCATTTCGCCTTGCTCCCGCGCCGCCCGGGCCTTGGCGACCACTTCCTCGTCGATCAGGCTGATTCCCTGGGAGCGGGCGAACGCCTCGATCCCCCGAACCGCCGACTTTCGCACAAAAAACGGGACCTTTTTGACCAGGGCCCTGGCGCCGTCGTTCCAGCGCAGCTCCGTGGGGGGCATGGATGATTCGATTTCCTCGTCTCGGGATCTCATGAGCGCGATCTCCTTTCCCTATACCAATCCCTATACCAAAATCATTTCAAGATGGACGGCCGCTTTGGCCTGGATACTCCGCTTCCTGGCTCCGGGGCCGGGGAAACTCATAGTGCCCCGGGGGATTTCCCGGGGATCAGGACTTGAGCTTCTTCCCTAGAATCTTCTCGACGCTCTCGATCTTTCCGCTCAACCGCCCCCGGGCCCCTTCGCGGTAATCCACCTTAATGGTGGCCGAAATCCGGGGACAGCTTTTGCGCATTTCCTCGAAGCAGTGTTTCACCACGGTGAAGACCTGGTCCCAATCCCCCTCTAACACCGTTCCCATCGGGTTGAGGCGGTAGTCAATTCCGCTTTTATCAATGATATCAAGCGATTTAGCGACGTATTGTCCCACACTCTCCCCCTTTCCCAAGGGAGACATGCTAAACTCCAGCAAGACCATTCAACGGCCTCCATTTTACCGGCTCAATGCGGCGTTTTCCAGCCAGTATGGCTGCTATTATGCCAAAGTGCGGGGTCTTTGTAAATACGAAACTTCCCCCTTGTATTTTTGCCTGCGAGAGGGTATGATGAGAATGTTTAAAGCTCCCACCCCCGCCGGTTCACATATGTTTTCGTCCCGCACAGGGCTGACCGCATCATGCGCCGATAGGCCGACGGAATGAGGGAATCCTTTCACCTGCCTGTGAGTATCGAAATGTAATCCTTGATGTTTGATGTCGAGGGGGTGAAACGTGACAATGGCCTACCAAGAGCATAAGGCAAAAGCTCCAAAGAGCGTCAATTGCATGGTGGTCACCTGCAGTGACACCCGCACAAAAGAAACGGACAAGACGGGCCAGCTCATCATCGAGCTGCTCAAGAAACATTCCCACCAGGTTCTGGCCTACCATGTCGTAAAGGATGAGGCCAAAGAAATCCAGAAGGTGATTACGTCCGCCGCGAAGGACCGCCGGTTCCAGGCTGTTATCCTAAACGGAGGGACCGGCCTGACCCGCCGTGATACGACGGTTGAAGTGCTCGAAAGTCTCGTGGAAAAGCGGTTGGACGGGTTCGGCGAGCTCTTTCGGGTGCTGGGTTTCCAGCAAATCGGTTCGCCTGCGATGTTGAGCCGGGCCACGGCCGGGGTTTACCAGGGGAAGGTCGTATTTGCCCTTCCGGGATCGGAAGAGGCAGCTCGCCTGGGGATGGAAAAGCTGATTCTTCCCGAGCTCGGACATATCCTTTTCCTGGTCGGAAGTCGTTAGGATTCTTCGTTTACCAGAACAATCTTCCCAAAATGTCTACGGCTTTCAATGATCTCATGCGCCTGCCGCGCCTCTTTCAGAGGCAGAACGGCGTGAATCTGGGGTTTTAATTTCCCCTCTTCCAGAAGCTTGAGAAGGGCCAGCAATTCACCTCGCGTTCCGATATAGGCCCCCGCCGTTCGAAGCTGCCGGCTGAAAAGATAGCGAAGATCGAGGCGCACCTCGGCGCCGGTCGTGGCCCCGCAGCTCACCAGCATTGCGTTTTTGGCCAGACACTGAATCCCCTGGGTCCATGCCTCCGCGCCCACGTGATCGACGACCAAGTCGACGCCTCTGCCGCGCGTCAGGTCCCGGGCGCGCTGCGCCAAGTCCTCTTCGCTGTGATTGATAACGGCATCCGCGCCGATGGCCTGCGCCTTGGGAATCTTGTCCCGGCTTCCGACGGTTGCAATGACCCTCGCCCCCATCAGCTTGGCAAGCTCAACCGTTGCACTTCCGACGCCGCTTCCCGCGGCAATGACCAATACATCCTGTCCCGCCTGAAGTCTGGCCAGGGTGACCAGCATGTGCCACGCCGTCAGATAGACCAGGCCGAAGGCCGCCCCCTCTTCAAAGCCGGTTTGGGCCGGGAGGGCGAAAACGTTTTCGGCGGGTACCCGGCAGTACTGGGCGTATCCGCCGTCCGTCGCGACGCCGACGATCCTGAGCGAACTGCAGAGGTTTTCCTGGCCGGACAGGCAACATTCGCAGCGGTGGCAGTTGAGAATGGGATAGACCAGGACCCGGTCTCCGATATGCAGCCCGCTGACCTGATCGCCGAATCGTTCCACTGTTCCGGCCAAATCGCTTCCCGGGATATGAGGGAGCGAAATTTTATAGGCCGGAATCCCCTTCCGAATCCAGAGGTCCAGGTGGTTGACGGAGCAGGCGCGAACCTTTATCAGGACCTCCTGCCCCGCGGGCTCGGGCGCCGGGACCTCTTCATAAATCAGCCGATCCGGCCCGCCATGCTCCCGAAATCGCACCGCCCGCATCATCTTCCTCTCTTCTGGGTGCGCCCGCTGGGTTTGGCAGACGCCTTCTGTAAAGCCGAAACCAAGGCTTTGCGCCGCCGCGGGACCGCGATCCGTTGCTTGACCTGGGCCCAGCAGTCCGGCATGCAATGTTTGTATTTGACGCCGACCAGACGGTGAATGGTTTGGTCGATCGCCTTTTTGTTTTCCGGGGTGACACGCAATCCGGATTCGTCGAGCAGGTCTTTGATATATCTGAAATAGCAGGACATGCCGAGGGCCTGACAAATCCAGGCTATCATAGCATAATCCCTAGGGCCTGTCATCCGGTGCGCGCCGGCCCCAGTGGCCGGCGGCAGGACGGTTTGACTTGCCCGGTTTGGTATGTTAGATAAGGCCCATGCGTTTGCAGGGAAAAAGGGCGCTGATCACGGGAGGCGGTGGCGGCATCGGGCGGGTGATGGCCCATGCTTATGTCAGGGAGGGGGCGACGGTCTTGATCTGCGGACGCAACCTTCAGCGCCTTGCCGCAGCCGCCGAGGGGGTGGATGCGAAGCGGCTGCATTATCAGGTGGCCGACCTGAGCCGGGAAGAGGATGTTTCCCGGCTGGCCTCATGGATTGAGCAAAACTGGGGCGGGCTGGACATCCTGGTCAATAATGCGGGCGTTCTGGGAATGCTGGCACCGATATGCGATTATCCGTTATCCGCCTGGGAGGAGGTCATGCGCAACAACCTGACCTCGGCGTTCCTGGTGACCAAGGCGATGATTCACCTGATGACCAAGGCCGGCGGTGGGGCGGTCATCAACCTGAGCTCCACCGTCGGGCGGCGGGGACGGGCGCAGTGGGGGGCGTATGCGGTTTCAAAATTCGCCCTGGAGGGTTTCAGTCAGGTATTGGCTGACGAGCTCGGGCCCTTGGGGATCCGGGTTAATACCGTCAATCCCGGAGGCACGCGAACCTCGATGCGGTCGGCCGCCTACCCGGAAGAAGATCCCGGCACGCTTCCTCCTCCGGAGGAAATCATGCCCCTCTTCATCTACCTTGCCTCGGACGCGTCGCGAGAGATGACCGGCCGCGCCCTGGATGCGCGGGGCTGGACCCTCCCGGCTTGACAAACCAAACGCCGCTCTGTTAAAGTAAAAGACATTTTAAATCAAAGCCTTAGAGCGTTTCACTCAAGCCTATGAAAAAACTTACCTTTCAGGAAATTATCGATCGATTGCACAAGTTTTGGGCAAAACAGGGCTGCGTTCTGCACCAACCGTACGATCTGGAGCTGGGAGCGGGGACCTTCCATCCCGCTACTTTCTTGAAGGTGTCCACCTCATACCAGCGAAGGTACGAATCGTCGTCCGGCACC
>CAYGBP010000038.1:22763-23001 GCA_964348105.1 uncultured Nitrospirota bacterium
ATGTTCAACCGACCCGAAGACCGACCGACGGACGATACGGCAAGAATCCCAATCGTTTGCAACATTACTACCAGTACCAGGTGATCATCAAGCCATCGCCCGCGGAGGCCCAGCAACTCTATCTCAAGAGTCTCGGCGCGATCGGACTGAATCCATCACGCCACGATATTCGGTTCGTGCAGGATGATTGGGAGTCGCCGACGCTGGGGGCCTGGGGATTAGGATGGGAAGTCCGGTT
>CAYGBP010000039.1:0-22759 GCA_964348105.1 uncultured Nitrospirota bacterium
CAAGCGGTGGCCGAGGTCCTCGAGGGCCCTCACGATCCGCGGCGCCTGCCGGCGCAGGGGGTTCAGCCCGCGGAGGGAGAGGCCTTCTGGCTGCTGGATGAAGCCGCGGCCGCGCGGCTGGGGCCGTCGGCGACGCCGTAAATTCCCAGCCTGCAAAGCGAGCGTGACGGGTGGGCCCCACCCCGCTTTCAATGTGGTACATAGGCTTAGCCGCGCACACCATTCAAAAGCGCGCGGCGAGCTAGCTCGGATGCAGGGGGCGACCTGCCGGCCGGCAGGCGCAAGCCCATCGAATGGAGGAGCGCGCCATGTCCAAACCGTCCCTCATCCTGGCCGGAGATATCGGGGGAACCAAGACGGTCCTGGCCGTTTACCGCCACCGGGGCGGACGGCTGTCCCCCGTCCGGAAAGAGACCTACCGGAGCAAAGAATATCCGAAGTTCGAGCGGATGCTCCGGCAGTTCCTCGAGGGCGGCGAGGGCGAGTCGATCCACACCCTTTGCATCGGAGTGGCGGGCCCGGTCCGAAACGGGCGGTGCAAGACGACCAACCTTCCCTGGGAGCTGGATGAAAGATCCCTGAAGCGCGCCTGCCGGTCGAAAAATGCCCGCCTGCTCAACGACCTGGCCGCGATGGCTTACGGCATGGTCTCCCTTCCCAAGAAAGAGCTGGCCGATCTGCATCGCGGGAAGGCCGGCCCGGGACGGGGTCCGATTGCCGTGATTGCGGCGGGAACGGGACTGGGACAGGCCCTGCTGTTCTGGGACGGACGCGATTATCACCCCATGGCATCCGAGGGGGGTCATGCCGATTTCGCGCCCCAAAGCGAGCAGGAAATCGAGCTGCTCCGGTTTCTGCGGTCCGAATACGGGCATGTCAGCTACGAGCGGATCCTTTCGGGGCCGGGCCTGTACAACATCTACCGCTTTCTTCGCGCCACCGGCTTCGCCCCCGAGTCGGCCGGCATCAAGGAAAAGATGGCCCGCACCGACCCCGCCCCCGTCATCACCGAAGCGGGACTGAGCGGAGAGGATCCATTGTGCGCCGAGGCGCTGGAGATGTTCGTTTCGATCTACGGCGCGGAGGCGGGAAACCTGGCGCTCAAGGCCCTGACCTCGGGCGGGGTCTACATCGGCGGTGGAATCGCCCCCCGCATTCTTTCCAAGCTGCGCGAGGGGAAATTCATGGATCGCTTCCTGGACAAGGGCCGTTACAGGGGAATTTTGTCCGCCTTTCCGGTTCGTGTCTCGCTCAACCGGGAAACGGCCCTGCTCGGGGCCGCCCGGTTCGCGCTCAGGCTATAGCCGGGCTCGCTCGGGGGCTTGTACAACCGCTTTTCGGATTTTATAATATTATAAGATTAGCGTCCGGCACCGCATCGGACGGGAGGAGCGATCGTGAATCGAAAGAAGATGCAGTTTTCCATCTGGTACGTCTTCTTCGCCTTGTGGGCCCTGATGCTGCTACAGATCGTGGTCATGCCGGTCTTTCATCCGACCAAGCTATCCTACAGCGAGTTCAAGGAAGCCACGGCGGCCGGAAAGGTGGCCGAGGTCTCGATCTCAACCAACCTGATCCACGGAAAGATGAAGCCCGACGCGGCCTCGCCGGAGGGAAAGACCTTCGACGTGATCCGGGTGGACGATCCCGACCTGCTGCGCGATCTGCAGGCCAAGAACGTGAAGGTCAACGGCGTGATCGAAAGCACCTTCCTGCGTGACCTTCTTTCCTGGCTGATCCCCATTGGCCTGTTCGTCGGGATCTGGATCTTCATGCTCCGGCGGCTGGGACAGGGGCAGGGCGGCTTCATGACGGTCGGCCGCAGCAAGGCCAAGGTCTACATGGAAAAGGAGGTCAAGGTCAGCTTCGAGGACGTGGCCGGCGTGGACGAGGCCAAGCAGGAGTTGCAGGAGGTCATCGAGTTTCTCAAGACCCCCGAAAAATTCGGGCGGCTGGGCGGTAAGATTCCCAAAGGCATCCTGCTGGTGGGGCCGCCTGGGACCGGCAAGACGCTCCTGGCCAAGGCCGTGGCGGGCGAGGCTGGCGTGCCATTCTTCTCGATCAGCGGATCGGAATTCGTGGAGCTGTTCGTGGGGGTGGGCGCGGCCCGCGTCCGTGACCTGTTCGTTCAGGCCAAGGAGAAGGCCCCTTGTATCATCTTCATCGATGAGCTGGACGCTTTGGGCAAGGCCCGGGGGATTGGGCCGATGGCCCACGAAGAAAGAGAGCAGACCCTCAACCAGTTGCTGGTCGAGCTGGACGGCTTCGATTCCCGCACGGGCGTCATCCTGATGGCGGCCACGAACCGGCCCGAGATCCTGGACCCTGCCCTGCTGCGGGCCGGGCGATTCGACCGGCATGTCCTGGTGGACCGCCCGGACAAGATCGGCCGCCTGGCCATCCTGCGGGTCCACGCGCGCGGGATCTCCCTGGCCCCGGACGCCGACCTGGAGGTGATCGCCGCCATGACAGCCGGGTTCGTGGGGGCGGACCTGGCCAACATCCTCAATGAGGCGGCCCTGTTGGCGGTGCGCCACAGCCGGGAGCAGGTGGGCCAGTTCGAGCTGCAGGAGGCGGTGGAACGGGTCATCGCCGGGCTGGAAAAGAAGAACCGGGTCCTGACCCAGCCCGAAAAGGAGCGGGTGGCCTACCACGAGCTGGGCCATGCCCTCACGGCCCTTTCCATTCCGGGCACCGAAAGGGTGCAGAAGATTTCGATCATCCCCCGTGGGATCGCGGCCCTGGGTTACACGCTGCAGCTCCCCACGGAGGACCGGTTTCTGCTCACGCAATCCGAGCTGGAGAACAAGATCGCGGTCCTGCTGGGGGGGCGAATCGCCGAGGAGATCATCTATCAGGAGGCTTCGACCGGCGCCCAGAACGATCTATTGAAAGCCACAGATATCGCCAAGAGCATGGTCAAGGTCTACGGGATGAGCGAGAAGATGGGCCGGATCAGCTTCGACCGTAATCACCAGCCCTCCTTCATCCAGACCGGCCAGCCGCCGGGACCCGCCGACTACAGCGAGGAGACCTCCCGGGAGATCGACTGCGAGGTCAGAAAGATCATCGACGCCCAGTACCAGCGGGTCATCCGGCTCCTGGAAAGCCGCCGCGAGATCCTGCATGACGGGGCGAAGCTTCTGCTGGCGCGGGAGACGATCACGGGCGAGGAGCTCAAGCAACTGATCGAGAAGTCGGGCGCGCCCGCGGTCCATCCCTCCGCCTCCTGAACCGGGCTCCCGGCGGGGACTATTTTTCGACCTTCGCCTCCGCCGGGGAGACGATCAGCAGAACATCGCCCATCCGGATCGTGGTCTGACGCAATTCCTGGATTCCGAGCTTCTCTTTTCCCCGATGAAGCCTGACCACGAAGCCGTCCCCCACGATCGTCGGCGCCTTTCCCACTTCCTCGGGCAGCGCGGGCCGCTCCACCAGTCTGACGCGACCGCCCGCCGTCATCAGGTCATAAAGATAATCCACGGTATAGAAACGGTCCACCGCGCCCGCCAGCATGTATCCCCCCACCATGGAGGGAGAAACGATCACATCCGCCCCAGCCTGCTTGAGCAGCTTGATATTTTCCTCCTGCTTGGCGCTGGAGATGATCTTCACGATCTTGTTGAACTGGCGAATCGTCAGGACGATCAGCACATTCGTGTCGTCCCTGCCGGGCGACACGATCACGGCCTGGGCGTTCTGAATTCCGGCTTTCTGGATGACGGATCCCCTGGCGGCATCCCCCCGCAGGGCCACGAAGCCGTCCTCGGCCGCCTCCTGAACCGTCTGGGCCGAGAGTTCCACCACCACGATCTGATCCGGTGAATGTCCCTTCGCCTTGAGCTCGTTGGCCGCGATCCGTCCGGTGTCGCCGTAACCGCAGATGATGATATGCTGATCCAGGCGCTGTTGAAGCTTGGACATCCGATAGCCCTCCACGAATTTTTGAAAGACGAACTGGTACGCCGTCCCGAGGAAGATGAACCAGATAAAGACGCGGACCGGGGTGACGAACATGGAATCGATCAATCGGGCGCGCTCCGTCACCGGCACGATGTCGCCGTAGCCCACCGTGGTGATCGTGACCATTGTGAAATAAACGACATCCCAGAAGGCAATCTCGCCGTCCAGATGATCCCGCAGGCCTTCGCGATCCCACCACAAGACGGCCACCACGACGGAGACAAGACCCAGCACAATCCCCACGCGGGTGAGCAGGGTCTTCTCCGGCGTCGTGTCGGACTTGGTGAAAAGAATGCGGTACGGACGGGCCATCCCAGGGAATCCTCTCAATCGGGACTCTTTCGATCGGGCGAAGACCGGCTGGGGGACGGTCGATCCGCTTCCGTGGCGTCCCGGAAGCCGAAGTATACAGCGTTGAAACGGGCGGATCAATCCATTTCGCGGCAAGGCAGGCCGGCCTCCCGCCGGGCCGCTTGAAGCCCGAAAAGACCAGATCCCGGAGACGGTGATTGAAAACCTGGCGACTGACGGAGAGTCATTCCTTGGGGAGGGGTATGCGTATCACCACCCGGGTCCCTCTCTGGCGCGAGGAGATGATCTCGGCCCGCCCGTTGAGCAGGTTGGCCCGCTCCTGGATGTTGATTAGACCGATGCCTTTCGCAGACCGCTGGCCCTCCTCCAGGGAGGCGGCGACAAAGCCGGTCCCGTCATCCTCGATCGAGAGGTTGAGCTCATCCTGCTGGGCCTTCAGGCTGACCCTCACATGCTTGGCCTGCGCGTGCCGGTAGACGTTGTTGAGGGCCTCCTGAACCACCCGGTAGAGATGGATGCCCACCTCGGCGGGAAACGGCCGCTTGCCCAGCTCGTTCACCAGAAGGGTTTCGATGCCGGTCCGGCTCTCGAAATCCTTCACGAAGGACTGAAGCGCGGCGGTCAGCCCGAGCTCGTCCAGGACCTCCGGACGCATCCCCCTGGAAAGCTGCCGGATATGCCGCGAGATGTCGCGAAGATGGGAGACGCACTGCTCGATCTCCTCCCGCTGGCGGCTCAGCTCGCCGCCGGCGCGGGCGGCCACGTCCTTGCCGATCTTCTCCAGGTAGAGCCTGACGGCGCTGAGCGACTGGCCGATGCTGTCATGAAGCTCCCGTGAGATCATCTTGTACTGGTCTTCCTGGATCTGGATCATGTGCCTTGAGAGCTGCTCCAGGCGGATGTTCGACTGGTTCAGGGCGTTCTCGAACCGGATGTGCTCCGTGATATCCCGGTCGATCCCCACCAGCGCCATCGGCTTCCCGCGCGCATCCCGAACCAGAGAGATGACGGTTTCGGCCCAGAACTGGGTACCGTTCTTTCTGCGTTGCAGATACTTGCCCACCCAGAAACCCTTTTCCCGGACGGCACGGATTCGCTCAATCTCTTCGGCTTCGGTGCCCGGATTGCAGATCAGCGTCACCGGCTTGCCCAGCACCTCCTCGGCCGAGTATCCGTATTGGGCCTGAGCCCCCCGGCCCCAATAAATGATCGTCCCGTCCGGGTCGGTGGCCATCACCGATTCGCGTACGTTGTCCAGCAGCTGTGCGTGGAAGCGTGCCTGGTCCTCCGCGCGCTTCTGCTCGGTTACATCGGTTGAAATAATGGCGGCGGAGAACACCCGCCCGCCGCGGAAGACCGGCCCCACCCGGCTGGAGTACCAGGCGACAGTCCCGTTCGGCCCGGCGCCCCGGATCTGAAACGTGGTGGTCCTCCCGGTCTCGAAAACCCGATCCAGGCTGTTTCGCATCGTTTCGTGTGATTCGGGGGGAAGATACTCGTAGACGCTCGTGCCGACGGTCTTCTCGACTGTGTAGCCCGGGACGGTTTGATTGATGTAACGGATCAAGCCCTCACGGTCCACGATTGCAATGATCGCCGGGGCATGGTCGATCAGGGAGCGCAGCTCCTCCTGGGAAAGCTCCGGGGTCAACGGCTTCGAGTCGGGTTGATGTCCCAATTTTTCCATGGCGTAAGAGTGAGAAGGTGGGGGCCCAGTGTCCTTAGTTTATTCCAATTCAGGGTGCCGGATCAAGTCGGGGAAGAACGCCGTGACCGCCGGCGAACGACCGTCTCAGGGTTGATGCTCACCGGCTGCGGGCAACGCCGCTTTGATCGCAGATACGGAGGAGGGGACACCGGCTGCACCATGGCGAGACCGGAACGCACAGGTTCTGCCCAAAGGTGACCAGAAGATCGTTGTAAATCAGCCAGTACCGACGGGGAAGCTTTCGGCGCAGGACCATCTCGGTCTGCTCCGGTGTCTTGGTGCGCAGATACGGCTTGCCATAGCCCAGCGTCACCACCAGATTGGCCGTCTTGCGCCCCACCCCTTTGAGGGCCAGCAGGCCCTCGATCGTGTCGGGAACCCGCCCACCGTGCCGCTCCACCAGCGCTTGGCAGAGGGTGCGAATCGTCCGGGCCTTCGTCCGGTAAAAACCGACCGGGTAGATGGCCTTTGCGATCCCGGCCACCGGAAGCTTGAGCATTCCCCGCGGGGTCCGCGCCAGGGCGAACAGCCGCCGGGTCGCCGCTTCCGTGGTGGCGTCCTTGGTTCGAAGGCTCAGGATGCAGGAGATCAGGACCTGAAAAGGGCTGCCCGACTCCCGGGCCACCACGCCGACCACCGGCACCTTCCACCGCTCGACCTCCTTTTCCAGCACCCGAATGACTTGATGGATATCGTCATCTTTCATGGCTTGAATGACTAACATACATGAAGCGGGAGAAGCAATCCCATCCCATGGAGAGATCGCCAAGGTTTTCAAATAGTTTGAGAAATGAACCCTCCCTAGGCCGTCCTGCCCGTCGGCACCATGCTTCCCGGCCAGCCCTATTCGACTTTTGGTAGGGCACCCGCGGGGTGAAAAATCCTACTTTCGGGGGATTGATATTCGGAGGGCCTATCTCTATAAATGGGATTAGCCGGAGGTAATGACCAATGGCCCACATGATCGGAGTCATGCAACCGGGATACAAAGGTGCCGGCAGCGGCGGGTGCTATGAATCAACTGCCCAGGCTCATACCCCGCCCGTCGGCACCGCCGGCGGGGACCGGCGCTCGTCCTAGCGGCCCGATGATTTTTTCCATCCTGACGGGTGGTGTTCTGGGGGCCTCCGGGATTCCCATCCCCGTGGCGCTGCCGATCATGATCTTGCTGATCCTCTGCAAGGGATTCATGGACATCTACTTCAACAAGAATCCGATCCTGGGAACCCCTTCACCCTATGTGACCTATATCGAGAAGCTGTTCAAATCGGGTGGATTGACGCAACACCCGTCCCAGGATTATCTGCTGCACATGGCCGGTATCGGCACCATGCTCGGTTCCCTGAGCTATGCCGCTGGAATCATCATCTTTTAGCCTTCGCGCAAAGCGCCAACTTCGGATGACGATGGGGTCGGTCACATGACCCGTCAGACAGATCCAGCAGACGGCGGCACAATCCTGGATCCTCACGGCATGGCCGCCTTCGAAGAGATGCTCAAGTCGATCATCTACCAACAGCAGGCGCTGGTCCGCCTTCTCGAGCGGGAGGGAATCCTGACGAAAAAGGTCCTGGCCGAGGAAATTCGGATCATGCGAAGCCTTGCCGAGGATCAGGAAGGGCCCGGATAGTCGGTCCATCCAACTCCATTCTTCTCAATTGGCCTCACGGTTCCTTAAGCCCACAGCATCGATTCATTGACCTGTAACGGCCGATCCTCTATCATACATCGCAATCCCGAAGATATCGCCGCAATGATTCCGAGCCGACGTCTATGCCGGGAAAAATCGGTAGGGTAAGGCCGACATTGATGACGACCTACGATCGGATCGCCCAACAGTATGCCGACGCTCGCACCGAATTCCGGGAAAAAGAACTGGTCGACCGGCTCCTCGCCATGGCCAAACCGGGCACGCATCTCCTGGACCTGGGTTGCGGCTGCGGAAGCCCGATCACGCGCTACCTCCTCGACCGGGGCCACCGGGTAACCGGGCTGGACGCCTCACGCGAAATGCTCAGGCTCGCCCAAAAGGAATGCCCGGAGGCCGACTGGGTACATGCCGATATGACCGAGGCGGACCTGACCGGGCCGTACGGCGGCATCGTGGCCTGGGACTCGGTCTTTCACGTCAAACGGGAGCTTCACGAAGGTCTCTTCGGGTCCTTGTACGCATGGCTGGAGCCGGGAGCGGCGCTGCTATTGTCCATCGGGGGCAGCGAGTGGGAAGGGACCTCCCCCATGTTCGGCGTGGATTTCTTCTACAGCGGCTTTTCCCCGCCCGTGACGCTCTCCCTCCTGCGATCGCGCGGATTCGAGATCCTCCTGGCCGAGATCGACGATCCCTCCTCACGCGGCCACATGGCCGTCCTCTGCCGCAAGCCCGTCAGATGACAATCGGCCGTCAATACGGAATAACGGTCACAGACTCCACGGTGATTGAATACCGAAAAGCGAGCGACTTGACCCATTAAAGATGGAGGGTGTAACTTAATGCTCGGAACCCCGAAGGAGCTCTGCCCCGTACGGACTGTGCGATCATTGATCTAGATGACTGTCTACTATGGAAGAATACGAAGACAGATTTGATACCAAGAAGTACGAAGGTGAGGAACCCGTCGCCGTCGGTTACGGAGTTGCGGGCGCCCGCGAAACCTGGTGGCAGGATAAAGAGGAGGAGATCGCATGGGTTCCGGAACCGATCTTTGCCCGCGCACAGGCCATTGCTGGCGCTTACCACCTGCGTCTGATGCCTTCAATTAACATTTATGCCCGAACCGAGTTGGACAAGAGTCAGGCAAGAACGCTACTCGCCGAAATTGGTTTTATTGCCAAAGTGATCCATGATCCACTCTTATCAACGTGGCTGGGTAAAATGGAGAATATTGTCCTAAAGGTCGTAAAGCCCGAAGAGAACCTGGTGGTAATCATTGAGGGGCCATGATAAAACAGCCCAGCAACCGGGCCATGGATATTGCGGAGATGAGTCAGCCTTACCCTCTAACACTCCCCATGACTTAAGACGCGTAAAGACAAGATCCTCAAGCCATCCTTTTGACATTGAGCGGGTTGATCCCTTCATTCTTTGGGCCCAACGGCGCCCTCTCAAGAGGCTGCAACAGCAGCCTGTCCCTTTTGCATCTAGAAAAGACTGGGCCTGTATTCACGACGGCGTTTCCTCGGATCCCTCAGGAATGGTCGAGGAGACCGGCGGACCCTTCTGAGCTTCGGCGGCCTTCAATATCTCTCCCATCTTTTTTAAGCGGCATGAGACGGCGTCATTGACGCTTCCGGGGGGATAGGCTCCATCCGGCTGGATCTTCCCGGCAGAGCAGCCGGTGAGGATCTCGATGGCGTCGTCCGCGTTTTCGACCGAATAGACGTGGAATCTCCCGGAGGCCACGGCCTCGACGACCTCCTCCTTCAGCATGAGGTTCTTGAGGTTTTGCCGCGGAATGATCACGCCTTGATCCCCTGTCAACCCCAATTCCCGACAGACGGCATAGAAGCCCTCGATCTTTTCATTGATGCCGCCCACCGCCTGGAGCTCACCCCGCTGGTTGACAGAACCTGTGATCGCAATATCCTGGCGGATGGGGATATCCGACAGACTGGATAGCAGGGCCAGCAGCTCCGCGGCCGAGGCGCTGTCCCCTTCCACCTCGCTGTAGCTCTGCTCGAAGCAAAGGGTGGCCGAAAGGGAAAAAGGCTCTTCCTGGGCGTACCGCCCGCCCAGATATCCGGAGAGGATCAGCACGCCCTTGCTGTGGGTTTTCCCGCTCAGTTTGGCCTCCCGCTCGATGTTCACAATGCCCGCCTCGCCCAGAAATACCCTTGCCGTAATGCGCGAAGGACGGCCAAACGAGAAGTCTCCCAGGTTGTGCAGAGAGAGGCCGTTGATTTGACCGACCACGGCGCCGGTCACATCCACCATCAGGGTTCCTTCAGCGATCAGGTCGCGGATATACTCCTCCAGCAGGTTGGAGCGGTAGACTTTCTCCGCCACCGCCCGGTTCACATGGCTGCGGGAGACGTATTTTTCATCTTCCCGCTGGGTCCAGAAACTGGCCTCCCGGATCAGATTCGCCAAGTCACTGAAGCGCAACGACAGCTTATTCTGGTGCTCTGCCCACCTGGAAACCTGCTCGAGCACCGCGGCCACACCATCCCGGTGAAAGTGCCTCAACCCTTCCGCGTGGCACAGGCGGGCAATGAAGCGGGCATAAGCCATGGGAGATTTCTCTGTAAGCTTCTGGTGTATACCGAAATCCACTTTGACCTTGAAGATCTCCCCGAAGTCCTCGTCGTAGGTCTGCAGCAGATAGTAGATATAAGGGCTTCCCACCATGATGACGCGCAGGTGAGCGGGGATGGGCTCCGGCTTAAGGCCTGCCGCCGTGATCAGACCGTAGGTTTCTCCCAAATCCTCGATTTTGACCTGCCGGTTCTTGATGATCCGCTTGACGGCTTCCCAGGAAAAAGGGCTTCGCACGAGATCCAGAGCCTCGACGAGCAGATAACCGCCGTTCGCCTGAAGGACTGATCCCGCCTTAATCAATGTGAAGTCCGTATACAGCTGGCCGAAGCGGCCCTTCTTTTCGATGCGGCCGATCAGATTGTTGTAGGTCGGATTGGTCTCCTCCACCACCGGAGCGCCTTCGACGCCGCTATTGTCGACCAGGACGTTCACGGCGTACCGATTCATGGACTTGCGTGGCGGCTCCACCTCGATCCCGAGAAACTGAACCTGCGCCTCCTGGGCAGGAAGAAAATCCTTAAAATTCTCCAAAAGGTCCTGTTGAACCTGCGCATACTTTTCCCTGAGATTCTCAATAAAGTGGTCGGAGGTGAACCGCGCCACCTTCCGGTCCAGCTCTTCGACTTTACGCTCATACTCCTCCCGCAGGAGACGTACCTGCTGGGCAAAGCCATGCAGGTGCCCACGAAGGTCCTTTTCCTTTCGCTGAATCTCCGCCTGGATGCCCGCTTCGAGGCTCTCCAATTGTTCCGGCTCCAGGGGCTTACCCATGTAAAGGGGAATCACCGCAACTCCCAGCCGGGAGGTCTTGATGATAAAACCCAACTCTCTGGCCCGCTCCTCCAGATCACGGGTCAGGCTTTCTCGCGCCTTGCTGAACTCATCCTCGAAATTCCGCCGCTGGTCCTCATACTCCTTGCTCTGAAAGACCTTTGGAAATTCCTCCTTGAGGCTGGTGATGAGGCGCTCCATGTCCCGCTGCAGCTCACGGCCCTTGCCGGCAGGGAGCTTCAAGGCCTTCGGGCGGTCGGGGTCCTGAAAATTGTTGACATAACACCAGTCCCCTGGGGTTGGCTGGGTCTGGGCCACCCGCCGGACCATCGTCTTGGCCAGGGTGCTCTTGCCGGTTCCGGGAATCCCGGAGACATAGATATTGTATCCCCGGTCCTGGATTTGCAGGCCGAAGTCCATGGCCCGAACGGCCCGCTCCTGGCCGATGACTTCCTCCGCTGGAGAAAGCTCCTTCGTGGTCTCAAATGGCAGGGTCTCCGGGCCGAACGACCTGCGGAGCGCTTCTGCGGCGACTTCCCACTGTTTCATGGCAACTCCCCGAACCAATTGAAATGTAATCAAAAGGGGGAAAGAAAGGCAAGCGAAAAAATCTGATGAAACCTCATACTAGCCTGATGAAGGAAATAGACCAACTAACATAATTCGTAAATGGCAAGAAATAAGAATCGCCCGGGAGCTGGGACTTTTTACCGAGAAGGGAGGGGTTCGGCGCGATATTCACCACGTCGGACCCTTAAGAGTCGGGGACGAAGGGGCCGGGTCTTCCCCGCCCCTCGCTGTGAAAGAAGTTCACTGAAGAAAAGCCGCTCATTCGGACGCTGGCCAACGAGCGACTGGCCCTCCTATTCTTCCCGTTTCTTCCCCGGGTCGGATGGGATATATTCATGAACCCGTTGTTGGGCGGCCGGCCTTGGTGCCGGACCGGGGCCCTGGGCGGGCCAAACGCAGGAGGGACAGGATGGCCGAATTTATACCTCATTCCCTGGAGAATCTTCTCTCCCCGATGATCCTGTTTTTCGTGCTGGGATGGATCGCGGTTATGACGAACGCGAAGGTGGAGCTCCCCGAGGGGATGGTCCGGGCCATGTCCACCTATCTGGTGGCCTCTATCGGCCTGAAAGGCGGCATCGAGATCGCGCACGAAGGCTGGGGCGTGCCGGTGGTCCGGGCTTGCCTGGCCAGAATCCTCCTGGGCCTTCTGCTGCCGATCATCGCCTTCGGCATGCTCCGCTGGCTGGGCGGCTTTTCGTCGTTCGAATCGGCCGCCATCGCGGCGCACTACGGCTCGGTCAGTGCCGTCACCTTCCTGACGGCGGCGACGTTTCTGACCCGTCAGGGCTTCACCTATGAAGGCTACACGATTGCCATGATGGCCGTGGTTGAAGAGAGCCAGCGCTCGATCCCCTTTTGAATTCCCTCCGCTCTATCCCCTTGCTTGACCCTATGCGTCTAGCTGCTATACTTTGATTAATGGGATATTTCTAGGGGTAGGGCAACACAGTGGGCATAGGATCACTCCGCTTCGCATCAGAAAGATCATTGACGAGTCCGCACCGAAGATCATCAAGAAAGAGGAATACGCAGTGAAGCTCAAGAAATTACTGGTGCAGAACTATAAGTGCATCGAGGATTCGAATGAAATCGCTATCGACCATGTTACCTGCCTGGTTGGAAAAAATGAAGCTGGCAAATCTGCATTGCTAGAGGCTCTTTACAAGCTTAATCCGGTTGAAGCGGACAAAGCGGACTTTCACGAGGAAGATTATCCTCGTCGGCATGTTTCAAACCATCGGGACAAAAAGTCTTGGGATCCCGCAAATGTGCTCACAACAATATGGGAGATCGACGATTCTTTTCTGAAATTCATGGGCGAGACTTATGGCCCCAAAGCATTCAGCAACAGGGAGCTGACCATAACGAAGGGATATGGCAATATTTTGGAATGGGATATCGGCATTGATGAACACAGCGTTGCGGATTACTTCCTCGAGTCATCTTCACTCGAAACCGAGGAAAAAGCGCCACTATGCGGAGCCAGATCCATTGAAGACTTGATTCGCCAACTTGGTTCGATGAGCACCCCGTCATCGAACCAGCAAAGATTCCTCAATCAGCTAAAGAATCAATTTCCGTCGCACTCCGCGAAAGAAACAATAATAAATGTTCTTCGATCTCGGCTGCCTACGTTCCTTTACTTCAGTGACTATAATAAACTTGCGGGCCGTGTATCCATCGACGACCTTCTCGAACGTCAACAATCTAACAACCTGCCGTTCGATCAGCAGATCTTTCTTGCTTTGCTGGACCTTGCCGGCAGCAGTCCAGAAAATATCGTCAATATCAGGCAGTCAGAGCGGCTAATCATGGAACTGGAGGCCGTCTCAAATCGTCTTACAGACGAGATCTTTGAGTATTGGTCGCAGAATGAACACCTGGATGTGCAATTTCGGTTTGATGCGGCGAAACCCGACGACCCACCACCGTTCAATAAAGGATTTGTGTTCAGCACCCGCATACACAATCGTCGCCACCGGGTAACGCTGGATATTGAAGAAAGGAGCGCAGGATTTATCTGGTTCTTCTCGTTTTTGGCTTGGTTCTCACAGGTAAAAAAGAACTATGGGGATAACCTGTTTATTCTCCTGGACGAGCCTGGGCTGAACCTGCACGGAAAGGCACAACAGGACCTTCTGCGGTACATCAATGAGCGGCTTCGCCCGAATTATCAGGTGATTTTCTCAACCCATTCACCGTTTATGATTGCCGCTGATAACATTTTTTCACTCAGGACGGTTGATGATGTCGTGGAGCAGGAACAAAAAAACGGTAAAAGTGTTGAAAAGGTCCTTGGAACAAAGGTCAAACAGAGGATCTTGAGCGCTGACCGCGGAACATTGTCGGCGTTGCAGGGCACCATCGGGTTTGATGCTGTCGCCATGATGCTCAGGAGCCGTTACATACTGGTGGTCGCAGGATCCGATCAAGTGAATTACATTAACTGGTTCTCCCGCCAATTAGCGGGCAAAGACCGAGAGGCGCTTGATCTGCGATGGTCCGTGGTTGCATCAGGGGGAGTCAATAAGGTTGCGAGTTTTGCGACGCTTTTCGTGGGGTGTGGCCTAAAAACCGCAGTGCTGATGGAATACGACGAGGATCGGAAGGAGATTGTTGATAAGCTTGAAGAATCTGGCCTGCTCAAAAATGGGCATCTTTTGAAAATGTCCTCATACCTACAACGAAATGACGCAGACATTTCAGATCTTATGGGAAGAGCATTCTATATCCATCTCGTCAACGGCTGTCTTATGCTCAATGAAAAATTCAAATTACCCAAAAAGAAACCATCCGATGCGCCAGACCGCGTCATCGATGAAGTTAGCGCTTATTTCAAGACCCTACCACCCGGCATTTCGCAAATGGAGTATTGCAAGCCTGTAGATTACCTCCTACAGATCAAGCCCAGAGAAATCGACAATGTGCCAGGACTTAATGAAGCGCTGGATCGCTTTGAGAAGATCTTCCATGATCTAAACCGGCTGATTAAATCTTAGAGTAGGCAGCAGCCGACATTAACGAGAGTGAAACCCGTACCATCCCTTGATTCATGGGGGCCCATGAACTGGACTATTTGGCTTTCGTGAACGGGCCGCGTTGATTGCTTTCTCCAGTCGGCTCCAGCCCATACACTCTTTCTGCCCCTAACCGCTAACCTTTCGGCCTGCGACTTTTAATGAGGTGCAAATCCCGCTACAATGGCTGAAACCTCTTTCAGCCCCCCCTTAACTTCCCCCTGGGGGATTTTGGTAGGATGGCATCGTGGAGTCATGAAATCCGATCAGAATTCACATGAGCTGTTCCTGGCTCTTTTCTCCCCAGATCAATCGATAGACCAAATCCATCGAGAAAAATAAATAACCTGATATCCAAGTGATATTCAAGCAACTTATCTCAGTCATAACGATCCGCCATGCGATACCAGTTATTAATTCTCCTTTGAGGCAGAAAAGATCATGCCGCAACCTAGTCCTATCATATAGGTTTCTTGTTCCCACATGTAGCCGCCTTCTCCCTGGCAGAAAAGCGTTTTCATGAAGTCTAAACGGATTCCCGCAAATCCCTGCTGAATGGAAAATTCAGGGTCATCAAAGCCCCCATATGTACCAGACCTAGTTATACCAACCAACTGATAACGGTAGGAGGAATAGATCTGCAATGGGCCTAGCTGTCTGCCCAGGATTGTTTGGAAGTGGAAGAGGCTCGCAAGGCCAGTGCCACCCAGAAAGGCAAGGTCCAACCCGTGCATATCCGTTTGCAGGACCTGATACTTTGCATCAACCATGACGGTGAAATAGGGAACATCCAGGCGAGCGCCGAGGTCCAAGGGCATCTCGGTTCCTACACGTCCCTTAAGGACGCCAAAGCCAGTTGTCTGCTCATCATCTTCAGCCCTTACACCGGCGAATACGAGGTTGACTTGACCTTTGGGAAGGGTCTGAGGTGTCTCCATTGCAATAAAGGAAGCACATCCAGAAACCATGAAAATGAGTAGGAGCAGCCCTAGTCCGTCCCTCAATCCGATTAAGGCATAGTATCGTCGCATCATGATTAATCATAGCATAAGAATGTAAAAACGCCAGCTCACAAGGTCTGGATAAAATCAGCAGGCTCGGATCGCTTTTCGTGGAACTTCCCCACCCGCGCAAAATGTGTCCTCTAGTTGGGACAGACTGAAATGTGCAAGAAAGGTATTTATGCCGTTCAGATGCGGCGGAATGACCGCCCGGACCGAAAGAAAAGGCCGCGCCTTCTTGAGACGCGGCCTTCTTAAAGAACCGTATCAGATCAGGGTGTCGGAGATTTCATGGGCACCCTTCGAACAGGGGAAGCGCCCGGCCGCTCGGAACCCGGTCCGGGAGCGTCTGCCGACAAAGATGCTCCGGGAGGGCCTTCGGATCCAACAGCCCGTCCCGCACGAATTCCGTCAGATCGGCAAACTCCTGACGGCTTAAATGGATCGGTTCCGATAGAATGGGATCGAGGTTGGCCAGAACAGGTTCGATGGGCCCCAGGTGATGAAGGTCCGGATCGACGCCCGCGGCGACCGGATCATAGTGCCGCGCGGAGGTCACAGGATCGAGATGGTGTGCGATGGCGTCCTCAAGCCGTGTAAAGGCACCGTTATGAAAGAAGGCCCGCTGAACCGCCACGTTTCGAATCGGGGAGGTCCTGAACGCGTATCGGTCGGCCGGGTCTCCGGTGATTCGGAAGCGACCGAAGTCCTCGTTTTCTCCGGGACCGTCCAGGATGATGTTGCTCTTGCCTACGCCGAACAGGGGATGGACCTGTGGAACCCCGATGACGTGATTGTCGAAATCGCTGAACATTTCATTGACGTCCCCGAACCGGGACCTTCCGGAAACGGCGTGGCATTGGACGCATTTGGCCTTTCCGAAGAACAACAGAGCACCCCGTTTTTGTCCCGGAGTCATGGCACTGTGGTCGCCTCGCGCGAATCGGTCAATAGGCGCGTTTGCCGCTAGCAGAGAGAGCTGAAACTCAGCCATTGCCTGTCCCACCATCGCGAATCCCGTATGCTCATCAGAGGAAATCTCTCCGCGCGGGAAGGGTCTACCGTCATTGAAGATTTCGCCGAATCGCCGTCTGTACTCCGGAATCCCATCGAGACGATCGAGCGTCACCTGGCGGATACCCGGCTGGCGATTGCCCGTTTCATCCGGGGGCGGGACCGCGGTACCGTGTCCGTCGTCAAAAACATTGAATCGTGGGTCGATGGTGCCGGTCACGCCCGTAAAACCGGCCATCTCCTGAAGCGAAGGCACGGGCAGAAAGGCCTGAGCGGTCAGCAAGATCGGGATGGCGGGATCGCCCGGCGGAAATTTGGTGTCGCCGTTGGGGGGAGGAAATCTGAATCCTTCCGAATTATCGAATGGATCGCCTGAACGCGCCTCGAATCGACCGTTCAGCATGAGCGTGGGGAAAAACCCGACATTGGTCAGCAACGGCGCCTTGCGCTCGTTACGGGTCCCGTCCCGGTTCGGCCCGACGATGCGATTATTGTCGACGCCGTAAGCGATCGACCCGGGGTCCCCGAACCCGAATGCCGGGGTATGGCACCCCGCACACGCATTATCATCGTGCAGGCTCATGATCTCATCGAAAAAGAGATCGCGGCCCAGTGCGACAAGCCTGGGATCGAGGGGGCGACCGAGTTTCACCTCCAGCGATGCCTCGATATTTCCTGTAAACTCATGTTTTTCCAGTATTTTCGCTAATCGTTTATTCAATTTATCCATGGATTCGGCGCGGAGATCGCTGCCCATGGTGGCCAGGATGACCAACGCTAGTCCTAGGAAAAAAACAATCGGGTAAGAACTCGGCACCGGCTCATATTAGACCTCCATAACTGGGTTTCATAGTCTTTGAGAATTCTAAATCAATCGGCCGGGGGCAGTCAATTAAATAATTACCCGGTGTATATATGGGGCTGGACTCTCCTCCCTGGTACCAGAGGGGTGCAGATGGGATATCGAAGGGAACCTTGGATGCGATTCACCTTTTTTTCATTCTATCCGTCCCCCCTTGACTTCCCCCCTGGGGGATTTTGGTAGAGTGCTAAATAGGAGCCATGAAATCCGATATCGCCAAGAATACCGCTGATTCCTTCCTGTACTTAACAACCTTGACGATTTCCCCAGAGTAAAAGATTTCATGCGGTAATGAGTACCCTCTCTTTTTTGACTGAAATCTTTTTTTTTAATTTATCCCCATCCACATCAGATTTCATTTGGAAATAAAGAAATTCAAAAGTGGAGCAGTGCTGTGCGTAGGCAAATCAATTCTCTCTATCATTTCTTAGAGTCCCTAGCTTGCTATTTGCCATGATCCGGTCCATTATTCACAGCACGGGAATATTTCGATCTGCTGCTAGTTCAGTTCATGTTTCAATGTCAATGCCTATATAGGCCTCCACACACCCTTGTCCTCACGATTCAACGCGAGAGCCTGGATATTTGATGGAGCTTTAGAATAGCTTAGATATTCGAAGATTGCCTCGCCGATCCGAACAATATGGGGCCGCTTCTTCGGCAGTCGTGTGGTTTTGAGAACTTTTAAGATGTAGGTCACATGAAAGTAGGCAATGGCTTTGGCCCAGCAAGATGAAATGAATTGACTAGCCAACAGGCCGCAAAAAGTGGTCTGCCAACCTAAATCGGTTCAGATGTTGTGATAGAAAATGAGCCCGATGAGGAAAAACTCTATGAAAAATCATTTTCGCCTGTGAATGCTTGTTCAAACCCCAGCGGCGTTGGGCATCTCATGAAATCAAATCCAGTAAAGAGTTGGGTAAATTCATCAAAGCAGAGGGAACGGCGATTTGGCTGGAAGCGCATTACCTTTGGGGCGACGATCTTTGTGGGTTTTCTCCTTCTGTTGGTTGGGCTCTTTCAATGGATTTATGAAACTTCTGCCATTGGGGCAGCCCGTGAATTCATAGGCGGTATGGGATGGGCAGGGGTGCCGGTCTATATAGTATTTTTTGTGATTGGTTCCTTTTTCTTTGTCCCGGCTACTGCCCTGTCGGTTGTTGGCCCGGCCCTGTTTGGACCCTGGATAGGATTGGTTGCTATCCTGGCGGGGAATATGGCTGCGGCCGCCTCCATTTTTTGTCTGATCCGTTGGGCAGGATATCGGTGGGGCTTCGTCCGGAGGTTTCAAAAGCGTTTTCCCGATGAGCTGATAGGATTTGCACACGGCAAAGGGTTCTTGGTAATTTTTTATGGAAATCTTATTATGCTGCCTTCATCTTTCGTGAACTCCGCGGCGGCCTTGTTGCCCATCTCATTTTTTATACATTTCCTGGGGACGCTACTTGGATTGTTTCCTCAGTCCCTTTCGATGGCGCTGTTTGTCGGCATTCTCCACGATGCCTTTCTGACCGGGAGTTGGGCATCCTTGATCCGGTGGGAAACGGGCCTGCTGGTTGTGACATTTTCCGTAACGATTTTGTCTGTTCATCAGATCAAGAGACGCATTGATCACGAGGAAAAGACCGGCGTGGTTGACCAAAAGGTATAGGACCAGCCTACAAAAAACAATAAGCTAAGTGTTCGAAGAACTGCAATTTCAAAGGCGGAGCTCTCCCGGCTTGATTCGGCTTTCGATAAGTCAGGAACTGCCCAGGGGTGTTTTCTTATTTAAGTGGCCGCATCCGGAACGACCAGTGCAAAAACTATGTTTCTATGTATCAGGTGGTTTATCATCTCTAAAATTTGTGCCTTAAGTGCACTAATTTTTCTCGTATGCTCCGGGTGTGTTGGTCCTATTGAAGCCTTATATCCTCCGAAGGCTGCAGAACCTTCGAAATCAGTATATGTAATAAATCACAACGACTGGCATACAGGAATTATTGTAAGGAGACAAGACATTCCCAACAGCCTTTGGCCGGAAAATAACGATTTTGCAGACTTTGAGTATTTGGAAGTGGGGTGGGGTGATAGAGACTACTATCAAGCAATGGAACCTACCAAATGGATGGCGATTAAAGCAGCCTTTTGGCCAACACAAAGTGTATTACACATTGTTGGATTCAGCACACCAGTCGAAAGAAATTCTTCCGAAAGTGAGATTGTCGAGATAGAGTTATCTGACCGGGGTTTTGAGCAGCTGTTGTCTTTTATACAAGATAGTTACGCAAGGGATGAGCTAGAGCGAGCGATAAGGTTAGGGCCGGGGCTCCTTGAAAACAGCCGATTTTATCTTGCCAGGGGAAAGTTCTATCTGCTAAGGTCATGTAATGTCTGGACAGCAGAAGCGCTTAGATCCGCTGGATCTCCAATAACTCCACTATATTCCATTACGGCGAATAATTTCATGTACCAGGCGAGTAAGTTCGGCAAGATTATTAGGTAAAACAGAAGGGTATAGATCCATTTCTACCAGCGGATTAGGTGGTCAGGGGATGGGGCAAGAGACTAAAATGTTCCCATGTACAAACCTCGATACTGGATTATACGGAACGGGGAGGCGGGATATGCCGTTTGACTATTGCCTCCTTCATGGCCTTAATGCCGCCTGGAGACATGGTGTAGGGCGCACCTCAATTTCGCGTGCAGGCGTGATTACTAGGATCTTCTACTTAGGGTAGCTGGACAAACTATATTATGAACCCAATTGACACACTAGCGATGCCGGTATTCGGTGATATCTTTATCGAGATAGCGGCACTGCTGATCACATCCGCGCTGATCGGTGCAATAGGGATGTGGCTGCGCCAGCCGCTCATTGTCGCATTTATCGCGGTTGGCATCCTGGTTGGCCCCGCGGGATTCGGTTGGGTAACCGCAAGCGACCAGTTGGATCTGCTGGCCAAGCTGGGGATCGCCCTGCTGCTATTCATAGTGGGGCTGAAACTCGATCTGCACATCATTCGGACAATGGGAAACGTCGCTTTAGCCACGGGGCTGGGCCAGGTGGTCTTCACCTCTGCCATTGGATACGTTATTGCCCTGGGGCTCGGCCTGATGCCAGTCGCAGCCCTCTACGTGGCGGTGGCCCTAACCTTCTCCAGCACCATCATTATCGTGAAGCTGCTGTCTGACAAACGTGAAATCGATGCGCTGCACGGACGCATCGCGGTTGGTTTTCTGATCGTTCAGGACATCGTTGTGGTTTTAGTGATGATCGTGCTGGCGGCATTCGGTGCCGACATGGGTGCCGGTAGTTTGAGCGGTGAGATACTGCTCGTGCTGGTCAAAGGGACCATCTTTTTGGTAGTAATTGGCCTGCTGATGCGCTATGTGCTCAGCAATGTATTGCACCGGCTGGCACGTTCGCAGGAGCTATTAGTGTTATTTGCCATCGCCTGGGCGGTGGCCCTGGCGTCCTCGGCCGAGGCACTGGGATTCAGTAAAGAGGTGGGCGCCTTCCTGGCGGGTGTGTCCCTCGCCTCGACTCCTTACCGTGAGGCCATCGGCTCCCGCTTGGTTAGTCTGCGTGATTTTCTACTGCTGTTCTTTTTCATAGACTTAGGCGCGCAAATAAACCTGAGCTTGTTGGGGGGGCAAGCAGGCGCCGCGATCATATTGTCTCTCTTTGTGCTCATTGGCAATCCACTGATCGTCATGGCCATAATGGGAGTCATGGGGTACCGGAAGCGCACGGGTTTCCTGGCCGGGTTAACGGTGGCGCAGATCAGCGAGTTCTCTCTCATCCTGGGGGCACTTGGGCTGACCCTGGGCCACATCAATACGGAGACCATGGGCCTTATCACCCTGGTGGGCTTGGTTACGATCAGCGTATCCACCTACATGATCATTTATTCACATCCTCTGTATGATCGCCTGGCCCCATGGCTAGGAGTTTTCGAGCGCCACGTGGCCTACCGGGAAGCAGCGCATGACTTTAAAGGGCGGGGCGGAGAGGAAGACATCATCCTGTTCGGCCTAGGGCGCTATGGCTCCGGTATCGCGCGAGGATTGCGCGAGGGCGGATGCAAGGTGCTCGGCGTGGACTTCGACCCGGAGGTGGTGCGCGCTTGCCACAGCAGTGGTATTCCCGCGCGCTACGGCGATGCTGAGAACCCAGAGTTCCTCGCCACCCTGCCGCTTGGCCAAGTGCGTTGGGTGGTGAGCAGCGTGCCGGTGCGGGAAGTAAATTTGGTGCTGCTGCACAGCCTGCGGCACCATGGCTATCGGGGACTGGTGGCGGTGACGGCCCACACCGTCCAGGAAGTCAGCATGCTCAAGCAGGCCGGGGCCGATATGGTGTTGCTGCCGTTCGCCGATGCGGCTAAGGAGGCAGCCGATCGCCTGTTCGGCCCACCTGGATAAGCAATCGGTTGTTTACCCCTTACGAGGACGAAGGAGAATTGAAACCGCGGGCAACAAACATGACAAACAAATCAAGCGCGCATTCTGTAGACGCTTGCAGACCTGGCACTGGAGCGCGCGCTAATACTCCTAGGTTCACTCGTCGATATCACTGTGCCCAAATTGTGCCTGCCACCTCCCGATATACCCCGATTTATTCCGATTCTAGCCGACATCTCTGCGGTTCGCAAAAGAGGAGCCAACTATGAAAAGTTTTCGGAATTCAGAAAGTAAAGAGAGGTCATCCTGCTTCTCGCTTTCTGGTCTCTGGATCTGACTATCTTATTCGCAATCTGATCCCCTAGGCCATTACAATGGTTGGCCTTATGAAGTGTGTCGAAATTGTCTCCCTGGGGATCTTGGGATCATACTCTCTTTCTCTCGTTAATCGTCAATTATCTGGCTTTGGTTCTTTATTTAGTTGTAGGTGTAAGCCTTGAAACGATATCTGGCCTTCCTTCGTCCTCCCCCTTGACTTCCCCCTGGGGGATTTTGGTAGAGAAATAAGCGGGAGCCATCGATTCAGGAAAACCGCCCGCCAGGCCGGCGTGGGAGGATCCCTTCACCGGTTCAGACACACGCTCGCCACTCACTTATTGATGCGGGACACACCGATCTAGTTGGTCCAGCAGCTGCTGGGTCGAAGCAGCCTGCGGAACACCTCGATCTACACCGATGCATTGGAAGGACATCTGAGGAAGGCTGTGGATACCCTCAGATTTGGCACACCTGGCACACTGGGGGGAAGGATAAATCATAAGTTATTGAAAACTGGAGCGGGAAAGGGGACTTGAACCCCCGACCCTCGCCTTGGCAAGGTAATAAAATAAATAGTGAGCC
>CAYGBP010000040.1:0-3104 GCA_964348105.1 uncultured Nitrospirota bacterium
CATTGGTTCTCCGAAGGCGATGAGCCGATCGGGCGGTTTGTTGTGTTTTCGCGGGATCGGTTGTATAATTGAAAACCGTCATGCCCTATGAGGGAAGACATAACAAGGGGGTGTGGGGGCCTTTTGAGGAATTGACTCCGCGGGGCCCTTCACGGATCAAGGCCTTCGTGCAGCGCCGCAAATGGCTCCTGGCGGCCGGCGCCCTGCTTTTCCTGGTTGCCGGAGGAGGAGGCGGCGGCTACTATTGGCTCAGCCGCGACCTTCCGTCGCTCGAGGCCCTCATGAACTACCAGCCCAGCCTCGCCACCCGGGTCTATTCAGCCGACAATAACCAGCTCATCGGTCCGTTCTTCATCGAAAAGCGCGTTATGGTGCCGCCCGAGCACCTGATTCGCGCCATCGTCGCGGTCGAGGACGCCCGGTTCTATGAGCATAGCGGGTTCGACTTTTTCGGGATCCTGCGCGCGGCGCTGGCCAACGTGACCAGCATGCGGATCAAGCAGGGGGCCAGCACCATTACGCAGCAGTTGGCCCGCTCTCTTTTTCTGACTCCGGACCGGGACATGAAGCGAAAGCTCCGGGAAATCATCCTGGCCAGAAAGATCGAGAAGCTGTACACGAAAAATCAGATCCTGGAGATGTATCTCAACCAGATCTACTTCGGGCACGGGGCCTACGGCGTTCAGGCCGCCTCCCGAACCTATTTCGGAAAGGACATCAGCGAGATTATCCTGGCGGAGGCCGCCTTCATCGCCGGCCTTCCCAAGGCGCCGCGGGATTATTCTCCCTACCTGTCCCCTCAACGCGCCAAGCAGCGGCAGGGGATCGTCCTGGGCAGGATGCTGGAGGAAGGATTCATGACCCAGGAGCAGTACCAGCAGGCCTACCAGGAGGACCTTTATTTCAAGAAGCTTCAGCCCGAGCAGGAAATTGCTCCCTACTTTTTGGAGTATGTGCGGCAGTACCTGATCGAGACCTACGGAGCCGAGGTCGTATACCGCGGGGGGCTGAACGTTTATACGACGCTCAGCGTGAAGCTGCAAAAAGCCGCCAATGCCGCGGTCAACGCCGGGCTTCTGGCCGTCGACAAGCGGCAGGGATTTCGCGGCGCGGTGGGGCACGAGGCCTTGGAGGAGGCCGAGGAAGCGACGGTCGAAAAAGTCGGGACCGTGACGACCGGAGAGCCTGATCCGGGTGAGATGGTGGAGGCCGTCGTCACCGAGTTGCACGACGATCATGCCCGCGTCAGGGTTTCGGGAATGGAGGGAAAGATCCTCCTGGAGGACATGGCCTGGGCCAAGCGGCGGATCCAGGGGCCGGACCTGCAGGAGGTTCAGATTCTCAAGGATGCCCGGCCCGAGGATATCCTGGAAGTGGGTAACGTGGTGAAGGTGGCTCTCAAGAGAAAGGATCCCAAAAAGCAGGAGAACTATTTCGTCCTGGAGCAGGAACCACTCGTGGAGGCCGCATTGCTGGCCATTGACCCCCGGTCGGGCGACATCAAGGCGATGGTGGGAGGTTATGACTTCAAGCGCAGCGAATTCAACCGGGCCGTTCTGGCCAAGCGCCAGCCCGGTTCCGCCTTCAAGCCGCTGATCTACGCCGCGGCGATGGAGCAGGGGTTCACGCCCTCCACTATCCTGGTGGATTCACCCGTCATCTTCACCGACCCGGTCTCTCAAAAGACCTGGAAGCCGACGAATTACGAAGAGCGCTTTTACGGGCCCACCCCGATCCGGGAGGCCCTGGTCTATTCCCGGAACGTGGCCACCATCAAGCTGCTTCGCGAGGTGGGGATTTATAACGTGATCGAGTTTTCAAAGCGGCTGGGAGTGGCCAGTCAGCTGGCGCCGGATCTCTCGCTGGCGCTGGGCAGCTCAAGCTTGAGCCTGATCGAGCTGGCGTCGGCGCTCGGCGTCTTCGCCAACCAGGGGGTTCGGGTCGATCCACTGGCCATCCGCTCCATCACGGACTCGGAAGGCAATGTCCTGGAGATCCATGAGCCGGCCGCGCAGGAAGTGGTTTCGCCCGAGGTGGCCTACATCGTCACCAGCATGCTACAGGATGTGATCCAGCGGGGAACCGGCCGGCGGGCCCGGAAGCTGGGATATCCCCTGGCGGGAAAAACCGGGACCACCAACGATTTTACGGACGCGTGGTTCATCGGCTATGCCCCCAATCTGGTGGCCGGGGTATGGGTGGGGTTTGATGATCGGAGGTCTCTCGGAAACCGTGAGGCCGGATCGGTCGCGGCGCTCCCGATCTGGATTCAATTCATGCGGGAAGCCCTTCGTGAAGCCCCTCCGAGGAACTTCCCCATCCCCGAGAATATTACCTTTGCCAAGGTCGATCCCCATACCGGCCTATTGGCCCCCGATGGGTATTTGGACGCGAAAGTGGAGATCTTCATCAAGGGATCCGAACCCCCTCTCAGCCCCCGGTCCAAGCCGAGCGTGGTGGATTTCTATCGCCTGGATTACTCCTCCGCCGACCGATCCCTCTAACTTCCTTTGGCCAAAGGGCTTTCCGCCCGGTATTGACTTTCGTTCCCCGATTGCATATCATGCCTGAAAATTAGAATGGGATACTTCGCCCCCTCGGGGCAAAATATCCGGAAGGGAAAACGCGATGGCCTTAAAAGTAGGAATCAACGGGTTCGGGCGCATTGGCCGGGCCGTGCTCCGATCCGGGCTTGACGATCCGGAGATCGAATGGGTGGCCATCAACGATCTGACGGATACGCGGACGCTGGCCCATCTTTTGAAATACGATTCCGTTCACGGCAACCTATCCAGACCGGTTACGGCGGGTGAAGGGGAGCTGGCCGTCGGGGGCGCCAAGATCCGGGTGTTGAGCCAGCGCCACCCGAAGGAGCTTCCCTGGAAGGACTTGGGCGTCGAGGTGGTGGTGGAATCCACGGGGGTGTTCGAGGACCGGGCGTCGGCTCAGGGCCACATCAATGCGGGGGCTTCGAAGGTGATCATCTCGGCCCCTGCCAAGGACCCGGATCTGACGGTGGTGCTGGGGGTCAACGACGGGGTCTATGATCCTGGCCGTCATCATATCATCTCAAACGCCTCATGCACCACCAACTGTCTCGCCCC
>CAYGBP010000040.1:3114-4312 GCA_964348105.1 uncultured Nitrospirota bacterium
CTGGGCATGGTCCTGCACCGAAGCTTCTGCATCGAGCGCGGGCTGATGACCACCATCCATTCCTACACGAATGATCAGCGCCTGCTGGACCTGCCGCACAAGGATTTGAGGCGGGCGCGGGCGGCCAACCTCTCGATGATTCCCACTTCAACGGGCGCCGCGCGCGCCGTGTCGCTGGTGCTGCCCGAGCTCAAGGGAAAGCTGGACGGGATGGCCATCCGGGTCCCCACGCCCAATGTCTCTCTGGTGGACCTCGTTGCGGAGGTGGCGCGTGATGTATCCGAGGAGGACGTCAATCGGGCCCTGAAGGAGGCCTCGGAAGGCGAACTGAAGGGGATCCTCGCCTATACCGAAGACCCGGTGGTCTCGGTGGACTTGAACGGCGATTCGCATTCTTCCATCGTGGATGCCAAGCTCACGCGGGTGATGGCCCGCCGGCTGGTCAAGGTGATGGCCTGGTATGATAACGAATGGGGTTATTCCTGCCGCGTTCGGGATCTCATCAAATTCATTTCAAAGAGGCAAGTATCCGGCTCCTGAAAGGACCCCCCATGAACATGCACAAACTGACCATCGAGGATGTTCCCATCAAGGGAAAGCGCGTCTTTATCCGGGCCGATTTTAATGTTCCCCTGGATCAGAATTTGAATATTCTGGATGACACGCGGGTCCGGTCCACCCTGCCCACGATCAATTACGCCATCGATGAGGGCGCAAAAATCATTCTCAGCTCTCACCTCGGACGACCGGGGGGAAAGGTGGTTCCCCAGCTCAGCCTCGCTCCCGTGGCCAAACGCCTGGGGCGATTGCTGGGCAAGCAGGTGGGCTTCGCGCCCGACTGCATCGGTCCGGAGGTGGAGCGGCTCGTGGCCGAAATGAAGCCCGGAGACGTCCTGTTGCTTGAGAACCTTCGGTTTCACCCGGAGGAAACGGACAATGACGACCGGTTTGCCCAGTTGCTGGCGAGAGAGGCCGACGTTTATGTGAATGATGCCTTTGGCGCTGCTCATCGCAACCACGCCTCCATCACGGGAATTACGCAATACGTGAAGACCAGTGCCGCGGGTTTTCTGATGAAGCGGGAAATCGAGTATCTCGAGGGAGCCGTCGCCAATCCGGCCCGGCCCTTTGTGGCGATTCTGGGGGGGGCGAAGGTTTCGGGAAAGAACGTAATTTTAGCGCCCGGCGGTCCGGGCGC
>CAYGBP010000040.1:4322-16404 GCA_964348105.1 uncultured Nitrospirota bacterium
CGTAGCCATCCTGGGGGGGGCGAAGGTTTCAGGCAAGATCGGGGTGATCGAAAACCTGGGCCAGAAAGTGGACAAGGTCATCATCGGCGGCGGCATGGCATTCACCTTTCTCAAGGCCGTCGGGGTGGAGGTCGGCGATTCGATGGTCGAGGATCGGATGCTGGATTTCGCCAACGAGGTCAGGGAGAAGGCCCGGACCCGAGGCGTGAAATTCTACCTTCCGGTGGATTGCGTAGTGGCCACCAGTCACGAGCCCGGGGCGGAGAGCAAGATCGTACCGGTACAGGAGATTCCGAAAGGTTGGGTGGCGATGGACATCGGGCCGGCTTCTGTTAAACTGTTTACGGAGGCGTTGGCCAGCGCCAAAACGATCCTGTGGAACGGGCCCATGGGCGTGTTCGAGATGGACGCCTACAGCCGTGGGACCTTCGCGATCGCGCATGCCGTGGCGAACACCTATGCCCTAAGCATCGTGGGGGGAGGTGACACCGATCTGGCGGTCCACCGCGCAAGGGAAACGGACAACATTTCTTTTATTTCCACCGGGGGAGGTGCGGCCCTCCAGCTGCTTGAAGGCAAGGAACTGCCCGGGCTGGCGGTCCTTCCCTGGGAAAATTCATGAAGCAGCCGGTGCTGGTCGCCAACTGGAAGATGAACAAGACCGTTCCGGAGGCGCTGGAGTACGGGAGGCGTTTACGGGACTGGATTTCGGACCGGAAGGGACCCGAGTTGATCCTGGCCCCTTCGTATATTTCGCTCGGTCCGCTGGCCGAGGTCCTGGCCGGGAGCGGGGTGGGCCTGGCGGCGCAGAATGTCCATTGGGAGGATAAGGGGCCGTTTACGGGCGAGGTCTCGCCTCTGCAGATTCTGGACGCGGGATGCCGTTACGTCATTATCGGTCACTCCGAGCGAAGACAGCATTTCGGAGAGGGATACGAGCAGATAAACCGCAAGGTCCTGGCCGTCCTGCGGCACGGCCTTCGGCCGCTCGTTTGTGTCGGGGAGACGTTGCAGGAGCGGGAGTCCGGGAGCACGCTGAAGGTTCTGGATTCGCAGATTTCGAGAGGGCTGGAAGGGCTTGCGGATTCCGCATTCGACTCACTGCTCGTGGCCTATGAGCCGGTCTGGGCCATTGGGACCGGACGCGCCGTCACGGTCGAGCAGGCGGCCGAGGCCCATGGGTTTATCAGGGAAAAGGTAGAAACCCTGTTCGGCGAAAAGGCCGGAAAATCATTACGGATCCTGTATGGAGGCAGCATCAACCGGGGCAATGCCGCCAGCCTGATCGCCGAGCCCCAGGTGGACGGGCTGCTGGTGGGCGGCGCGAGCCTGGATTTTCAGGAATTTTCCGATATATTCTTGTCCTTAACAGCCAGGAGCAGTTGATGTACACATTCTTGTTGGTGCTTCACCTGATCTCGTGCTTTACGATGGTGGCGGTGATCCTGCTGCAGTCCGGGAAAGGCGCCGAGATCGGTGCGGCCTTCGGCGGGTCCAGCCAGACCCTCTTCGGCAGCCGGGGGGCCGCCACCTTCCTGAGTAAGGTGACCGTCGTCACGGCCGCCGTCTTCATGGTGACGGCGCTCAGCCTGGCGATGCTTTCGAAACAGCGCTCCATTACGTCATCACTGGAAGACCTGCAGCGCCCCGGGGCGGCCGCTCAGCCGACTGCCGGCGAGCCCGGATCGCCGGGGGAAGCTCCGGCGCAGGAGCCGGTAATCCCCCCTTCGTCGCCCTGAGCCTATCCCGGGGCGGCGGTCGGTGGAGTGGGTTGGAGTCGCATCAAATTGCGGTCCCTGTCGGGCCGGCCGTTTCGGAGGAGAGGCGATTCGACATCGATCGGGAGGAGGCGAGATCGGGCCAATGGTTAAAACTACCAGGCGGCTCCGCGAGCCGGAATATCATTACCTTTCGAAAAAAGGGGCGCTGACCAAGCTGAAACGCTCGACGCAGGCGGTGCAGCGAGAAGGTCTTATCAAGTACCTCAAGAAGAATGGCTTCTCGGAGGTCCCGCTTGAGGAGGTGCATGAAAGGCTGGCCAAGATCCGTCGATCGCTTTCCCAGTCCATCCTGATGGATCGAAACGGGTCCAAAATTCAAATCGAATCCAGTTACTGAACACATGAGATACTACTATTTCGACAGCACGGCCCTGGTCAAGCATTATCACCTGGAGCTGGGAAGCCAGGCGGTGGACGACCTCATCGATCATCCCACGCATCGGATCATTCTGGGGGAGGCCTGTATTGCGGATCTGTATGCCGTCCTGAACCGCCGCATGGAGGCCGGTGAAATTACGAGAGACGACTTTTTCACGACGATCGTCACCTTCGAGACCGAGATCGCTCAGGGACGCTTTCACTTCCTGGAGGTGGATGCCGCAACCCTCAAGAATATCAGGATCCTGATTCTCAGCCATAAGGGACTGAATTCCCAGCAAGGGATCCACCTGGCGCTGGCCATGGAGATCTCGGCGCTCAAGCCCACCGTCGTGAGTTCCGATCCGGCCCTTCGGCAGGCTTGTGAGGCTGAAGGCCTAAAGTGTCTCAATCCGGAGCCTGAGTTCCGGACCCTCATCTGAATCCAGACGCCGCCCCACGCCTGATTGCCTTAAAATTTAATAAGGCATCCTCCACGTCCGCCTCACTCGGCAACCCGTCGCAATGCCTCCTCCTTCTCAGGTTGAAATGCCCCTCCCACAGGCCGGACTTCAATTGACATTCGGTCAAGCTGTGATACCCTTTTTTTTAAAATGGACGGGTCTGCCTGAAAGGGGGGGATCCGAAGGCAAATCCCCCATTTCAGTTATCAAATCCTTGAACATAAGGGGTTTGGATGGAGCCTTTCGATATATTGCTGGTTGAGGATAATGCGGATCACGCCGAGCTGACCCGTCGCGCCCTCGAGGGGGGAAGCGTCGCCAACAAGGTGCACTGGGTCAAGGACGGCGCGCAAGCCCTGGAGTACCTGTTCCGTGAGGGGGAGCATGCCAACTCCCGCCGCCCCGGCCTGGTTTTGCTGGACATCAAGCTGCCGAAGGTCAGCGGCGTGGAGGTCCTCCAAAGGATCAAGGGGGAAGAAGACTTGAAGATGATCCCGGTGATCATGCTGACCACCTCGGACCGCGAAGATGAAGTCTATCAGTGCTACAAGGCTGGCGCGAACAGCTTCATCACCAAACCGGTGAAATTCGCCGATTTCTCGGAAAAGATCAGATCATTAAAGGTTTATTGGGTTCTCACCAATCGGGTGCCGGATTTTGATTAGCCGCGATCGGGCCACGGCGAACCCTCATCGCAGGGGTGGCCGTAGCAGTTCGTATTGAACGGAGCGAAAGACGTGAAGATCCTGGTGGTTGAAGACAACGCGGACCAGCGGGAATTGATCCATCGGGCATTCGAGAAAAAGGTGCCCGATGCGCGGCTTTCGATGGCGGAGAACGCCTCCGCGGCGCTTGCCGCGCTGCAGGCGGATACCTTCGATGCCGTGATCCTGGATTACAGCCTGCCGAAAACCAACGGGCTTGAGCTGCTGGGCCAGATTCAATCCCTCGGCGTGAGCGCGCCGGTCATCATGGTGACGGGGCAGGGTGATGAGCGGATCGCGGTCGAAACGATGAAGAGCGGGGCCTACGATTACGTCCTGAAGACCCGCAACTATCATGACACGATGCCGATCCTGGTCCAGAAGGTGGTTGATAAGTTCAAGATCAATGCCCGGCTGCAGGAGGCTTCTCAGCGGACGCGGCGGCTATATGACGTTTCGCTGGCGATTACGAAGGAGCGGAAGGTCGAAATTCTGATCCAGCAGTTGGCGGCCGGCTCGGTCCAGCTCGTCAAGGCTTCCGGCGGGATCGTCCTGCTGACGGACCCACAAAGTCAAGAAATTCCCCTCGCGGCCGTTCACGGCATCGATCTGATGCAGGAGCTAAAAGGACCCCTCGCAGGCTGCGGTCTGTGGGGACTGGCCCTGACGGAAGGGGAGGCCGTCGTCGTCGAGGATCCGGCGTCGCATCCGCTCTGGGAGGGAACGCCCGGGCAAGATCCGTCCATCAGGCAGATCCTGACCGTTCCGCTGGTCGTCCAGGAGAAGATGGCCGGCGCCTTGGTGGTGATCAACAAGGAAGACCGCCAGCCGTTCTCGCAGGAGGATATTGACAGTCTTTCAACCCTGGCCGTGCACGCCGCCGTGGCGATCGACAACGCATCGAGGAGATGGCCATGCGGGCCGTCTGCGACAGCCTCACGGGGCTGTTCAATCACAGGGAATTTCAAAAACGCCTGACGGAGGAAGTGGAACGGTCCAATCGCTACGGCCATGAACTCTCCCTCTTGATGCTGGACATCGATCATTTCAAGGTGATCAACGACACGCACGGTCACATGGCGGGCGATACCATTCTCAGGGAGATCGTGAAGATCATTCTCCAGTCCATCCGAAACGTAGACATTCCATGCCGCTACGGCGGTGAAGAGTTCACGGTGATCCTGCCGGAAACCTCAGGGGAGCAGGCCAAGGTCGTGGCCGAGCGAATTCGCCATTCCATCGACGGCGGTTCGGTCATCAGTCTTTCCGGCTATCCCGTCCACCTGTCCGTGAGCCTCGGGATTGCCACCTTTCCCCAGGATGGATCGGCACGGGATGAATTGATCATTGCGGCCGACCAGGCACTCTATTTTGCGAAAAAGGCGGGAAGGAACCGGGTCTGCTTTTACAGCGAAACCCTCAAATCCTCGATCGAGCGTGACCAGAACAAGCTCATGGAGATCCTTCACGATCCGAAGCTCAAGACGCTGCGGGATCTGGCCTCCGCCATTGATGCGAAGAGTCCGTACACGCGGGGCCACACGGACCGGGTGGTCCAGTATGCGCTGGTCCTTGCAGACGCCCTGGATCTAAATAACGATCAGAGGAAGAGCCTTCAGATCGCCAGCCTGCTGCATAATATCGGTACGGTCAGCATTCCGGATACGCTCTTGAACAAGCCGGCGCCGCTTTCCAAGGAAGAGATCAGAATTATTCAGGCGCATCCCCTGCTGGCACAGATGCTCATCAAGGGATCCGCCCAGCTCGAGGCCATCCTGCCCGCCATCCTGTATCATCACGAGCGGTTTGATGGAAAGGGATACCCCAATGGTCTCAAGGGCGAGGAGATTCCCTACCTGGCCAGGATTCTCGGGGTGGTGGAATCCTATCACGCCATGATTTCCATTCGACCCTACCGCCCGAAACTGACGCCCGCGGAAGCCATGAAAGAGCTTCAGAAAAATGCGGGTTCCCAGTTCGATCCGCACGTGGTCGAAGTCTTCCTGGACCTTTTAAAGCGGTGACCATCGCGAGCGGGACGTTGCCATGCCCGAACAATCGATCGCTGACGCCGCCAATGTCCTGTTGATCGCGGGTGGGGCGCTCGTCATGGTGACCACGCTCCTGGATTCCTTCAGGTTTCGGGAGGTGGCGCGCGCCACGGAAATGAGCCGCATGTGGTCGGCCATGGTCGCCGTCATGCTGCTCTTCCTCTTCGGCGATGCCCTCGCCTTCGGTCTGGCCTTGTTTCAGCGCTTAAATCAATTGGTATCGGTGTCGGCCATTGTCTTTGCCGCAGGCGCCCTTTTTGTCTTTCTCGCGGACCGACTGACCGCCGGAATGACCCGATCCCTGCATGAGAGTCAAAGGGTGGCGGCTGGGAGCGCCGAGCTGCAAACCTTTGTCGATACGACGTCTCACGATCTCAAGACGCCGCTGGTGGCCATCCACGGCATGGCGGCGCTGCTGTCCGAAGAGCATGGCAAGAACCTCGGGGTAACCGGCAGGCGCTACCTGTCGCGCCTGATGGCGAATGCCAGCATGATGGGGGACCTCATCTCGGCCCTCGTGGAGCTGGCGCGGGTCGGCCGGGGCATCCAGGCCGAACAAAGGGTCTCCACGGTGGGAATGATTCATGAAATTTAGACTCAAACCGGGATGCTCTGACGGCCGGACGGATCGTGACCCGGGTGGACCCCAACCTGCCCGATCTGCACGGAGACCCGATCTGATCCGCATCCTCTTCGTCCAGTTGATCCGGAGCGCCATCCAGTTTATGGGAGGCAGGCCCGACCCGCTCATCGAGGTGGGCTGCCGGACAGGACCGGATGGGGTGACCCTCTATATCCGGGATAGCGGCATCGGAGTAGACTCGCGATATCAGGACCTGATCTTCAGGCCCTTCCAGCGCCTCGATGAGGTTCCGGCCCCGGGAGGGGGCCACGCGGCTTGGGGCGGGAGGCTTCGTGCGGCATAGGTCCGAAATGACCCTCACGGGACTGGAGGATGTGAAGGCGTGCCGGGGAGATTGACGCACCTCAAAGAGATTGGATTCCGGCCTTTCGGGTTGTTGGGCAAAGTCGTCTTGTTCACGCTGCTTCCCGCCTACTGCATTATCGGCCTGATCCTTCTGCTGAACCATCAGACGGTCAAGCAGGCCATCTCGCAGAAATTCGTGGAGGACTCGCTCGGAATGGCCAAAGTCATCCAGGGGTGGGTGAGCATGAAGGCGGTCAGGGAAAATCCGGCCTCGATCAAGACTTTTCTCGAAGAGGTGATGCAGGTCAATCCCAATATTGTCGAGATCTCGATTTACGGCGAGACGGACGGCCAGGTCCGGGTCCTGACCAGCACCCGTGCGGACAGGGCCGGGGAGATTGCGGCTAAGCAGGAAGCCATCCCGATCCGTACGGGACGGGCCGTGGTGGAGGAAAAACGCCAGGGGGACTTGAGGCTGCTTGAGACCATTTCCCCTTTTATCGAAAACGGCCGTCCGCTCGGATCGATCGGGATTTATACATCGGCCAGCGGTCGCGATATCCTGGTGACAACGCTGTATCGTGGGAATATGGTGTTCGCCGTGGTCGGGGGAGCGTTAATTCTGGTGGTCGTCTATATCGTGGTGCACCGGAAGATGGTCCTGCCGTTGAGGCGCTTGGCGATGGGGGCGAACGCCCTGGCGATGGGACGGCTGGATTACCGGCTCAAGGGCTCGGGGAATGATGAAATCTCTCAGCTGACCCGATCCTTCAACCTGATGGCGCAGTCGCTGGAAAGCCTGATCGCCCAGCTGCATCAGAAGACGGTGGTCATTGAGAACAAGAACCGGGAGCTGGAGACCTTCGTTTATACCGTCTCGCACGATCTGAAAACGCCCGTCGTGTCCCTCCAGGGGATGGCCGGCGTCCTTCAGGAGGATTACGGGGACAAGCTGGGGGAAAAGGGAGGGCATTATCTCAATCGGCTTGTGGCAAACGCCGATCAGATGGAACAGTTGATCCATGACCTGCTGGAGATCTCGCGGCTGGGCCGCCCCAGCCATTCCCCTGAGCAGATCGATCTGAACCGTTTGGTGGAAACGGTTCTGGAGGGGTGCCGCGAGCGATTCAAGGGCCGGCCGGTCGAGATCCAGGTGGGCCCGCTTCCGTCCGTCTGGTGCGATCGGGTCCGGATCAAGCAGGTCTTCGACAACCTGATCACCAACGCATTCAAGTTCCTGGGTGATCAGGCCTCCCCCCGGGTCGAGATCGGGGCGATTGATCAAGAGGCGGCCCACACCTTCTGGGTCCGGGACAATGGGATCGGAATCGATCCGAAATTCCAGGAAACCATCTTCGGTGTCTTCCACCGGCTCAAGGATGTCGAGGTGGAGGGGACCGGCGTGGGGTTGACCATCGTGAAGCGCATCGTGGAGCAGGCCGGGGGCCGTATCTGGCTAGAGTCGGCGAAAGGCGCGGGAACCACCTTCTATTTTACATGGCCGAAACGGACCCGTTTGCAACCGATCGCCGAGGCCGCCTAGGGCCGGCCCCTCCCCGAATCGTTCTTGACATTCATGCTTCTTTTGTGTTAAAAAACTTGATAAATCATTATTTTAGAAAATGCGTCCTCCACGGGGCGCCTAAGCGCAGAATGGGGAGCTTACCATGTATGCAGTGATCGAAACCGGGGGTAAACAGTATCGTGTGAGTCCGGGGGCGCAGGTGGAAGTGGAGCGCCTCTCGACGCCCGCCGGAAATCATGTGGAGTTCGATCGGGTCTTGATGATTCGTACGGATTCGGACGTGAAGTTCGGGCGTCCGGTGGTGGATCAGGCCCGGGTGGTCGGGGAAGTGCTGGCGCACGACCGCGATGACAAGATTACGGTTTTCAAGAAGAAGCGTCGGAAAAATTATCGCCGAACCCACGGCCACCGGCAGTGGTTTTCCCGGGTCAAGATCCTGGAGATCCGGGGCGGTTGATCAGCGCGGCGAAGACTTTTGGAGCAACCATGGCACATAAAAAGGGACAGGGATCAAGCAGTAACGGCCGCGACAGCAACGCGAAACGATTGGGCGTCAAGCATTTCGGCGGCGAGGTCGTTCGTGCCGGGAATATTCTGGTTCGGCAGCGGGGAACCCGGATCCATCCGGGCCTGAACGTGGGGCGCGGCGGGGATGATACCCTTTTTGCCAAGATTTCGGGCGTGGTCAAGTACGAGAGCCGAGGCGGCGAGCGAAAACGGGTCAGCGTCTATCCGTTGAATTCCCCTTCTTAGTTCGGCTGGCGACTCAGTTCCTCATCCGCCACCTCTTCCCCGTGCGGTCCGGGATGGTTTCGAAATCCCGGTGGCTCCGGCCCCTACCGCCGCGGGTTCCCTTTTTGAAAGAACCGGTACATGCCCGGAAGGTGCGGGGGCGGTCGCCCCTCGGGCACAGGCGTCCTGTGCTTGTTGAATTGAGTTTGTGAACTTCATTGTCAAAGATTGCTTTCGTCTCGAGGCCGAGGGCGCAGTTGTCGGGATACGACGGCCCTTGGCCTTTGCTTATCGGATCGTGTTTATCGACCAGACGAAAATCTATGTGAAGGCCGGGGACGGCGGCAACGGGTGCGTCAGCTTCCGAAGGGAAAAGTATGTGCCCCGTGGCGGTCCCAACGGGGGTGACGGCGGCAACGGGGGCGACGTGTTGCTTCGCGCCACCGGCAGGCTGGCCACGCTGCTGGATTTGAAATACCAGCAGCACTACATCGCTCAGCGCGCGGCCCATGGGCAGGGAAAGAACCGGAGCGGACGAAACAGCCCAGACCTGGTCATCGAGGTGCCGCTCGGAACTGTAGTGCGGGATATCCAGAGCATGGAAGTCCTGGGCGACTTGGTGGACGAAGGGCAGACGTTACGGGTTGCGCGCGGGGGCCGGGGCGGGCGGGGAAATGCACGGTTTGCCACCCCCACGCGGCAGGCCCCCACGCACGCCGAGCCGGGTGGTAAGGGGGAGGAGCGATGGCTGCTGGTGGAGCTAAAGCTGATGGCGGATGTGGCCCTGGTCGGACTTCCGAATGCGGGAAAATCGACGCTGCTGTCCAGAGTCTCCTCCGCCCATCCGAAGGTTGCCGACTATCCTTTTACCACCCTGGCCCCGCATCTCGGAACGGTCAGGGGGGAGGGGGATGAGGGATTCGTGATGGCGGATATTCCGGGGCTCATCGAGGGGGCGCACGAGGGCCGGGGGCTCGGCATCCGGTTTCTGCGGCATATCGAGCGAACCCGGGTTCTGGCTTTTCTGGTAGATGTCGCCGAGGGCGAGTCTGAGGATCCTGTCGCGCAGCTGCAAATGCTTCGCCGCGAGGTCAAGTCGTTTCATCCCGTGATTGCCCAGAAACCCTGGGTGGTTGTGGGCACCAAAACGGATATCAAAGGCGCCGGGGCCCGGTACCGAAGGCTCCAGGAATACTGTCGACGCAGTGATATCACCCTGTTCGGGGTATCGTCCGTGACCGGAGAGGGGGTTCGGGAATTCATCACCCATCTGGGGCGGCGGGTGGAGGAAATTCGGAGAATGGCGGCGTGCGTGAAGCCTTGATCCAGCAGACCCGGCGTGTAGTGCTGAAGGTCGGCAGCAGCTTAATCGCCTCCGGCGAGCGCGGGCTGGATTTGGCCCGGATCGAGGATTTGGCCCGGCAGATCCAAGGGCTGAAGGATCGCGGCCTTCAGGTGGTCGTGGTGTCCTCCGGCGCGATTGCATCCGGCTTGGAGCCCCTGGGCATGCATCGAAGGCCGGCGGATATCTCTTTGAAGCAGGCGGCGGCGGCCGTGGGCCAGAGTCGGCTGATGTGGAGCTATGAAAAGGCATTCCTTCCCTTTCGCCAGAAGGTGGCTCAGGTCCTCCTGACCCACGAAGACCTGAGCCAGAGACGCCGTTTCCTGAACGCCAGAAACACCCTGCTGACGCTCCTGGAATTCGGAGTCATCCCGATCATTAATGAAAACGACACCGTCTCGGTGGAGGAAATCCAGTTTGGTGATAACGACATGCTGGCCGGGCTGGTGGCCCATCTGGTCGATGCGCAGCTCCTGGTGATCCTCTCGGACGTGGAGGGATTATTTACCGGTGATCCGAGATCCGACTCGCGCGCCCGTATGCTCTCGGTGGTGACGGAGGTGACGCCGGAAATCGAGCGCCTCGCCGGTGACAGCACCAACCGGATCGGCAGGGGGGGGATGGTGTCTAAGGTGAGGACGGCGAAGGAGGCGGCGGCGTACGGGGTCGCCACGATGGTGGTGAACGGGCGCCGCGAAGGGATCTTGGCCAGGCTGTTTGCCGCCGAAGATCTTGGCACTTTGTTTCTACCCAGGCCTTATCGATTGAAGAGCAGGAAGCATTGGATCGCCTATGCCCGGCGGGCGAAAGGACGGCTGTACCTGGACCCGGGGGCCGTGGCCGCCCTGCTTCATAAGGGCAGAAGCCTTCTGCCCTCCGGCATCGTGAAGGTGGATGGGTCCTTCGAGGGTGGAGACGCCGTGAGCTGCATCGACGAGAACGGGGCGGAGGTGGCAAGGGGATTGGTCAATTACTCGGCCCGTGAGATCGAGAAGATTAAAGGCGCCCGGACTACCGAGATTGAAAAGCGGCTGGGATACAAATTTTCGGACGAGGTAATTCATCGTGACAACCTTGTGCTGATCGAACGCACGAAGTGAATCTGCCAGCGGCCGGATGGGCCCGAATCGGGATCGGATGCCGGAAGCACAAGCTACGGAGGTGCGGGGATGAAGATCGAGGAGTATATCGAGCAAACAGTCAAGGAGGCCAGGAAATCCTGCAGGGTGGTGGCAAACCTTTCCAGCGAGGTGAAAAACGCCGCCCTTCGGATGATGGCGGACGGGCTGGAGCAGAATCAGGCGACGTTGCAGAATGAGAATCGGAAGGACTTGGAAGAAGCCAAAGGGCGCGGATTAAGCCAGGCAATGATCGATCGCCTTACCCTGACTCCTAAACGAATTGCTGAGATGGCGGCGGGATTGCGAGAGGTGGCAGGCCTGGGTGACCCCGTCGGACAGGTGCTGGGGATGTGGAGGAGACCGAACGGGATGCAGGTCGGAAAGATCAGGGTCCCGATCGGCGTCATCGGTATCATCTACGAATCGCGTCCCAATGTGACGGCCGAGGCGGCCAGTCTATGCCTCAAATCGGGGAATGCGGTGGTGCTGCGCGGCGGATCGGAGGCCATCCATTCGAATCGAGCCATTGCCCAACTGCTTTCGGCCGCAGGGGAGAAGGCCGGGATTCCCCGGGGGGCGATCACACTGATCGAGCGGACCGAGCGGGAAGGCGTCATGAGCATGCTGAAGATGGATGCCTATATTGACGTCATCATCCCCCGGGGCGGAGAAGGATTGATCCGAACCGTCGCTGAGCATTCCAGGATCCCCATTATCAAGCATGATAAGGGGGTGTGCCATGTTTTCGTGGATCAAGACGCCGATCTGAAGATGGCCGAAGACTTGAGCTTCAATGCCAAGGTGCAGCGACCGGGGACCTGCAACGCGATGGAAACCCTCTTGGTCCATGAAACCGTCGCTTCACGGTTTTTACCGGCCATGCTGGAGCGCTTTCAAAAAGCGGGCGTGGAGGTTCGGGGGTGTCCGAAGACCCGGGCGATCGTGGCGGGGGAGGGCCCGCCGTTGATCCTGCTCCACGGCACCGGTGGTCACGCCGAGGCCTACGTCCACGCGGACGAGACGCTGCTCGACTTCAACCGTGCCGGCGTACCGCTGATGGAGGTCGTCTCCAAACCC
>CAYGBP010000040.1:16414-22427 GCA_964348105.1 uncultured Nitrospirota bacterium
CCGGGCGATCGTGGCGGGTGTTGAGGAGGCGGCCGAGACAGACTGGACAACCGAGTACCTCGACCTGATCGTGTCCGTCCGCGTGGTGGAGAGCCTGCAGGAGGCGATGGATCACATCGCGACTTATGGGTCCGCACATTCGGACGCGATCGTGACACAGAACTACGAGCGGGCGATGCGGTTTTTGAGGGAGGTGGATTCGGCGGCCGTCTTCGTCAATGCCTCCACGCGACTCAGCGACGGTTACCAGTTCGGTTTGGGCGCCGAGATCGGGATCAGCACCACCCGGATTCACGCCCGGGGCCCCATGGGACTCGAAGATCTGACCTGTTGTAAATACATTGTGATGGGAAACGGGCAGTTGCGGGAATGAGGATCGGAATCTTCGGCGGAACGTTCGATCCCATCCACAATTGCCACCTCATCGTTGCCGATCGAACCCGCCGGCGTATGCGCCTGGATCGGGTCTATTTCGTGCCTTCGGGGGTTCCCCCCCATAAGTCGCGACGGGGCATTCAGTCCGCCCGGGACCGGGCGGAAATGGTCCGACTGGCCGTTCGGGGCAAGGCCGGGCTTTTTTTATCCGATCTGGAGGTTCACCGACCCGGCAAATCATACGCGGTCGAGACCGTCGAGACTTTCAGGCGGCGGTTTCCCGGCTCCGAGCTTTACTTTATCCTGGGCATCGATGCCTTCGTTGAGATCAGGCGCTGGAAGCGCCCTCACCGGCTTCTGTCGTTGTGCCATTTCATCGTGCTGTCGCGCCTCGGGTATTCGTTTCGATCCATCAAGCCGCTGCTCAGCCGGCTTGGGGCGATCAAGGCGATTCGCCCGGGCGACCTGGCCGCCCTGGATCGGGCGAGGTTTCGCAAAATGGAAATACCGCTGGGTCTGCAAAGCCGCCTGGTTCTGCTCAAAATTCCCCCCTGCACGGTTTCGGCCACGCAGGTGAGAAAGCGGCTAAGTGCCCGCCAGGATATGAAAAATTTCTTGCCTGAAGGGGTAAAATCATTTATACTCAAAAAAGGACTTTACCGCGAAGCCTAGGGTGCCTGGGAGGAAGCTCGGAGCCCGAGGGTTGCGCCGGCGAGGCTCCATATCCTGTCGAGGAATCATCCTCAGATTAAAGGGAGTCAACCCGTTTTAGGATCCAAAGAGAAGGCTCTGCTTTCCGCGAAGGCAATCCGCGACAAGAAGGGTGACGATATCGTTATCCTGGACGTAGGAGGCCTGACCACACTGGCTGATTATTTTGTCATCTGCTCAGCCGATTCCCAACGTCAGATTTTGGCCATGACCGATGCCGTCGAGGACGAGCTGTCAAGTCGCGGCGCCCGTCCCTTGAGCGTGGAAGGGCGGGAAAACGCCCTGTGGGTTTTGATGGACTACGGCGACCTCATCGTGCACGTCTTTAAGCGAGAGGCCAGGGAGTTCTACGATCTGGAGCGGCTGTGGGGCGATGCGAAGCGCATCCCGTTGGGCAATTCCAAGGACATGGCGCTCGGGAAGAGCTGACCGGGTGTCAGGAGGACAAAGGGAATGAGATTCTTCATTTTCCTTTTCATGATATTGGTCGGGGCGATTGCCTACCTGAGCTATTACAATCAAGGGTTTTTGATCCTGCACCTGGGAAGAGAGTTTTCGCTGGAGGTCCCAGTGGTTGCACTGATGCTCTCTTCGATGGCCTTCGGCGGCCTCCTGGTGTTGGGGGGCGTGGGCCTGCGCGAGGTGAGGAGCCTGTTGGTTCAATGGAAGACGGCTTCCCGGCAAAAGAAGGCCGCGAAGATCCAGGATGCGTACGCCTCCGCGCTCAATGCGCTCCTGGCCAAGCGTTACGCCGAGGCGGCCCAGCTTTTCACGCGGCTTCTTCAGATCGATCCCAACCATGTTGAAAGCCTCTGGCGCTTGGGCAACATCAGGCGCCGCGAGAAGAACTTTGCAGAAGCCATTCGGCTGCATCGCAAGGCCCGCTCCCTGGATGAGCGCAATGTCGAGGTCCTGCTCGGTTTGGCCAAGGATCTGGAAGAGGCCGAACGACCCGAAGAGGCGATCCAAGCCCTGCAGGAGGTATTGAAGGCCGACTCGGCGAACCTGGTGGCCCTCAGCGGGATTCGCGACCTGAACACGGGTCTCGGGCGCTGGGGGGAGGCTCATGACATCCAGGAGCGAATCATCAAGGCGCCGCTTTCTCAGGAGGACCTCGAGCGTGAGCGGGCCATCCATCTGGGAATCAAGTACGAGCTGGGGCGGTTTTATCTCGAGAAAGGAATGCGCGAGCAGGCCAGAAAGTACTTCAAGGGAGCGATTCGCGTCGACAGGAATTTTCTTCCGGGATATATCGGGCTTGGGGAGGCCTCGATTCAGGAGGGCAAGATCCGGCAGGCCGCTGAACTGTGGGAGAAGGCCTATCATATGACATCGAATATCTTCCTGTTGCATCGACTCGAAGACTTGTATGTCGAAACGGGGGAGCCCGAAAAGATTATCAGGATTTATCAGGACGCCGTGGCCAAGAATCCCCAGGACCGAATCCTGCGGTTCTACCTAGGAAAGCTTTTCTACCGGTTGGAGATGCTGGACGATTCCTTCGAGACATTGGGGGGAATCGATATGGGGGAAGGAAGGTTTCCGGATCTCTACCGGCTCATGGGCAATTTGTATCTCAGACGGGGAGACCTGAAGGCGGCGGTGGAGGAGTATAAAAAGGCGCTCAATCTCAAGAAGCGGGTCGTCGTCCCCTACTACTGTCCAGCCTGCGATTATCACACCCTGCAGTGGAGCGGCCGCTGCCCGCGTTGCAGCCGGTGGAACACGTTTGAGGCTTCGCCGATCATGGTCCCCAAACCCCAGAGCAGTCGCCACGCGAAATGATCGGACCATCCGGCCCGGCGATTCCTGCCGGTTGAATTTCCACATGAGGATGTCTCATGTATGAGAAATTCTTTCAGTTCCAGAGATCGCCATTCAACCTGACACCCGACCCGCATTTTTTCTTCTTCAGCAGGCATCACGAAGAGGCCTTTTCCCAGATCCTTTACGGGATTCAGCAACGCAAGGGCTTCATCCTGATCACCGGAGAGGTGGGAACCGGGAAGACGACGGTCTGCCGGTTGCTCCTCGAGCAGCTGGACCTGCAGATCAAGACGGCCCTGATCTTCAATCCCAACCTTACCACCATCGAGCTGCTTCAGGCCATCAATCAGGATTTCGGAATCGGGGGCAGGGAGGCTTCCAAGAAGGCCCTGCTGGATGAGCTGAACCAGTACCTGCTCGGCGCCCTGTCAAAGGGGGAAAACGCGGTGGTGATCGTGGATGAGGCCCAGAACCTCAGCGTGGAGTGTCTAGAAGAGATCAGGATGCTTTCCAATCTTGAAACGGGCCAGGAAAAGCTGATGCAGATCGTGCTGGTGGGCCAGCCGGAACTTCGACAGAAATTGGCGATTCCGCAATTGCGCCAACTCAACCAGCGCATTGCGCTGAGGTATCATCTGCAGCCGCTCGACATCGATATGACCCGGGAATACATCAACTTCCGGCTCCGGATCGCGGGAGGTGCCGACCAGGTGCATTTTACGGCCCCGGCGCTCCAGATCCTTCACCGGTTCAGCCAGGGGGTTCCCCGGCTGATCAATGTCATCTGTGACAAGGCCCTCTTGGCCGCTTATGTCGCCGAATCCAGGGTGGTAACCGCTGCGATCATGAATAAGGCGCTCGCCGATCTGGAGCCGATCCCGCTCTACACGGGTTCATTCTGGAGCTGGCTTACGGCACCCTGGAGCGCCCGGGCTCGCTGGGTCGGCGCCACTGCGCTGGCCGCCTTCCTGGCCCTCAGCATTGCCGCTGTCCTGGGCCTGTCGGATCGAATGATCCGCCCGGGCGGAGGCGGACAGGATTCACCCGGGTCCGTGAATGGTCCGGTAGGTGCGACGGCGCCCTCCGGGCCGACGCAAACACCGGCGGGGGCCATCGCCACCGCGAAAGCCTCGGATTCCGCCGGGGCGATCGGCCTCGGACCGTCCCCAGGCCCCGAAATCGATGCGCAAGACAATTTTGATGGGAATCTTTCGGCGAAGATCACCTCCACCTACGATTCGGACGGCATCTTCCGGGTGGCCCGCCCGCAGGACAGGGAGCGGGCTGCCTATTTGACCCTGGCCAAGCTCTGGCAGGCCGATGCCGTCGTCACGCCCCAGGAGTTTCGCATCCGGGATCTCAACGGTTTGCTCGAGACCTGGAACTTATACCAGTATCCCATTCCCTCCGACTACGACCGGATCCTGGCGTTATCCTACCCCGGGCTGGTCTGGGTAACGGGAGACAGTTCCAAGGAGACGCGGGCGGTGGTCCTTTCACAGGCCGATCAAGAGCGGGCCGTCCTATTGGACCCCGTGGCCGGGAGGCTCGAGCTTTCCAGTGGAGAATTCAAACGCAGGTTCACGGGAAAAGGGATTGTGCTATGGAAGGAAATCCCCGGCATTGCACTCCCCCTGCCGCAGGGCGACCCGGACCGCTCCGTAAGCACGCTGCAGGCGGTTCTCAAGGTTTGGGGGCTTTACCACGGCCCTGTGGACGGGATTCTAGGGGCCCTGACGCAGACGGCCATCCGCGCCTTTCAGGAGGATCGGGGGCTGGAGCCGACCGGTCAGGTCGGCCTGGAGACCTATCTTGCCATCGCTCAGGCCTTGGCCGGCGGCAAGGCCCCTTCCCTGCGTGGGGCTGAGCCCCGCATCGGCCCGGACCGCAGCTAGGACTCGAAACCCGGAATCTTTCCGTATCTTCTTGACAAAAAAGGTGAAATATTAAATAATAATACAGGGTTGCGAAATGGGAACTTTCTTCAAAAGGTATCTCTGGGTCATCCATTTCCTGATACTGCCTGCCGGGGCTTATCTGGTGGCGGATACGGTCAACCTGGTGATCGGAAGTCGGCTGGAGGCCTCCGTCACCCCGTTGAAGGAAACCTTCCGACCGGCTCCTCAGAACATCCCGAGCCGAAGCCATTACAGGGAAATTATCGAAGGCAATATCTTTAACGCCACCCTGAGGGGCGCGCAGCAGGCCGTACCGATCCAGGCGGATCATGGGCCCGCGGAGCCGGCCCCGGCCGTGGACCTCAAGATCAGACTGACCGGCACGGTGGTGGGCGATGCGGAGGTCTCCTACGCCATCATCGAGCACCAGGCCACCCGCGAGCAGAGCCTGTACCGTCTGGGAGATTCAATTGATGAAGCGGCCACCATTGTCCGAATCGGCAGGGACGAGGTCATCCTGATGGTGGGCTCGGCCGAGCGTAGCCTGAGGCTGTATCTGGTGGAAGAAGAGGAGGGCGCGGCGCCGGGGATTTCGAGAAGGTCGGCGCAACCCTCCCGCGAGGACTCGGGAATCGCCAAGATCGCTTCCAACCAATGGGTTCTGGATCGCCACGAGCTGGATGCCGCGTTGGGAGATCTTTCGCGGCTGTTGACGAAGGCCAGGGTCGTTCCGAATTTTTCGGGCGGCAAGCCGGACGGCTTCAGGGTTTTTTCGATCGTTCCCAACAGCCTGTTCGCAAAGATCGGGCTTCAGAACGGCGATGTGCTGCAGCGGATCAACGGCGTGGAGATCAAGGACCCCGAAAACTTCATGAAGGTTTTCCACCAGCTCAGAGGCGAAAGCTCGATATCCCTGGACCTGATCCGGAACAACCGAAAGCAGACCTTTGCCTATGAAATCAGGTAGCGCAAATCCGTGTGATCCGGACGAATCCGGACGACGGTTCGACGGGGTATGACGCGATCGTCGAGTGGAGGCAGTCGATCATCGATAGATTGAAACCCGTGTCTCTCGGCCTGCCAAATTGGATTCAAGCGGCGCTTTGGTTGATGGTGTCGCTTACCTTTTCGGCCCAGGTCATGGCCCAGACGGCGGCCACCCCCCCTCCCAAGGAAGGCTCCAAGCAGATCACGCTGGACTTCAATAACGTGGACCTTCCGGTTTTCGTCAAGTTCATCAGCGAGCTGACGCGCAAGAACTT
>CAYGBP010000041.1:0-3987 GCA_964348105.1 uncultured Nitrospirota bacterium
GCTCGGCCAGGTATCGTTTTCCCTTGAAATTCACGCGGGAGCGGAGCTTCCTGAACCCCTTTTCCTTCAATCTTCCGGCCAGGTCGCCCAGGGCCTTCTGGACCGTGACGTGGGGATCCGATTCGGCCGCGATGCCTTCATACTGAAAGCCGGCCGAGAAGCCCTTGTTGGAGCGCCGGATCTCGACGTTTCGGTTAAAAGATCGACCTTGGGGATCGAACCCCTCGAGCTGATGAATCTCGATGATCTTCATGGTTGCTGTCGCCACTTCTCTTCTCCCCGAAAGTTTGATCAAGAGGAGGAAATTATAACGTCTTCACCATTCTGGATCAACTAAAATATGCTGTGGCGATGCATTAAACCCGTTTATTTATTGAAGTTCTTTCCCCGATGCACAAGAAGAAAGCGGTCCGGATTCGGTCCATCCACAGTTTTGATACAAGATGTGGTGTCCGGGATCCCCTTCGCACACCACCTTATCCCCATGGGCATGATTTCACCTAGTACCCTTTCGGTATAATTATCCTAAAGCCTTGATGGGTCAATGCTTTCCGCTGCTCAATAATTAGGCAATCTGTAAATTGCATTCAACCTGTCGGCATCCCCTAGTTCGGGCTGCGCGGTTATCCACAGCTACTTAACAAACACTGTGGACAGCATCCTACCCAGTAAGTTTAGCACAAACTAAAAAAAACGGAGTTTTCCCCCTCCGCCATCGATTGACAAGCCCGTGCCCCTTTCTTATAATCGTCTCGCCTAAGGGCGGTTGCGGAACCGCGCCGCCTGGCAATTGGCAAGGCCGCGCGGGCAGAGTCGATCGACCATGGCTATCGCTGCGGTCTACGGGTTCAGGAACAAGCGGCGGCTGCCGGGCGAATTTTGAAAAGCCCGTGTCTGACCCGTCCTTATTTTATTTAAACGCTCGAGTCGTTCTTGCTCGAAGTCCGACCTTGACCGAATCGTCCCCGATGCGATGGCATTGGTGATGATGGGCGGATTGCCCCCCTGGCGGCGGCTTCGCCGGCATAGAGACCTCTCCATGAATCTTCCCAACCTCCTGACCATTCTGCGAATCTTATTGATTCCGGTGTTGATCAACTGCCTGTTGTACGGATATTATGGATACGGGCTGCTGGTTTTCATCGTGGCCGCCGTGACAGACGGACTGGACGGCATCATCGCCCGAACCTCCAACCAGCGGACGGTTCTGGGTGCCTACATGGATCCTGTCGCCGACAAGCTGCTCCTGAATGCCAGTTTTGTCACGCTGGCCGTCCTGCATCTCATTCCCGGCTGGATCGCCATTATCGTGGTGAGTCGGGATCTGATCCTGGTCATGGGGACGGTCATACTGCATCTTGTTCAGACCCGCTCGGATATCGCTCCCACTTGGCTGGGAAAAAGCACCACCGTGGTGCAGCTGGTTTACCTGGTCGCCGTCCTGTGCATGATTGCCTTCGATTGGCATCTGGGGATCGTGACGCCGTTTCTGTACCTGACGGCCCTACTGACCATCTTATCCGGGCTGCATTATATCGCCCGGGGGATCCGGCTGGTCAACGGCTCTGTTGCCTGAAGCTGGGGAGGCTTTTTTGATGGATCGTCACACATGAAGGATATTTCGGCCAAGACGCGGGTTCTGGGAATTATCGGTCACCCCATTCATCACTCGCTGTCGCCGGCGATGCACAACGCCGCGCTGCAGTCCCTCGGGCTGGATTACCGCTACATGGCGTTCGATGTCGCCCCGGCGGCGTTGCGAAGGGCGGTCGAATCGATCCGGGCCCTCAATTTCGGAGGGGTGAATGTGACGGTTCCTCATAAGGAGAAAGTGATCCGTTATCTCGATCAACTGAGTCCAGCCGCCCGGCTGATCGGCGCCGTCAATACGATCGAGCACCGGGACGGGCGGTTGATTGGTCACAATACCGACGGCGAGGGCTTTATGAGGGCTTTTCGCGAGACCTTCAAAGAATCGCTGCGACAAAAACGGGTTCTGCTGCTCGGTTCGGGCGGTGCGGCGCGTGCGGTGACGATGTCGATGGGCGCAGAGGGGATCGCCGAGATCATCATCGCGAACCGGACCTACAGCCGGGCCAGGAGATTGGTCAAAGCCATCTCGGAGGCATTCCCCAGCCTTTCAACGCTTGCCATCCGCCTGGACCCGGATTCGATGGAAAAGATCAGCGGACGGGCGGATGTCATCGTCAATGCGATCTCGGGTGGGATGGTCTCAGACGTCGAACTGCCCATGACCCAGGACTTGCTGCGTCCCTCGATGGCGGTTTGCGATCTGACCTACAATCCTCCCCTGACGCCATTTCTGATTTCGGCCCAAGAGGTCGGCTGTCCGATCATGGATGGCAGGGGCATGCTTCTCTACCAGGGGGCCATCGCCTTTCGCATTTGGACACGCGTGGAGCCTCCCATTCCGCTCATGCGTCAGGCGTTGGAAAAAGCGCTGAGCGAAAGTTACCGGTAACCTCCAGGCGCATCCAGGTCAATTGATCCCGGGATTGAGCCGGCCGTCCGTTTTTCCGCGTGGGGGCGGCTGCTAAACCCTGGTCCTCATTTGACAAAACAGGGGGCATCGACTACACTTTTCAACGATAAGCGTGCGGCTGAGCACTGTCCGAAAAAACCTTGAGATCACAATAGCTTGCGTCGCATCCCGGTCGCGGCTTTAGGAGGAGTAGATGGTCCCCGAAAAGATGGGCAGACTTCTGATCAACGCCCGGTTGATCAATGAGGAGCAACTGCAGAAGGCGATGCTGACGCAAAAGAAGGAAGGGGGTAAACTCGGTGCAAATCTGGTCAAACTGGGATTTATCGAGGAGACCAAGCTGCTATCCTTCATGAGTCAGCAGTACGGCATTCCTTCCGTGGATCTGTCCAGGCTTTCGATCGATCCCGAAGTGATCAAGCTGGTGCCGGCCGAGCTCGTTCAGAAGCACCGGATTATTCCCATCAAGCGTACCGGGGCGACGCTCAGCGTGGCCATGTCCGACCCCACCGACGTTTTCGCCATCGATGACATCAAGTTTATGACCAATTACGATGTCGCGCCTGTGCTGGCCTCCGAGGGGGCCATCATGGGCGCGATTAATCAGCACTACGACTCCTCGCATCAACTGCAGACCGTGCTCAAGAGCATGGAGGATAACAAGGGGGATTCGGGGCTCAGCTATGAAGCTGGGGACGAAGAAGAGCAGGACGTCAACATCGGCCAGCTCAAGGAGGCGGTCGAAGACGCCCCGGTGGTCAAGCTGGCGAATCTGATCCTCTCGGAGGCCATCAAGAAGGGAGTCAGCGACATTCACATCGAAGCCTACGAGAAGAAATTCCGGGTGCGTTACCGATTGGATGGATCGATGTATGAAGTCATGGCGCCGCCAATGAAACTCAAGGCGGCCCTGACCTCCCGCATCAAGATCATGTCCAGCCTGGACATCGCGGAGCGTCGATTGCCTCAGGACGGCAGAATCAAGCTCAAGCTGAAGGATCGGGAGGTGGATATGCGTGTCTCGACCCTCCCGTGCCTGTTCGGCGAGAAGATCGTGCTCCGTATCCTGGACAAGGGAAACCTGACACTGGATCTGACCAAGCTTGGATTCGAGGCGAAGGCCCTTGAGGATTTCATGAACGCGGTTTCCAGCCCTTACGGGATGGTGCTGGTTACGGGACCGACCGGAAGCGGAAAGACGACAACGCTTTATTCCGCGCTTCACTATATCAATACCGAGGATATCAATATCATGACGGCCGAAGATCCCGTCGAGTACAACCTCCTGGGGATCAACCAGGTGCAGATGCGCGATGAGATCGGACTCAACTTCGCCGCGGCCCTTCGATCGTTCCTTCGACAGGACCCCGATGTGGTGATGGTCGGAGAGATCCGGGACTATGAAACGGCAGAGATCGCGGTCAAGGCGGCCTTGACCGGACACCTCGTGCTTTCCACCCTGCACACGAATGATGCGCCCAGCA
>CAYGBP010000041.1:3997-4892 GCA_964348105.1 uncultured Nitrospirota bacterium
CGGCTCTTGAACATGGGCGTGGAGCCTTTTCTCGTTTCCTCTTCCGTGATCCTCATCCTGGCCCAGCGGCTGATCCGCCGGATCTGCCCGAACTGCAAGGAGGAGGAAAATGTCGCCCCGCAGGCATTGATCGACATGGGATTTTCACCCGAGGAGGCCCCCAGCCTGAAGTGTTTTAAGGGGAAAGGCTGCAATAATTGCAGCAACACCGGCTATAAGGGCAGGTTGGCCATCTATGAGGTCATGCCGGTGGGAGATCATCTGAAGGAACAGATCCTCCAGGGCGCATCGGCGGACGAGCTGAAGCGAAAGGCGATGAGCACGGGAATGAAGACCCTGAGGATGAGCGGACTGCAGAAGGTTAAAGACGGGGTTTCGACCGTCGAAGAGGTAATCAACACGACCTTCAAGGACTGAAGACGCCGGATTCTTCCCTCAACCGGGAAGGCCGCCATCTTCGGATTGCCTCGGTGTAACCCGGCAAAAAGGAGTTTAAAGTGGCCAATCTGTACCAGTTGCTCCAGACCATGGTTGAGAAAGGTGCCTCGGACCTGCATATCACGGCTGGCTCTCCGCCCCAGGTTCGACTGGACGGCCGCCTGGTTCCTTTAAACCATCCGCCGCTTCAGCCTCCCGAAACCAAGCAGCTCGTCTACAGCGTCCTTACGGATGCGCAGAAGCAGCGGTTTGAAGAAACGAATGAACTCGATCTTTCATTCGGCCTGAAGGGGATCAGCCGGTTCCGTGCCAATGTCTTCATGCAGCGGGGGGCGGTTGCCGCCGCGATCCGGGTCATTCCAATGCAGATTCAGAGCCTTGAGCAACTCGGGCTCCCCGCTGTGGTCACCGATCTGGTCAAAAAGCCCCGGGGCCTGATCCTGGTGACCGGTCCCAC
>CAYGBP010000041.1:4983-7430 GCA_964348105.1 uncultured Nitrospirota bacterium
ATGAGCACATCATCACGATCGAGGACCCGATCGAATACCTGCATCCCCACAAGAAATGCGTTGTCAACCAGCGGGAAGTCAATGCGGACACCCAGACCTTCAAATCGGCACTCAAATATATTTTGCGGCAGGACCCCGACGTGGTCCTGGTGGGCGAGATTCGTGATCTGGAGACCATTGAGGCGGCCCTGACGATCGCCGAAACCGGCCACCTCACCTTCGCGACCCTTCATACGAACAGCTGCGCCCAGACGATGAACCGTATCATCGACGTATTCCCGGCGCATCAGCAGCCGCAGGTGCGCGCGCAGCTTTCCTTCGTTCTGGAGGGCGTCATGTCGCAGCAGCTGCTGGCCAAGGCCAACGGAGGCCGCGTCCTGGGCCTGGAGATCATGGTGCCCAATCCGGCCATACGCAATCTGATCCGGGAAGACAAAGTGCACCAAATCTATTCGGCGATGCAGACGGGCCAGAACAAATACGGAATGCAGACCATGAATCAATCCCTCTACGAGCTGTACATTAAGCGCCTGATCACGCTGGACGAGGCGATGAGCCGCTCGAGCGCGCCGGAAGAGCTGCAGTCGATGATCAGCCGCGGGGGGATGGCCACGCCGCAAGGCCCGCGCGAAGGCGCGGTCAGGGGAATGAGGGCAGGGGGGGCATAAGAGAGACGGATCATGGCGACTTTTGTCTGGACAGGACGAACGGCCAAGGGAGCAATGCAAAAGGGGGAACTCGTCGCCAAGACGCGCGATGAGGTGATTGCCCTCCTCAGAAAACAGAATATCCTGGTGACCTCCGTGAATCCCAAGGTCGGGGATATTCAAATCACGCTGCCCGGCTTCGGCGCAAAGGTCAAAGAAAAAGATATCGTCATCTTTACCCGGCAGCTGGCCACCATGATCGACGCCGGCCTGCCGCTGGTGCAGTGCCTGGAGATCCTGTCCAGCCAGGCGGATAACAAGGTGTTCGGAAAGACCCTGGCCGACGTTCGATCGGACGTCGAGTCCGGGTCCACCTATGCCGACGCACTCAAGAGGCATCCCAAGATATTCGACGATCTCTACGTCAACATGGTGGCGGCCGGGGAAGCCGGCGGTATCCTGGACACGATCCTAAACCGGTTGGCCAAGCATATCGAGAAGGCGATGAAGCTCAAGAAGCAGATCAAAGGGGCGATGGTGTATCCCACCACGATCGTCAGCGTGGCCGTCATCGTCATCACCGTCCTGATGGTCTGGGTGATCCCGACCTTCGCCACCGTTTTCAGCGACATGGGGGGAACTCTTCCGGCGCCGACCCAGATGGTCATCGGATTGAGTGAGTTCATGAAGAGTAACCTGCTGTACATGATTCTGGCTGCCGTCGGTTTGGGTGTCGGATTCCGCTACTATTATAAGACGCCGAAGGGCAAGAAGGTGATCGACGGCGTGGCTTTGAAACTCCCGATCTTCGGCGACCTGATCCGGAAGGCCGCCGTGGCCAAGTTTACGCGCACCCTCGGAACGCTGATCAGCAGCGGCGTCCCGATCCTGGAAGGGCTCGGAATCGTGGCCAAGACCGCGGGAAACAAGATCATCGAAGAGGCACTCCTATTCGCTCGCCAGAGTATCAGCGAGGGAAAAACCATTGCCGAGCCGATCGGCAAGGCCAACGTCTTTCCCCCGATGGTGGTCCAGATGATCGGGGTGGGTGAGACGACCGGCGCACTGGATGCCATGTTGTCCAAGATCGCCGACTTTTACGACGACGAGGTGGACGCCGCCGTTACCGCGCTGACATCCCTGCTGGAGCCGATGCTCATGATTTTCCTGGGGGTGACGATCGGGTTTATCGTGATCGCCATGTACCTGCCGATCTTCAAGATGGGCTCCGTGGTGGGATAAGATCGCACGACCGGCGAGTGATCCTCCCCTTTGACGATTGGAAATCATTGGTTCGTGGTCAATCACGCTGCAACGTCAGAACGAGAGGAGATCAGGAACAGGCTCAAATGGCTGCTTGGGTTGAGGGTTGTCATCGTTACCCTCCTGATGGGCGCCTCCATCGCCCTGAAGGTGGGGCAGGCCGGGGAGCAGGGATCGCTTCCGGTCTTTTACTTTTTGATCGTCGTCACCTATCTGTTGACCATTCTGTATGCTCTGATCCTGCCCCGGGTGGTCGCGCTCAACCTCTTCACCTATCTGCAGATCTCCGTGGACATCTGTCTGGAAACCGCGCTGGTGGCGGTGACCGGTGGGTTGAGCAGTCCGTTTACATTTCTTTATATCATCACCATCATTTCGGCCAGCATGATCCTGCACCGGCAGGGCGGGATGGCGGCTGCTTCTGCCTCCACGGTCCTGTTCGGCATCACCGGGAACATGCAGTATTACGGATTGATTCCGGCGGGGGTATCGCTGGATCCCCGGGAAGCCATCTATTTTCTCCTGATCCACATCGTG
>CAYGBP010000041.1:7461-14088 GCA_964348105.1 uncultured Nitrospirota bacterium
CAGCAGTTTTGCGGAAAAGCTGCGAAAGACCCGCAGGACACTCCGGGAAAAAGAGAGCGGGCTTACCGAGCTGAGGGCCTTTCACGAAAATATCGTCCAAAGCATCAGCAGCGGGCTGCTGACGGCGGACCTGGAGGGCTCGCTCACTTCCTTTAACCGGGCGGCCCAGGAGATCACGGGACTTTCCTGGGAAGAGGTCCGGGGAAGACATTGCGTCGATGTGATGAGATGGGAGGGGTTGCGGCAGTTTTATAAGGATCCCGGGAAAATAAACCAGGCCTGCCGGTATGACGTGGAGACCACCCGAAAGGACGGCTCGGCCGTTCTGCTGGGTGTGACGCTCTCTCCGCTTCGCGACGAAGCCGGCGCGGTCACCGGTGTGGTGGGAACCTTTCAGGATTTGACGAAGATCCGTCGTTTGGAGGAGGAGGTCAGAAAGCGCCAGAAGCTGGCCATGATCGGCCAGATGGCGGCCGACATGGCCCATGAGATCCGTAACCCGCTCGCCTCGCTTTCCGGGTCGATGCAGGTGCTGCGCAAGGAGCTCACCCTGGGCGAGGAGAATCAGCGTCTGATGGAAATCGCCCTGAGGGAGACGGACCGGCTCGACAACATTATCACCGAGTTCTTATATTATGCGCGGCCGTCGCCGCTGAATTGTAAGCCATGCGATTTGCATGCACTGATTGTGGAGACGCTGCAGCTTCTGAAACACGGCAAGGGCTATGACCGTCGCGTCGAGATCAAGACGACGCTGGCCGACCCGCCCCTGACTGCCTGGGTCGATGCCGACCAGATGCGGCAGGTCTTCTGGAACCTCTCGATCAACGCGATCGAGGCGATGAATGACGGCGGGGTGCTGGCGATATCGAGCGGGATCCGCGAATCCGGCGAGGGGATGGAGGCGCTGCTTCTCCCCCCGCTGAAGGCCGGGTCGGGTGCCGAAGAACCGGTTGACGAGCAGAGGTTTCTGGAGATTGCTTTTGAGGATACCGGGGGCGGGATCAAGCGTGAATATCTGGACCGGATATTCGATCCGTTTTTCACGACCAAGTCCCACGGATCGGGGCTGGGATTGGCCATCGTGCATCGCATCATCGCAGATCATTCCGGCCATATCTGGGCGGATAGCCTTGAAGGACGCGGGACCCGTTTCACGCTGCTGTTGCCGATCAAGCGGCCGGCGGAATCCTAATACCACCGAGCACAGGGGAGTCACTTGAACAAGATCTTGTTGGTTGACGATGAAAAAAGCATGAGGGATTTTCTCGGGATCGTCCTGAAGAAGGAAGGCTACTATGTGTCCACGGCCTCCAACGGAGACGAGGCGATTCGAGCCATCCAGAAGGAAATCTATGACCTGGTGATCACCGACATCAAGATGCCGAAATGCGGGGGTCTGGAGGTCCTCAAGGCGGTCAAGGAGTCCTGTCCTCAGGCGGCCGTTTTGATGATCACGGCCTTCGCATCGACCGAAACGGCAGTCGAAGCGATGAAGGAGGGGGCTTATGATTACATCACCAAGCCATTCCAGATCGACGAGGTCAAGCTCATCATCCGAAACGCCATCGAGAAGAAATCCCTGCGGGAGGAAAACACCCGGCTGAGGCGCGAGCTGAAGGAGCAGTCCTCCTTCGACCGTATCGTTGGCAGAAGCGAGCAAATGCAGAAGGTGTTGGACCTGGTCCAGAAGGTGGCGGACAGCAACAGCAACGTCCTGATATTCGGAGAGAGCGGGACCGGGAAGGAGTTGATCGCGCGGGCGATTCATTTCAACAGCCGCCGCAAGGAAAAGCCGTTTGTTACGGTCAACTGCAGCGCCCTTCCGGAAACCCTTCTCGAAAGCGAGCTGTTCGGCCACATGAGAGGCTCCTTCACGGGAGCGGTCTCGAACAAGGAAGGCCTGTTCGAAGTGGCCCATGAGGGAACCCTTTTCCTGGACGAGATCGGGGAGACCTCTCTGGCCATCCAGGTCAAGCTGTTGCGGGTCCTGCAGGAGCGGGAATTCCGGCGGATCGGTGGGACGAAGGACATCAAGGTGGACGTGCGGATCATCGCCGCCACGAACAAGGATCTGGAACGGGCCGTGGCCGAAGGGACTTTTCGGGAAGATCTTTACTATCGCCTCGACGTGATTCCAATCTATCTGCCGCAGCTTCGGGTCCGTCCCGAAGATATCGATCTGTTGGCCGAACATTTCCTGCAGAAATTCTCCCGGCGTGTGGGGAAGTCCATCCGGGGCATTTCCCCGGACGCGGTGAGCCTCCTGAGGGTTCAGGAGTGGAAAGGCAACGTGCGGGAGCTCGAAAACGTCATGGAGCGCGCCGTCGCCCTCGCCACCACCGACACGATCACGCCCGGGCATCTCCAGGAATGTCTGCAGAAGCCCTCGCCCTCCCGGGATTCCGTCATGATGGAGATCCCCGACAAGGGGATTGATCTTGAAAATATGATCGGAAACCTCGAGAAGGATTTCCTCCTCAAGGCGCTTCAAAAGACCAACGGGGTGAAGAAGGAGGCCGCCAAGCTGCTGGGCTTGAATTTCCGCTCCTTTCGCTACCGCCTCGATAAATACGGGATCAGCCGCGAAGGAAGTGCCGATTCCTCCGACGCCGCCTGAAAGCCGTAAGCCCCCCGCCACAGGGCATCCCGGGAATGGTCTTGCCGGTCCCCCGGCCCGCGTCCCTTGATTTCATCTCGCGACATCGGGTATTCTGGCCGGCGTGCCGAGACCCTTCCGTTCCCTGACAATCCGTGCCCCAGCCAAGATCAATCTATTTCTCAAGATTCTGGGCAAACGACGCGACGGGTATCACGAGCTGTTATCCCTGTTTCTGATGGTGGGCCTCTATGACGAGATCGCGTTTGAGCCGGATCCGCGCGATTTGAGGCTCTTTGTCTCCGACCCCGCCCTGACGACCGGAGACGAGAACCTGGTGATCCGGGCGGCCCGGTTGCTGGCGCAGCGCACGGGGCTGGAGCCGAAGGCGCGCATCCGGCTTCAGAAGAATATCCCGATGGGGGCGGGCCTAGGAGGGGGAAGCAGCGATGCCGCGGCCGCCCTGGTCGGGTTGAACCGATTGTGGCGGACAGGCCTATCCCGGAGCGATTTGAGTCATCTGGGCCTGCAACTGGGCAGTGATGTCCCATTCTTCCTCAAGGGGCCGTCGGCCCTGGTCGGGGGGCGGGGAGAGCGGATATTGCCCGTTGTGCTGCCGGGGATCCGTCCTCTCGCGCCGGGTGCCGGCCGCCCAATTGGTTAAGGCGGGCATCTCCAAATCTTGGTTGACAAGGCTGGGGAAAAATATTAAAATTCAAGATTCTAGTGGGCTACGGCTCAAATCCTTTCCCCTTTGGCTTCACAACGACCTCGAACGGGTGACGGAGCGTCGCTATCCCGTTGTGGGGGAAATGAAGAGCCGATTGCAGGATCAAGGGGCTGAAGGGGTCCTCATGTCGGGCAGCGGACCTACCGTTTTCGGTCTTTTCCCTCGTCGGTCGGCGGCGATTGCGACTGCGAGGGCCCTCCGGCGCCAGCGGAAGGACTGGAAGGTCTGGGCCGCAGGTCTTTTGCGGCACTCCCCCTTTTGAAGAATTTATTTTTTAATCAATGGGTTGTGTTCGTCCCGGAGCAGGACGGGCGCCCGAGGCGATGAAGCGGTCACTGAAGCTATTTACGGGGAATTCCAATCCGGCGCTGGCGCAGGAAATCTGCGACTATCTTTCGGTTCCGCTGGGAAAGGCGCAGGTGTCACGATTCAGCGACGGCGAGATCAAGGTCAAGATTGAGGAAAACATCCGGGGAATGGATGTTTTCGTGGTTCAGTCCACTTCGGATCCGGTGAACGTGAACCTGATGGAGCTGTTGATCATGATCGACGCCATCAAGCGCGCGTCGCCCTACCGGATTACGGCCGTTATTCCCTATTACGGATACGCCCGACAGGACCGGAAGGATGAGCCGCGGGTGCCGATTACGGCCAAGTTGGTGGCCGATCTGATCACGACGGCCGGGGCCTCTCGCGTATTGACGATGGACCTTCATGCCGGGCAGATCCAGGGGTTTTTTGATATCCCGGTTGACCATCTTTATGCGGCCCCCGTTCTCATGGATTATTTCAGGAAGCTGGACGTGAAGGATCTGGTTGTGGTTTCCCCCGACGCGGGCGGCGTGGAGCGCGCCCGGGCTTTCGCCAAGCGCCTGAACTCCAAGCTCGCCATCATCGACAAGCGGCGGGAAGCGCCGAATATGGCAAAATTCATGAACATCATCGGAGAAGTCAAAGGACATGATGTCCTGATCCTGGACGACATGATCGACACGGGCGGAACCATCGTGCAGGGTGCTCAGGCGATTCGAGACAAGGGGGGACTTCAGATTCTGGCCGGCTGCACCCACGCGATTCTGTCCGGCCCGGCGCTGGAGCGGATATCAGAGTCGCCGCTGGACCAGTTGATCGCGACCAATACGGTTCCCCTGAACGGGAAGGAAGATCTCTGCAAGAAGATCAAGATCCTTTCGGTGGGTCCGCTCCTGGGGGAGGCCGTTAAGCGCATTTTCCACGAGGAGTCTTTGAGCACGCTGTTCGTCTAGCCCTTGAAGATCTGACTCGTCCGGCAGGATAGAGAAGAAAGGTATGTCATGCAACGGATGGAAATGACAGCGGAATTCAGGGAGAAACGCGGCAAGGGGGCGGCACGAAGCGTCCGCCGGACGGGGATGATCCCCGCCGTGATGTACGCGAGCGGGGAGTCCACTTCGCTGGTATTGGACCCGGCCGACGTTGCGAAGGTCCTTAGGTCCGGGGCGGGGGAAAACGCCCTCATTACCTTGAAGATCCGTGGGATGGGGAAAAACTCGGGAGGGTCGGGGTCTTCGGCGGAGGAAAGGCTGACCATCCTGAGGGATATCCAGCTGGATCCCCTCAACGGAAAGGTGCTGCATGAGGACCTCTTCGAGATTTCCTTGGATAAGATGATTCGGGTTCGCGTTCCTACCGAAGTGATCGGCCAGGTCCCGGCCGGAGTGAAAGAGGGAGGCGTTTTGCAGCACCCCCTGCGGGAGGTCGAGCTGGAATGCCTACCGATGTCCATCCCGGACCGGCTGCAAGTGGATGCCTCGGAGCTGAAGATCGGGGAAGCGATCTACTTGAGGGATCTGAATCTCGGTGAAGGGATCCGCTTGCTGGGGCATGGCGATCAAGTCGTGGTTTCGATCGCGGCGCCGATCTCGCAGGAGAAGCTCGACGAAATGCTGACCGCCACAGCCAAGGAGGCGCAGGAGCCGGAGGTTATCGCGAAAGGCAAGGAGGCCGAGGGGGAAGCGGCCAAGCCCGAGGCGAAGGCCGGGGGTGAGAGCGCCGGCGCAGCCGCGAAACCGAAGAAGGAAGAAGGGAAGTAACCCCGGGGGGCGAGGATCAAGGGCCAACCCTTGAAATTGATCGTCGGTCTGGGCAATCCCGGCAAACGGTATGAAAATACACGGCATAATGTCGGTTTCCGGGTTGTCCGGGCTTTCGCCGCGGAATACCGCTTGCGCGTTACCGAAAAAGCCAAGGTTTACCTCCTCGGGACCGGGGAGTTGGACGGACGATCAATCCATGTGGCCTTCCCGCGCACCTTCATGAATGCGAGCGGGGTGGCGGTCAAGGAGTTGCTCCGGATTACGGGGGCCAAGCCCTCCGACATGGCCGTCGTTCATGACGACATGGACCTCGCGCTGGGCAGGATCCAGGTGAGGGTGAAGGGAGGTCATGGGGGTCATAAAGGCATTATTTCAATATTGACCTCCCTGCAAACCGATCGTTTCATGCGCCTCCGGGTCGGCATCGGGAAGCCGCCTCCCCATGAGGATCCTTCCGATTTCGTCCTGGATTCGTTCGACGAACACGAGCAATCCCTGTTCCAATCGGTCCTGGAGTGCAGCGTTCAGGCCCTTCACTGCATGGTGACGGAGGGGGCGCAAAGCGCGATGGATCGGTTCAATGGAAGGCTGGTCCAAGAGGCGTCCTAGCCTGCCTTTCGCCTGCCTGACACGGCGTAGCAATAACGAGATGAATCCCAGAAATCCGGTGGCAATGGAGAGGAGAGAAGATTGCGATGAGTCTTGATGCGGTTCTGATCATATTCAGCCTGGCTTGCGGCGCCGCGGCCGTCATCTTCGGAGGCGTCATGTCGAAATGGATTCTCAGCCGGGATGCCGGTAATGAGCGGATGCAAGACATCGCCCGGGCCATCCAGGAAGGGGCGCAGGCCTTCCTGAACCGGCAGTACACGGCGATTGGAATCGTGGGCCTGATCTTGACCGTCATCCTGGCGTTGACGCTCGGGATGAAGACCGCGATCGGGTTTCTGATCGGAGCGATTTTATCGGCCGGTGCGGGCTACATCGGGATGCATATTTCGGTCCGGGCGAACGTCAGGACCACCGAAGCGGCGCGCGGCGGGTTGGCAAAAGCCCTTCAGGTGGCATTCCGGGGCGGATCCGTGACGGGGCTGCTGGTTGTCGGCCTGGGTCTGCTGGGGGTGGCCGGCTACTACGGCCTGCTGTGGATCATGCAGCCGGAAGCCGGTGCGAGCATCATGGACATCTTGATTCCCCTGGCCGGGCTCGGATTCGGAGGGAGC
>CAYGBP010000041.1:14098-18230 GCA_964348105.1 uncultured Nitrospirota bacterium
ACGGCTGGGCGGCGGCATCTATACAAAGGGGGCCGACGTCGGGGCGGACCTGGTCGGCAAGGTGGAGGCAGGCATTCCGGAGGATGATCCCCGCAATCCGGCCGTGATCGCCGATAACGTGGGCGATAACGTGGGAGATTGCGCCGGGATGGCAGCGGATTTGTTTGAAACCTACGCGGTGACCATCATCTCGGCGATGTTGCTGGGCGCCCTCCTGTTCAGGACGGCGGCGGCCGAGATCGCCGGGGGGTTGAGCATGATCGTCCTGTACCCCATGGTCCTGGGGGGGGTCTCCATTCTGGCCTCCATCATCGGAACGACGGTGGTCAAGATCGGCTCCGGCGGGAGCATCATGGGCGCCCTATACAAGGGACTGATCGCCAGCGCCGTCCTGGCCGCCATCGCATTTTATCCCGTTACGCTTTTCATGATGGGGGACCTGAACTTTTTGTCGGTCAATGCACTGTACCTGTCGGCGCTCGTGGGCCTGCTGATTACGGCCGCCATGATGGTGATTACCGAATACTACACCTCGACGAACTTCGGACCGGTTCGCCACATCGCCGAAGCCTCCAAGACGGGGCATGCCACCAATATCATCGCCGGCCTGGCCGTGGGAATGAAGTCCACGACGCTTCCGGTGATGGTCATCGGGGTCGGGATCCTAATCTCCTTTTCCCTGGCCGGGCTGTACGGCGTGGCCATCGCCGCGGTGGCGATGCTCTCCATGGCCGGCATCATCGTGGCGATCGATTCGTATGGTCCGATCACGGATAATGCCGGCGGGATCGCCGAGATGGCCCAGATGGACGCCTCGGTGCGGGCGGTTACGGATCCGCTGGATGCGGTGGGCAACACCACAAAGGCGGTTACGAAGGGCTACGCCATCGGCTCCGCCGGTTTGGCGGCCATCGTGCTGTTCTCGTCCTATACACAGGAGCTGGGCGCGCACCTTGCCCGGCCGATCGATTTTATGCTGAGCGATCCCAGCGTGCTGGTGGGCCTGTTCATCGGGGGACTGCTGCCGTATCTGTTCTGCGCGCTGAGCATGGAGGCCGTGGGCAAGGCGGGCGGGATGATCGTGGAAGAGGTCCGACGCCAGTTTCGCGAGATGCCGGGGATCATGGCGGGGACCAGCCGGCCCGATTACGGACGTGCAGTGGATATCGTTACGCGCCGCGCGATTCGCGAGATGATCCTTCCCGGTCTGCTCCCGGTCGCCACGCCGATCGTGGTCGCATTCGTCCTCGGGCCTGAAGCCTTGGGCGGAATTCTGGTCGGAAGCATCGTAACCGGCATCTTCGTGGCGATCTCGATGACCAGCGGCGGCGGGGCCTGGGATAATGCCAAGAAATACATCGAAGACGGCCATCACGGCGGGAAGGGCAGCGAGGCGCATAAGGCGGCCGTGACGGGGGACACCGTTGGGGACCCGTGCAAAGATACGGCCGGACCGGCTATCAACCCCATGATCAAGATTATCAATATCGTGGCGCTGCTGCTGGTTCCCTTCATTGCTTGAGAGATTGGATGTCTTGGGGTGGTTCATTCAGTCATGGGAAGGAGGGAGGGAACGGGGTGCCGCCTGGTGCCGGGCGGCCGCCCGAGACCGTGTCCCCCGATCGTAGACTGCAATGGGTTTAAAATGCGGAATCGTAGGCCTTCCCAATGTGGGCAAGTCCACTCTTTTTACGGCGTTGACGGCCGCCAAGGCGCCGATCGCCAACTATCCCTTTACCACCATTGATCCTCACGTCGGAGTGGTCGAGGTCCCCGATCCCCGCCTGGATCGAATCGCGGCGATCTGCCGGTCCAGGGCGATCGTTCCCACCACCGTCGAGTTTGTGGACATCGCGGGGCTGGTGAAAGGAGCCAGCGAGGGACAGGGGCTGGGTAACCGGTTCCTGGGTCACATTCGCGAAGTGGATGCGATTATCCATGTCCTGAGATGCTTTCAGGATCCCGACGTGGTCCACGTCGACGGGACGGTGGATCCCATCAGGGATCTCGAGGTGATCCGGACCGAACTGGTGCTCGCCGATCTGGAGGCGGTCCAGAGGCGTCTGGAGCGGCTGGAAAAAAAGGCCAAGGCGGGTGAGAAGGAGGCCCGCAATGAGCTGTCGGTGGCCCGTCGCATGCAGAGCCATTTGAACGAAGGGGGGGATGCGAGGCACGCCGATCTATCCCCGGAAGAATTCGACCTGCTTCGGGAATACCATTTGCTGACCCAGAAGCCCGCTCTGTTCGTGGCCAATGTCTCCGAGGACGACCCGCAGGGCAAATCAGGCGGAGTGGAGGCCCTTCGGGAGCGAGCCCGGCAGGAGCAATCCGAAGTCGTCATTCTGAGCGGAAAGATCGAGGCCGAGCTCCAGGAAATCCCGGCAGACGAGAGAATGGAGTTTCTCAAGCAGGTGGGGCTCACGGAGCCCGGTCTGCCCCGTCTGATCAGGGCCGCCTATCGTTTGCTGCGTCTGCTGACCTTTTTTACGGCCGGGGAGTCCGAGGCCCGCGCCTGGACGGTCCTGGATGGCACGAAGGCCCCGGCGGCCGCGGGCAAAATCCATTCGGACATGGAGAAGGGATTCATCCGGGCCGAGGTGATGTCTTACGCGGATTTGGAGAGACTGGGCGGGGCCGCGGCCGTCAAGGAAAAAGGCCTTCTGCGTTTAGAGGGAAAGGAGTACACCGTTCGGGACGGTGACGTGATCTATTTCCGGTTTAATGTCTGACCCATCCGGCGGCCGGATGCCGGAGCAAGGCGGCGGCCGCCTCCTTCGGACTGCTCTGCGGAGGGAAAATATGGCTTGAACCCGAAGGGATTTTGTGTTAAAAAATCAAGGAAAATAATGAAAAACAGGAGTTTGAGCTCCTTGCCCCGCGCTCAGTCGAGGGGCTATCAGCCAAGAGGAGACCGTTCAAGATGAGTTCCTATGAGAGCATCTTCATTACCAAGCCCAGCCTGATGGAGGAAGAGGTCAACCGCCTGGGCGACCGGCTCAAATCCATGATCGAAGAAGGGGGCGGGTCGGTGCAAAAAACCGAGAATTGGGGAAAAAAGAAGCTGGCCTATGAGGTGGCCAAGGAGAAAAAGGGCAATTATTTTTTCCTGTCTTTTCAGGCCGATGGCCAGGTGATTCGGAAGCTGGAAAGGGCCTATCGCCTCGATGATGCCGTCATGAAATATATGACGGTGAGGCTCACGAAACAGGATTTTGCTCAGCGGGAATTGGTTCGCAAGAAGGAGACTCAGTCGCCGCAAGCCGAAGGCGGACCGCAGGGGGGCGAGCGGGCGGGAGCCAAGCAGGCTCAAAGCAAGCCAACAGAGGAGGCCGCCAAAGCGTCATGATTAGCTTTAATAAAGTGATCCTGATCGGGAATTTGACCCGTGATCCCGAGATCCGGTATACGCCGGGCGGAACGGCCGTGGCGAATTTCCGAATGGCCGTCAACCGCAAATACAAGCAGGGCGATGAGTTCCGAGAAGAGGTGTGCTACATCGACATCGTGGTCTTCGGCAAACAGGCCGAAAGCTGCGGGCAATACCTGAACAAGGGAAGCGGGGTCATCGTGGAGGGGCGGCTCCAGGAAAAGCGATGGGAGTCGGAAGAAGGCCAGAAGAGGAGCAAACACGAAGTGGTGGCCCAGACCGTCCGGTTTCTTCCCAAGCGCCAGGATGCGACGGGAGGGGCCGAGCGGACGACGACCGGGGCCTCCGCGCCGTCGGGAGGGGGGGCCGCCTCCGGCCTGGAGGATGAGGCCGTCGATCAGGATGTTCCGTTTTAGCTTTCAGGGGTTGGAGGGGTAATGGCCGATCGAAAGTTTTTTCACCGTAAGCGAGTCTGCAGATTCTGTGTTGAAAAAGCAGTCGCCATTGATTATAAGGACGCCGCTCTTCTTCGTACATTTCTTACCGAGCGCGGGAAGATCATTCCCCGGCGCATCTCCGGGAATTGCGCGAAACACCAACGGCAGCTGAGAGTTTCGGTACAGCGCTCGCGGAACATTGCGCTTCTTCCCTTTTCGGAAGAACGATAGTCAGCCTGTTCCCGACTCGATTCGCTTGAGGACCTGCGAGACCAGGTCGACCATATTCAGCGGCAGCGGAATCGCGTCCTCCGGAAGCTCCTGGATG
>CAYGBP010000041.1:18240-21944 GCA_964348105.1 uncultured Nitrospirota bacterium
CACAGGAAAAGGCTGTAGATAATCTCCCTGACCTGATCTTTTAATCCCTCGAACAAGTCCTTGGGCGTGATAAAGCCCTCCTCCACGAGAATGGCTCCGAACCGTTTCTGTCGTTTTCCGATCAAATCCAATGCCTTGGCGAAATTCTCCTCGCTGATCCGTCCCGAGCGCTTGAGAATCTCTCCCAGCCGGTCCTGAGGCTCGTTGGAGGTGGCGAAAACGATCTTCCCTTTCTTCAAATAGATCGCTTTTTTTGTATTCTCCCGATCCAGATGCAGGATACCCGTTGCTCCCGCCAGGTGAAGGTCCATCAGAATTTGTGGAAGATCACAGTCTCGAATATTCCCTTCGGAAGGCCATTCGCCCGGCATAGCGACTCTCCTGAAAATTAAGTATAGTGCATTGACCCCTGCTGTCAATCCGAGGGCATTCGGGGGATTCAAATACCGGCCTAGACCCTCATGCATTGCGGGTATCTCCCGTGAGAACCCAATCCCATCGGGCGTGGGATACGCGGTTGCCTTGACGCTCAAGGGGAAAGTTGTTATATTGGTTTCCGATGTTTCGTTCATGGACCTTGGCCGCCAAACCATTGAGGACAGGGAGGATTCGATGAGAGGCAAGATTGCCCGCAACGGCAGGAAGGCCCGGATGGATGAGAGAAAATCGGTTCGCTCCCCCCTGCTGGTCCTGGAGGTCAAGGGAAAGCATTATAATAAGATTTTTATCGGTTACGCCAAAAATATCAGCAAAGACGGCCTGTTTCTCGATGCGCGGCAGAGTCTCAAGCCCGGTGACCAGTTTCCCGTAGAATTCGTGCTCCCTGACGGGGCCACGAAGATCACCTGCATCTGCGAGGTGGTTTGGACGAAGCAATACAGTCGGGCCTCGGGCGGCTCTCGCGGGATGGGGGTGCGGTTCGTGAAAATGGCGCCTTCCCAGAAACGAATCATTGAGGAATGGGTCCTGCGGACCGAAGGCGGGAGCAAAAGCGGCCGCGGGGCCCGCAAGACGGCCCTCTCGGAAGGCTGACCGGGCCCAGCCAATCTTCCCCAGTCGGAACCGTTTCTAATACCTGAACAAGTCAAGAACGTCGGACGACCGAAGGCTTTCACGGCAGGGATTGATCGGGATGCGGCGTCGGAACAAGGCCAGCCGACGAAAGTTCCGGATGCGGGCGGCGATCCTGGGCCTGACGGTCATCGCCATTGTCTTTTCCTCCCTTGCATACCGTCTGGTCCCTCCCGGATGGCTGCCGTCGACCGCCTCGATCGATCCGCCACGGAGCGGGGTGGTGACAAAGGTGATCGATGGGGATACCATAGAGTTGGGCAACGGGATGAAGGTTCGCTACATCGGTTTGGATACGCCCGAGTTGCGCAAAAGGCTGAATCAGGGCTGGGTCTATCAGCCGGAACCGCTGGCTGAGGAAGCCAAGGCCATGAATCGGAGACTGGTGGAGGGAAGGAACGTCAGGCTGGAGTACGATCAGGAGGCCAAGGACCGCTACAGCCGGTGGCTTGCCTATGTTTTCGCGGGAGATGTATTCGTCAACGCGGCCTTGATCGAGGCCGGTTATGCCCGGGTGACCCTGTACCCCCCGAATCTCAAGCATGCGGCTACCTTTCTCAAGCTTCAGGAAGCGGCCCGTGAGAGCGGAAGGGGGATTTGGGCCGTCGAGGCACCGGCTGAGTGGCGCGGGTCACTTTTGATAGAACCCGACGCCGGCTGAGCCATTGGCCAGCGGGGATGCAGCGGACCGGTTCGAAGGGGGCGAAGATGAAGGAGCGGAGGGGAAAGCCGGAGCGCAGGGACAGCATGGATGGTCGTCGACGGGGCGAGCGGCGCAATGTCCGTCGGCGGGTCGGAGAGCGTCGCAAACGGCTCTGCCCGCAGTGCGGCGGTGAGCTCGATCCGAAGGGGTATTGCGCCTCCTGCCGGGTGCGCGTCATCCGGGTCAGGTGACGAAATGTTTCCTGTGGTTTGCAGGCCGTTGGCCGCGGTTCTCGTTGCTCTTTTCTGCATCTCCTGCGCGACCCTTCCCTCCAAATCCGCTTCCTACTCTGTGGGACATCGCGAGAAAGGGGTGGCCTCTTGGTATGGGCCGGGTTTTCACGGGCGGACGACCAGCAGTGGTGAAGTATACGATATGCACGGGATGACGGCGGCGCATCGAACGATGCCGTTCGGGACCCGCATCCGGGTCAAGAATCGCGAAAACGGCAGGGTGGTGAACGTCAAGGTGAATGATCGGGGTCCTTTCATCAAAGGGCGGACGCTGGATCTTTCCCTTGGGGCTGCCAAGGTCCTGGGGATGGTGGAGTCGGGCGTTGTGCCCGTCGAAATCCGGGTGATAGGGCGTTCCCCGGGCCGGTCCGGGCGACGGGCTGCCGGAAGGCCAGAAGCATATACCGTGCAGGTGGGGGCCTTCGTGCGGCAGGAAAACGCCTATTTGCTCAAGCGGACCCTCGAAAAGCGATATCGGCCCGTTTCTATCGTCACTGCCCGTGTGATGGGGCGTGACTATTACCGTGTCAGGGTGGGACGCCTGGGGTCGGAGCGTGAAGCATCGCGTCTGGCCGCCCGCCTGGAGAGGCGCGAAAACCTGCAAGCCTTGGTTGTCCGGAGGGATTGAGCGGCGGGGGCGGGTTCCCGGTTTACCGGGAAGGGCCCCTGGCTTGTGCGGACCGGAGTATGTTATCATTATTATCGATGAAGCGCCTTCAATCCGCTGCTGGGTTTACCCTGATCGAACTGTTGATCGTCCTTTCAATCCTAGGGATTTTGCTGACGCTTGCCCAGCCCAACTACCGCAAGGCGACCATCAAGGCCAGGGAGGCGGCGCTCAAACAGGACCTCGCCACCTTCCGCGATGTGATCGACCAGTACTATTCCGATCACGGGGCCTATCCCCCCTCGCTGGTCGATCTGAAGGAAGAAGGATATCTGCGGCGAATTCCGGAGGACCCCTTTACGCAATCCTCTGGCACCTGGATCGAGATCTACATGGAAGGGGATGATCAGACGGAAGGTGTGTATGATGTACACAGTGCCAGCGATCTTCTCGCCCTGGACGGTACGCCATACAATGAATGGTAACTCCGCCGGGCGCTCCGGATTTACCTTCCTGGTCGTCATGTTCTCGATCGTCCTGATCGGCCTGTCCCTGGCGGCCGCCGTGCAGCAATGGACAACCGTCATGAAACGGGAAAGGGAGGCCGAACTGCTTTTCAGAGGGGATCAGATTCGTGTCGCCATCGGCAAGTATTACCAAACCACAGGGATCGGAGCCTACCCCAGGCGTCTGGAGGACCTGATCAAGCAGCCGAATGTCTCGCGCACCAAGCGGTTTCTCCGAAAATTATACAAGGATCCGGTCACCGGCGGCGACTGGGTGCTGGTCAAGGTGGGAGACCGCATCAAGGGGGTGCACAGCCCCAGCGAGGAGGTGCCGCTCAAACAGGGGAATTTTCCGGAGGCCTACCAAGGGTTCGAGGGCAAAACCAGTTACCGGGAATGGGTGTTCGAGTTTGTTCCCCAGCAGGTTCAGCCTCCCGGCAACCCAAAACAATCCCGACCTGCGCCCTGACACAAGTCGGGGGGGCCTCCTCACGCATCAGAATGAATTCCCGACGGCGAAATAGCCTCTCAGAATGCCGTCTTCATCCAATCCATAGGCAAGCCCGAACCGGAGGGGAAGCGTC
>CAYGBP010000042.1:0-2410 GCA_964348105.1 uncultured Nitrospirota bacterium
ATCGCCAGCGTGGGGGTTCACCTTTCACCCGGCGCGGATCCGGAGACCGCACGGCAGCAGATCTTCGGCCGGCTCGGCGACCGCCATCGGGTGCTGGTTATTTCCAACAGGGAGCTTCGGGCCGACATCCTGCAGATTTTCGATCAAACCTTCCGCATCACGTATGCCCTGGAAATCATCACCATTCTGGCGGCGATCCTCGGCGTTCTGAATACGCTCATGACGGCAATCATTGAAAGGAGGCGCGAGTTGGCCGTCCTTCGCGTCCTGGGCGCATCCCAGACACAGATGTCCGGAATGATCATCATGGAAGCCGCCCTGATCGCCATCTGCGGCATCGGGCTGGGAATGGCGGCCAGCCTGTTTCTCTCCCAGATCCTGATCCATGTCATCAACAAACAGTCATTCGGCTGGACCATCTTCTTTGACCCCGCCTGGGCCAACCTGCTACAGGCGGCGCTCTTCGTCCTCATTGCGTCCCTCATCAGCGCCTACCTCCCCGTCCGAAGGGCATCGAAGGTCAGGCTGACAGAAGCGCTTCACTATGAATAGGAAGGACCTTTCCAAGATCGCCACCCTGGCCGCCATTCTCTGGCTCCCTCCGGCAACCATCGCGTTGGAGACCGAGATGGCCCAGACTCGCTTCAAGCCCGCCCTGCCGGGATACGCCTACGATTTTCCTCGGGATCATGCCTCACACCCTGCTTTTAAAACGGAATGGTGGTACTACACCGGCCATCTCGAAACGAGCCGCGGAAGACGATTCGGCTATCAGCTCACATTCTTCCGAAGCGGAATGGATCACCCGGATACCGTCCGAAATCCGTCACGCTGGGCGATTCGGGAGCTGTACCTGGCCCATTTCGCCGTCACCGACGAACAAGACCGGCAGTTCTTTTATGCCGATCGGGTCAATCGCGCGGGGGTTGAAAATGCGGGCGCCCGCACGGATACCTACCGGGTTTGGAACGAAAACTGGTCGGCAGGCCTGCCCACCTCCGCCATTCTGGAAAACCCCGACCCATCCGCCGGGCGGCCGCACCGTCTGATCGCGACCGAAAAGGGATGGGGCATCGACCTGCTGCTGACCCCGGCCACGCCACCGGTCATTCACGGCGAAAAGGGCATCAGCCGCAAAGGGGCAGGAACCACACAGGCCTCACACTACTACTCCTATCCCCGGATGCGGACACAGGGAACGATTAGGGCGGATGACGGGATGCATGTGGTCACCGGGAGCAGCTGGATGGACCATGAGTTCGGAACCAGCCAGCTTTCCGACGAGCAGGCCGGATGGGACTGGTTCGGCCTGCAATTGGACAACGGAACGAGCCTGATGCTTTACCACCTTCGCAAAAAGGACGGGGCCATCGATCCCTTTTCCAGCGGGACATGGATTACGCCGGCCGGTGATTCCCGGCATCTGCCGTTGAGCGAATTCAGCATTCAACCGACCGGGCGATGGACCAGCCCGAACAGCGGGGCGGAATATCCGAGCGGATGGCGCATCAGAATACCCTCAGCGAAGATCGAATTGCGCCTGCAACCCACCGTCACGAACCAGGAATTAATCACGGATCGGAGCACTGGAGTGACCTATTGGGAGGGAAGCGTTCGGATCGAGGGAAACCATGGCGAAAGGCAGGTCCGCGGACAAGGCTATGTCGAGCTGACAGGCTACGCGGGGGGGTTCGAGGGCAAATTCTAGATCTTGCCGATCACCCCCGTTTTCCATTGGTACAGAATGAGGCGCAGTCCCCCGATTGAATAGATGTATTTCAGCGATACGAAGTATTTCAGCAGATAGGCCAGACGGCCGAAGGCTCGCAGTTTTCCCACCACGGCCACGGCCGCGCCCTTTCCCAGGGATATCACCGCTCCCGGCGTATGGGGGACGAAGGGAAAGGCCTTCGAATTCATCAGGTATCTGGAAAGCCACTGGGCCTGATTGATCGCCAGGCGCGCCGAGGCGGCACAGGGTCTGCCGGTGTGCGGATGAATCACCAGGGAACAGTCACCCAGCGCATAGACCTCCTCATGGCCCCGGGCCTGAAGATAACCGTTCACCACCACCCGCCCCTTGCCGTCCAGATCCAGCCCCGATTTCTCCAGGAGGCTGTGGCCGCGGATCCCGCCCGCCCAGATCAGGACCCTGGAAGGTACGTGCTGGCCCGAGGCGAGGTGAATCATGTCCTTTTCCACCCGGACAACCGGATCGCCCAGATGGATGACAACGCCTTTGTGCCTCAACACCCTTTCGCAATACTCCGAAATACGATAATGAAACCCGGGAAGAAGTCGTCCACCGGCCTCAGATGCGGTCACCCTGCACAGCAGTCTTGCACCGGCGGCGGACCACCCTTGAAGAGATAGTTGATCATGGCAACTACATCCACTATCCCTATTTCCT
>CAYGBP010000042.1:2420-4386 GCA_964348105.1 uncultured Nitrospirota bacterium
GTCCACCGGCCTCGACCAGGTGAAGCACCGTTGACTGCTCGGGCAGATCGCACTGATTGCTCCACTCCGGCAGCTCGTCGGCCAACTGTCCGGCCACTTCCACGCCTGTGGAGCCGCCCCCGCCCACCACGAAGTGCAGCGGCAGCTTGGAGCCCTGGTCCTTCGCATATTCGAATAAGAGATCTTGGACGCGCTCCCACGCCCGAAAGGCCAGAGGCATCGTCTGAACCTCGAAGGCGTGCTGCCTCAGCCCCGGAATCCGTTCGGCGGGCCGGTCGAAGAAATCCGTCTCCCCCCCGATGGCCACCACCAGCTTGTCGTACGCAATCTCCCCCTGGTCGGTCAGGACCACCCGCCGGGCGAGCTCAAAGCCCGTGATCCGTGCCTGCCGAAATGTGACCGCTTTGCGGTGGAGAATCCGCTCCAGCGGAATCGAGGCGCGATCCTGGATGATCGAGCCCGCCGCGACCTGATGAAGCTCCGTAACCAGCTGGTGTATGGGAAACTGGTCGACCAGGATCACCTCGGCGGACAGCCGCCCGGCCCGAATCCCCCGCTCCAGGTCCTGGGCCAGCCTCACGCCGGCGTAACCCGATCCTAAGATGAGAATTTTAATCGGAAAATCCTCCTTTTGGCCTACAATCTATCAGACGCACCCCCGGGGGTCAAGACGGTTCATTTGATTCCCTTTTCCAGAATGTCTATAATATTCGATGTTTCAGAAACAAAAGGGGATTTCACCGGATGGGCGGGCAAATATCCGTTGAACAGGAAGTTCTCGTCATCACCCGCAAGTTGGTCGCCGAACTGGGCCAGGAACGGGCGGCCCGGTCGATTTCTCTCGACGCTTCGCTGGAGAAGGATCTTGGCCTCGGCAGCCTGGAGCGAGTCGAGCTGCTGATGCGTCTGGAGCAGGAATTATCCATCAGCGTCCCGGATCACGTTGTCGCCGAGGCGGACACGCTGCGGGAGTTGATCCATGCCGTGCGCAGCGCCGATGTGCACTTGGGCGGGGCGGGTCTGACCACCCATACGGCCCTGGCTGAAGCAGCCTTCCATCCCAGCGGGGCCGCCACCCTGGGCGAGGTCATTCGGCAATATGCCGAGAATGAGCCAGAGCGTCCTCATATTTATCTGCAGCACGACGATGGCGGCGAAGAGACGATTACCTATGGTGATCTATTCGAGGCGGCCCGTGTCACGGCGGGAGGACTCTGGGCCCGGCGGATTAAGCCCGGCGACACCGTGGCTATCATGCTTCCGACGAGCAAGGACTTTTTCTGCGCCTTTCTCGGCGTGCTGCTGGCGGGGGGAATTCCCGTGCCGATCTATCCGCCGTACCGGGCGGACCGGTTGGAAGAATATGCCAAGCGCCAGGCGGTGATCCTTCGCAATGCCCAGTCCTCCATCCTGATCACTTTCCAGCGGGTCGAAGGGCTGGCCATGCTCCTCCGCCCCTTCGTCCCCAGCCTCCAGGAGGTTACCACGGTTGAAAAGTTGACCAGCACGAAAACCTCCGCCCCGGACCTCATCATGCGCCCCGAGGACCCGGCGATGATCCAGTACACTTCCGGAAGCACCAGCGATCCGAAGGGCGTCCTTTTGCCCCATTCCAGCATTCTGGCCAATATTCGGGCCATCGGCGTGGCAGCGCAGATCCAGCCCACCGACGTGGGCGTCAGCTGGCTGCCCCTCTATCACGACATGGGTTTGATCGGCTCATGGCTCTGCTGTCTTTATTACGGGCTGCCCATCACGATCATGTCTCCTTTCGCCTTTCTGAACCGGCCCGAGCGGTGGCTCTGGGCCATCCACTATCATCGGGGCACGCTTTCGGCCGCCCCTAACGTCGCCTACGAGCTCTGCATCAAAAAGATCGAAGATCGCGCCATCGAAGGGCTGGATTTGAGCTCTTGGCGATTGGCCTTTAACGGCGCGGAGCCGGTGAATCCCGATACGATCGAAC
>CAYGBP010000042.1:4396-9466 GCA_964348105.1 uncultured Nitrospirota bacterium
CCGGTCTACGGGCTGGCCGAATCGTCTGTCGCGCTCACTTTCCCCCCCACGGGGAGGGCGCCCCGCGTGGACCGGATCCACCGGAATACGTTTCAGACCAATCATCGTGCGCAACCGGCCTCTCCCTCCGACACGACCGCCCTGCGGTTCGTCTCGGCCGGGATTCCCCTCCCGGGCCACGATGTCCGCATCGTGAACGAAAAGGGCGAGGAGGTCGACGAGCGGGTGGAGGGCGTCCTTCAGTTCAGGGGCCCCTCCTGCATGAAGGAGTACTTCCGGTCCCAGGAGGCGACGCGCTCGATCGACCGCGCCGGCTGGTGGGATTCGGGCGATCTGGCCTATCAGGCGGAGGGAGAAATTTTCATCACGGGCAGGTGTAAGGACGTTATCATCAAGGCGGGCCGAAATCTTTATCCGCACGAGGTCGAGGAGGTCGTGGGTGACCTTCCGGGCGTGCGCAAGGGCTGCGTCATCGCCTGTGGCGTGTTCGACGCGGGCACCGGGACCGAGGACCTTCTCGTGGTTGCGGAGAGCCGTGAGAAAAAAGCTCAGGCGAAGGACGAAATCCGATCAGCCGTGATCGAGCGGGTGGCCACCACGATCGGGGTCCCGCCCGACAAGGTGCTGCTGGTTCCCCCCGGTACCATACCGAAAACCTCCAGTGGAAAGCTTCGCAGGACTGCCTGCCGCGATGCCTACCTGCAAGGCCGTCTGGTGGGCCGGCGTATTCCGGTCTGGCTCCAGGCCGTGAAACTATTTGCGGCCGGTCTCGGACCGCGGTTGAAGCAACACGCCGCGGCGCTTGCCAACCGGGCTTACGGCCTGTATGCCTGGCTGGTCGTCGCAATCACCGTCCCCCTGGCGTGGATTGCCGGCGTGCTCCTGCCCGGCCCCCGGGCACCAGCCCAGGTCTGCCGCGTCTGGGCCCGGCTGTTTCTGATCCTCCTGGGTTGCCCCCTTCAGGTTCAGGGTCGGTCCCAGGCCGAAAGGGGCGGTTCGCTCGTGCTGGTGTCCAACCACACCAGTTATCTTGACGTCGCCATCCTGATGGCGGCACTTCCGCCCGGCTTTCTCTTCGTGGCGAAGAAAGAGTTGGAAAAGATGGCGCTCACGCGGACCTTCATTCGCAAGGTGGGCCATCTGACGGTGGATCGCATCGATTTTTCCAAGAGTCTCTCCGATACCGCCGAAATCGAGACGGCCCTCAAAGGCGGGAGTTCGGTGCTGATCTTCCCGGAAGGCACCTTTACAAGGGCAACGGGGCTGAGGCCCTTCAGGATGGGGGCATTCAAGGTGGCCGCCGAAACCGGCAGGCCGGTCGTGCCGATCGCGATCTGCGGATCGCGACAGATCCTGTGGCCGGAGAGCTGGTGGCCCCGGCGGGGCCCCATTCGGGTGGTCATCGGCGAGCCCATCGAGCCCAAGGGGGCGGAGTTGAGGGATATCATCCGCCTGCGGGACAAGGCGAGGGCCGAGATCGCGCGGCATTGCGGGGAGGAAATCATGGACGAGGCGCCTCCCGTCCCGCCCCAGTCAGGATGAGCGTCTCATCCCTGATCCCGCCTGAGCGCGTTTTTCAGGATCCGTTTGATCAACGCCCCATAGGAATAGCCGGCCTTCTGCGCCGACTGTGCAAACTCCTCTTCGACGGCCAGCCCCGGGTTGGGGTTCGCCTCCAGGATCACGATCCGGCCTTCCGGCGTCAGACGAAGGTCGATACGCCCATATCCTGTTATGCGAAGCACCCGGTAGGCCTTTTTGCAGATCTTCGCGATTTCGTCGGCCTTTCCCTCCGGCATCGGTCCCGCAAAGGTATTCTGGATTCCCCATCGCTCGCGGTACGACTCGTCCCACTTGGCCTTGAATGTGGAAAACCGCGGGCGATCTTCGGGAACCTTCGAGAAGATCACTTCGCGAAACGGGAACACCTCCAGTCGGCTGTCTCCCATGATGCTCACGTAAAGCTCCCGGCCTTCAATATATTCTTCGGCCATGGCCTCCTGATTCATCCGATCATGGATGAACCGAACCCGTTCCTCCAGCGCCTGATCCGTCTCGACGAATGACTCCTGCGAAATTCCGTAGGAGGCCTCGTCCTTGAGGGGCTTCACGAACAATGGGAATTGCAGCCGCTTCGGCCGACGGATGGCGGCCCCCTTGTGAAAAATCGTGAAGTCGGGAAAGTCGATCCGGTGATAGGCCAGGATTTCCTTCGCCATCCCTTTGTTCTTGCACAAGGTCAGACCGGTGGGACCGCTTCCCGTATAGCGCACGTCCAGCATCTGAAGCAGGCCGGCCACGTTTCGCTCGTAGGCCGATTGATTGTTGAACTGCTCGGTCAAATTGAAGACGACGTCCGGCGGATAAGACTTCACCTCGTCCAGAATCATCCCGGGATCGTCAAAAACGCCGAGGATTCGAACCTCATGGCCCAGCCGCTTCAGGGCGCGGATCACGTCCTGTTCGGTATTCCGGTCGGGACTGCTCAACTCCTGGGAGAAATCCAGATCCTTCGGAGCGGGATAGGAAATATCGAACAGGACCAGAACCTTCAGTTTTTTCCTCATGGCTCCCTTCGGCTCATGAGCGTTTGAACTTACCCGTCAATCGGTAATTTGACGCCAGCGAGGCCAGATAGGCGGCGATCTCCATCCCGGACTGGCTCACGTCCTTGCGAAGCCTCAGGTCCAGCTCGGCGCACCGGGTCGTCAAGGCCCTGAGCAGGCGGTTGATCGTGAATTTCGGCTCGCCGGTCCAGGTGGCCACGGCGTCCATGATCGCCTTGCGATTTCGGCGCAGAAAGGTCGATGCCCGATCAAGGCCCCCTTCCGTCGGGGGACCGATAAACAGGCGGCGAAGATCCGAATCAAAGAAGTCCGGGAAATACTGGGCGTACAGACGGCGCCGCCGGTTGTAATATTTCTTCAGGGGCGATCTGAGGCGCGAGGCCTCGCAGATCTTTTTTCGCGAGATGGCCAGGGGCGATTGCCCCGCCAGATTCTGCATCAGCCGGTCCACATATTCCAGTTTTTCAAGGGCCTTCCAGCCCCGGTACTTGGTGCGCCAGTCCAGTCCCTGGGTGAGCCAGATGGCAAAAGTCTCTGCGAAGTCCTCATCCGGATGGCTTTGGGCGTACCAGTCATCGAGATGCTGTACGAATCGCTTGCTGTAGGGACGGGCTCGGTAAAATTCGGAATATTCGGTGGAAGGAGATCCGAACATCTTCTGCCAGTCCCGCTTTCTTCCGAGCAGATAGGCATGATTGATCACATGGCCCATCTCATGCCGGAGAAGCTGCATGCACCACCCCTCGGTCCCTCCCTCCACCTCCATCATCATTCGCTCCTCCAGCTTGATCAGCCTGGTGTGCGAGAGATAAAAGGGAATCGCGATGGTACAGGCGCCGTCTGGGCAGAACCACTCGTCTCCCAGATAACAGATGGGCTTGAACGCGATCTTTCTGTCGTCCAGCTCAGCGTAGAGCGTCTGGATGCGGGATTCCAGGTCGGTTCCCTGAATCTTGAGATTCAGGTCGCAGATGCGGACTTCCAGCAGTTGCTCATCCGCATAACTGGTCCAATCGCAATCGATGCGGGACCCCTCGGGGGCATGGGACTTATTCACGGGATTCATTTTATCAAACCCCCAGGTTTTTGGCTATCCTTGCCCACGGGAGGGAAACCGGGGCAGTCCCCCCCCGGTACATTTGCGGGATTTTGCTCCTTCGAATATACTTACCTATAATTGAGGAGGCCCAGGCGATGCAAACCGGAAGCATGCGATGTCACAAGTGTGGTATGACGCAGATGGCCAGCCCAACCTGCAAGTCTTGCGGGGCAAAGGCCCCGGACCAGGCATTGGGGCGGATCTGGGGAGACCCGCCTCCGCTCACCGTCTCGCAGCCCGCTCCTGTCGAAACAGCGCCCTCGGCCGCCTCCATGGAAGCGGTGGCGTCCATGCCGACCGACCCGGCCCCGGACCTTCCCGCGAGCGATGACGCGGCCGACACGGTTCGGATGACCGATTCCGCCGAGATCCGGCAGTTATTCTTCTTCGGCAGCGGGGGCTCCCTGCTGGGGATTCATGTCGTCAATACCCTGCTTTCACTTCTGACACTGGGCATCTACTATTTTTGGGCGAAGGTGCGGATTCGAACCTACCTTTTCGCCCAGTCCGAGTTCGAGGGAGACCGTTTTTCATACCTAGGGACCGGGAAGGAGCTCCTGATCGGTTTCCTGAAAGCCCTCATCTTTTTCGGAGGTCTGACCGCGATCATCAACGGGGCCCAGTTCATGCCGGGAGGGGTCGTCGCACAGGTGTCGGTCTATGTCGCAGCCAACTTTATGTTCCTCATCTTTATCCCGCTGGCAATGGTCGGATCGCGGCGATACCGGCTGAGCCGGACGGCTTGGCGGGGAATCCGTTTTTCCTTTCGCGGCGGGACACGCGACTTTGTCATGATTTTCCTGAAGGGGTTTCTGCTGACGCTTCTGACGTTGGGAATCTACACCCCCTTCTTCATCGTTCAGCGATATGCATTCCTGACCTCCAATTCCTATTTTGGAAACCAGAAATTCGACTTTGACGGCACCGCCCGCGAGTTCCTGCCCGCCTTCCTGCTGGCAGTGCTGCTGGTACCACTCACGGCCGGACTTTACCTCTTCTGGTATCAGGCACAGAAACAGCGCTTCCTGTGGAACCATACCTCCTTCGGCGTCGCGCGGTTCCGGAGCACCGTAACCGGACTGCGCCTCTTTCTGCTAAAGTTCACCAACCTGCTTCTCCTGGTGGTCACGCTCGGCATCGCGTGGCCTTGGGTTCAGGTCCGAAACGTGCAGTTTACTTTTCGGTACCTGTCCCTCGAAGGCCCCGTCGACCTGGAGGCGATCCAGCAGGAGGCCCTGGCGGCATCGCCGACCGGTGAGGGTCTGAGCGATCTGCTCGATCTGGATACCGGCCTGAACGCGGCCTGAGTCAACGAGGGGGGCTCTTCTCCAAAATGAATTGGACCGCTTATCGGCTCGACGGGAAAAGCCCGGTTCGCCGACCGGTGGTGATCCGCCTCATGAA
>CAYGBP010000042.1:9476-16131 GCA_964348105.1 uncultured Nitrospirota bacterium
TCGCCAGACCCAGGGATTCTTTGCCAGCGAACCGGTCCGGCTGGAACGCGGAGAACCCATCCCCGAGGCCCTGGTCTCGAACGATGCCGGACTCCTGTCTGCCTTGCATGAGCTGGCGCCCGAGCTGGCCCACCGGTTCCACAATCCAGCCACCCGGAAAACCCGCATCCAGCGGGTTTTCCTCGCCGGGGTCGGGTCCATTCTGGCGGCCGCCGGCCTGTATCTGTGGGGCATTCCGGCCCTGGCGGCCGTTCTGGCGCCGTTCGTCCCGGTCTCATGGGAGGAGCAGCTGGGCGCCAAAGTCGTCGATGAGATCGCCCCCCCCGAACGGCAATGCACCGATGAGACTCACCTGGCCAAGATCGATGCAATCATGGAAAGACTGACCGCCGCACTGCCCGAGCATCCCTACACCCTGAAGGTCGCCGTTGTGGACCTTCCCATCATGAACGCCCTGGCTGCGCCTGGCGGGTATATCGTCCTGTTCGAGGGGCTCGTCACCCGGATGGATACCCCCGAGGAGCTGGCGGGCGTTCTGGCCCATGAGATCCAGCACATCATTCTCCGGCATACGACGCGCACGATCCTGCAGGATGCATCCACGGGGATCCTGATCGCGGCCGTCGTCGGGGATATCAGCAGCGCCGCGGCCTATGCCTTTCACGCCGCCCGTACGCTGGGAAGGCTCAAATACAGCCGCACCCATGAAACGGAGGCGGACATCGAGGGAATGCAGTTGCTGATCGCGGCGAAGATCGATCCGCAGGGCATGGTCGACTTCTTCGAAAAACTAAAGAAGGAATACGGTGATATGCCGGAATTTCTGCAGTACGTCTCAACCCACCCCTCATCCGACGAGCGGATCGAAACCTTGAGAATCCTCGCCCAGTCCTTCCGAGAAGAGCCGGTCCCCCTGCTCCCCGATGACGATTGGAGTCGGATCAGCGATATCTGCGGCCCTCCAGAAGACGACGCTTCGGAGGACTAGGCCGTTGCACCCCGCGGTCTGCCCTGGCGCCTGCTACGCGCCCTCACGGCAATCCTGCTGAAAAACCGTTTCCTCCTCCCGCCGGATCGGGTATAATTCGAAAAATTTCCCCTGCTGAAGACCCCGCGGGATCACCCAAATCTCTGGAGGAAAATCCGAGCCGACATGGATCCGAAGATCATCTGGCTGGCCTTCTTCGTCATGCTCTACTGGGTCTACTGCGTTTACTGCGGCGTCAAGGGCGCCCAGTCGGCACGTACGGCCAGCGACTATTTCATCGCGGGCCGGCAGATCCCCATCTGGGTGTTCGTCCTGGCGGCGACTGCGACCTCCTTTTCCGGATGGACATTCATGGGGCACCCTGGCCTTCTATACCGGGACGGCTTTCAGTATGCCTACGCTTCGTTTTATGCCATCACGATCCCGCTGACCGGGGTCCTGTTCCTCAAGCGGCAGTGGATGCTGGGCAAGCGCTACGGCTTCGTGACGCCCGGTGAGATGCTTTCCACTTATTTTCGATCGGACTTGCTGCGGATCCTGGTGGTGGTGGTCGCCCTGTTCTTCTCCATTCCCTATCTGGGCCTGCAGCTTCGCGCATCGGGCTTCCTCTTCAACGTCCTGAGCGACGGCCTGCTCGGAGTCGAGGTGGGCATGTGGCTTCTTTCCCTCGTCGTCTTCATCTATGTCGCCACGGGGGGACTCCGCGCCGTGGCCTACGTCGACACCGTCCAGTGCATCCTGCTGGCCCTCGGAATCGTGGCCATCGGACTCATCACGCTGAACGCCGTGGGCGGCTGGGAGAGGCTCATCCAGGGGATCCCCGCCCTTGCGAAGATCGATCCGGTACGGACCCCTTCGGGGGACAGCCATTACCTGGCCCTCCCCGGCGCCATTCAGTGGGTCTCCGACGGACCGAGCGCCGAGGGAGGCGCCTGGACGGGAATGATGATTCTGACCTATATGTTCGCCCTGATGGGAATCCAGGCCGCACCCGCCTTTTCGATGTGGGCCTTCTCCAACCTGAACCCAAAGCCCTTTGCCCCTCAGCAGGTTTGGGCCTCCGCATTCGGGGTCGGCCTGATCCTGATGGTGTTTACGGCCATCCAGGGAATGGGCGGCCACTTTCTGGGCGCGGATCTGCGGTTCAGCGAGGCCCATCCGGAACTGGTCAATAACGTCATGCAGGAAGGGCTCCAGGGCAAGGACCTGATGGAATCGGAGGGCAAGCAGGGGATGCTCGTCCCCCAGCTGATCAGGATCGTGGGGGATTCCATGCCCTGGCTGGTGGGCCTCCTCGAAGGCCTCGGCTGGTGGGCCTACTCTCCATCTGCGCCCTGGCGGCGATGCAGTCCACCGGAGCGGCCTACATGTCCACGGCGGGCGGCATGCTGACGCGAGATATCCTCAAGCGGTTCTGGATATTGAATGCGACGCATGCGCAGCAGAAATTCTGGGGCCGACTCGGCGTGGCCGTGATTGTTTTAGCCGCCCTGATGGTGGCCACCACATCCACCGACGCCCTGGTCCTTCTCGGCGGTCTGGCCGTCGCCTACGGGCTCCAGATGTGGCCCGCCCTCATCGCGGTCTGTTGGTGGCCCTGGCTGACGCGCCAGGGGGTCACAACCGGCCTCGTGGTCGGTCTGGCCGCCGTCACGCTCACGGAATCCATCGGTCTGGCGTTCGGGGTGCCCTGGGGCCGGTGGCCCCTGACGATCCATTCGGCGGGATGGGGAATCTTTCTGAATCTCGGAACGGCGATCGCGGTTTCGATTTTCACGCAAGACCCCAAAGACACGGCGCACCGGCTGAGTTTCCACGGATTTCTCCGGGACCACGCCCGGCTGCCGGATCGCAAACGCTCCTTGATCCCGTTGGCCTGGGCCTTCGCGCTGGTTTGGTTCTTCTTGGGGATCGGCCCGGGGGCGGTCGTTGGCAACACGATCTTCGGCAATCCCCAAGACGAGTCCAGCTGGCTGTTCGGCATCCCCTCCATCTGGGCGTGGCAGCTGCTGTGGTGGGCGATCGGGGTCGCCCTCATGTGGTTTCTGGCCTACAAAATGGAGTTATCGACCGTTCCAGACCGTGAAATCATCTCCCTCTTCGAAGACATCGGAGACATTCGGGCCGAAGACCGTCGTGATGTGCCGGCAGCACCCGCACCCGCGCGAGACCGGCCGTGTGGCCCTGATTCGACGTTCTTCGCTTTATGCCCTATGAAAGACCTTCTTTTTCGCTTTACCGCCCGGTTTACAACAGGTTAAAATGATGACGGGGTCAACGATGAGAGGTGCGACATGAAGGTCATCATGCACAAAGGATGCAACGCCCCGGCCATCGAGTCCGATTCCGTAATCGCCGAGACCTGTGCAATACCCGTCGCCTCATTTCCCTTCCCTTGCTTTTCCTGTCTGGAAGAAATCGAAGACGAATCCGAGCTGAGGATCACCGAAGAGATCGGGATGTAGCATGCTCGTCTCCCGCGTGCGGTTGGAGCCGGATCAATCGTCGGGCGGGTCGAAGTTGCCCGGCCGCTTTGAAGCCCACGGGATCATGGGGCGGCGTGTCTCCTTGACGAGGCTGCGAAGGTTGGTTTCCGCCGCGCGCAGAAGCTTCGGATCGCCATGCTCGACCAGCGTGGCCAGGAGGTGGAAAAGCTGGCGATCGGCCCGTTTGGCCAGCAGGATATGTTGGGTCACAGGATCCGCGGATTGATCCAGGCCGGCCTGCAGCTCCTCCTCGGACTGTAAGACGGACCGCAGCTGCTCGGGATCCACAAAGAGCCAAGGAACCGGGATTTTCAATACCCGGGCAATGGAGGTTATTTGGGAAGCGGTGGGATCGGTCTGCCCGGACTCCAGGGCCTCCAGCGAGGAGGGCTCAAGCCCCGTGCGCTTCTCAACCTCCGCCATCGAGAGGCGCTGGCTCAGGCGCCATGCCCGGATCCGTCCCCCGATTGAAGCTTCCCCTTCAGTCACGATCCCCCATCACGATGCTGATCGTCTCTACCCCGCGCGGCTGCACACCGTCATGACGGGCGGGGCGCCCGCCCCCTGATGGATTCAAGAGGCCAGGATCCTGGCCACCCGCATCGCCTCCTTGAGGTCCGGCAGGTGCGTAATCTCGGGAACGACCTGAATATAACGGACCACGTTTTCCTCATCGACCACCAAGACGGCCCGTGAGAGAAGGTGCAAGGGCTCGATCAACAATCCCAATTTTCTTCCGAAGTCGGCCGAACGGTAATCCGACAAAAACAGGACATTGTTGATTTTCGCCTTTTCGGCGAAGCGCTTCTGGGCGAAGGGAAGGTCCATGCTCACGGTGATGAACTGTACCTGGCGGTCCAAGCCTTCGTTCTTCTCGCTGATGGCATGCGTCTGCTGCTCGCAAACCGGCGTGTCCAGGGACGGGACGACGCTCACGATGCGAACCTTGCCCTTCGTGTCTGCCAGGCGCCTCAGGGAAAGATCATTCGCGGTCAGCGTCGCGTCGGGGAGCGGTGCGCCCACCTGGACCGGGTCGCCGGCGAGCGCCAGGGCCTTGCCCTTGAAGGTAACTGAGCTGCCTTCTCCCGGCTGGACACTTTCAATCGCCACGGGCATTTCCTGATATTGAAAGGAGGCGCAGCCCCAGACCGCTGTGGCAACCATCAAGATCGATACGATACTTTTCATCTTCTTAACCCCGTTCTCTAGGTTCGTCATGCGTTCCCGAGGCCAAATCATAGCATACTCGATCGGCCGGACTCAATCTCCCGGCCGAACCGGCCGGCCGGGGCCAGCCATTTTCATGCTTTTGAATCGAGGCCCCCTGTGCTAAAATGCTCCGATTCGTCATCCATTGCACACACCCAACGGGATAAAAAGATGATCGACCGCAAACCGAAATTGAGGCCGAAAGGCGTCTGGATGGTCCCGCTCGTCGCCCTGCTCGTTGTGGGCTGCGCCACGACAACCGTCACCATTCCGGTTGAAAAGAACTCGCTCTCGGAAATCTATCTGGAGCGCAAGAAAGGCGAGGGGAAAGCCGGTGAGGAGGGTGGCTACGCGCACCCCGCCGCATTCTCGGAAGCGCAGATCGAAAGGCTCCTCGGATCGATTCAGGTCAAATACGAGCCCGGTCTTGTTCAGCGGCTGATCACCGGCGAAGGAAAGGAGGTCAATCCCGCCTTCAGCGAGGACGAAATCGCGCAGATGGCCTCCGGGATTTCGAATGCCCTCCAGCAGGCCACCCCGGCCGACCAGGTGGGCTTTCTCGTGCGCCATCCCCGGGGGATCTTCGGGGCCCGGCTGACCACGGGTGTGATCTTCATTCAGGATGGGCGGTTCGCGCTCACGCTCGGAAATTACAGGTATGCGCCGCCTCCCGGGGGCATCGGAGGCTACAAGGACTTTCAGCATCCCCTGGAGAGTAAAGACGCCCAGGTTTATTCGCTCATTCCGGGCCCCTACCAGGAACTGACGGATGGCCCCTCCCGCCGGCTCAAAAACCGGACGGTTCAGATCGACTATGCCAGGCTGCTGGAAGCGCAGCCCGAAGAACCCCCTCCTGCCCCGGGCTCCCCAACTCCCTTGAAAGAGACCCTAGAGGAGAAGCTCAGGCAGCTCAAGCGCCTCTACGAGCAGAAACTCATTACGGAGGAGGAATACAAGGAGAAAAAGAAACAGTTGCTGGATGAGTTTTGACCCGCAGGAGCGGCGGAGCCTATTCCCGAATGCAACATCCGATGCACCGAAGCACACCACTAACCGGGTTTGATGTCTTCATGGAATGCAAACCCAAATCCCCTTTCCGCAGGCGGTGACACCGGTGGGCCTCGATCCGACGAGGGGGGCCACAGACTCGATGGCCCACGAATCCGCCACCCCGCGGCGGCCCCTTCGCACCGGCAGGCTGGCCTTTACGGCGCTCGTCATGGGCGCCCTTTGCATCTCCCTGGCGCCTATCTTCGTGCGCTTGAGCGAGCTTCCCCCTTCCGCGACCGCCTTTTACCGGATGCTCCTCGCCCTTCCGCTCTTCTGGCTGATGATGGGCCTCCAGCCGGCCGGCGATCGCCAGACCCTCAAGACCCTCACCCACAAAGAGCGCACCTGGCTGATCATGTGCGGTCTGCTGTTCGCCGCCGATCTATCCATCTGGCACTGGTCGATCTACTTTACCACCGTGGCGAACGCCACATTGCTAGGCAACTTCGCCCCCATCTTCGTGACGGCGGTGGCCTGGTTTTTCTTCAGGGAAAGAATCTCCTGGAAATTCGTTGCGGGAATGATCGTGGCGTTTACGGGCGCCTCCCTACTCATGGGCAGCAGCCTGCCTTTCGGCCCGGACCGGCTCTTCGGTGATTTTCTCGGGATCGTGACGGCCGTATTCTACGCGGGCTACCTGATCACCATCAAGCAGCTTCGCTTTTCGATGAACACCATCCGCCTGATGGGATACAGCACCCTCATTACCTGCGTCGCGCTTCTGTTCATTACGATCGCCTCGGGAGAGGCCCTCCTCCCGGAAACACTGCGCGGCTGGCTGGTGCTGCTGGGACTGGCCGTCATCTCCCAAGTGGGGGGACAGGGCCTGATCACTTACGCCATGGCGCATCTACCCGTCTCTTTTTCCTCGGTCAGCCTGCTGATTCAGCCCGTCGCCGCTGCACTGCTGGCCTGGGTCATC
>CAYGBP010000042.1:16141-16447 GCA_964348105.1 uncultured Nitrospirota bacterium
GGCGTTGTTGGGGTGGGTCGTCCTGGACGAGGTCCTGACCTTATGGCAGGCATACGGGGGGTTGGCGGTGCTGATCGGCATCGCCGTCGCAAGAAAGGCGAGCCTGGGGTCCAGATAAATTGATCTTCAATTCGGCGGCGGCTTTTCTTATAATACGCCTCAGCCCGGGCCGGAGCGCCCCTGCGCGCGGCAGGCTGAGGACAAAGCTCGCCGAGGTCGTAAGCGAGGCATGAGACCGATGAAAAAATTCAAACGCCTGGACACCAAGCTCATCCACGCGGGGGAACCGGATCCGCGGATTGAGGG
>CAYGBP010000042.1:16457-21700 GCA_964348105.1 uncultured Nitrospirota bacterium
ATGATGCCTATTTTTCAATCCACGATGTACGAAGTCGAGCCTGGCTCCGGCTATCACGACACACGCTATATCCGCCTCAACAACACCCCCAATCATCTTGCGCTGCATCAGAAAATGGCCTCGTTGGAGAATGCCGAGGACGCGCTCGTGACGGCAAGCGGCATGGCGGCCATCTCTAGCGCCCTGATGACGATCCTATCCGCGGGGGATCACCTGCTGGCCCAGGAATGCCTCTACGGGGGTACGCATAACCTGATCACCCAGGATCTTCCGGCCTGGGGCATCCAATTCGATTTCATCGACGCAAACGACCCGGAGCAGTGGCAGCGCCTCGTTCGGCCGAACACAAAGGCCATTTACATGGAGACCATGACCAATCCGCTGCTTGAGGTGGCGGACCACGAGGCCGTGATACGATTCGCCAGGGATCGGGGTATCGTTTCGATGGTCGACAACACCATCCCCTGCCCGGTCAATTTCAGGCCCCCTGAATGGGGCTATGATCTGTCGCTGCACAGCGGGACGAAATATCTCAACGGCCATTCCGACCTGGTGGCCGGCGCCTTAATCGGCCGGGCCGACCTGGTCAGGAAGATCAGGCACCGGGTCAATCACCTGGGGGGGTGTCTCGATCCGCACACGGCATTCCTCCTGCACCGCGGGATCAAGACGGTCGGGGTTCGCGTGAGACACCAGAATGCCAGCGCCCTTCGAATCGCGCGGTTCCTGCAGGACCACCCGGCCGTTTCGAAGATCAACTTCCCCGGCCTCGAGAGCCATCCCCAGCATGCCCGCGCCCAGCGGCTTTTCGAAGGCTATGCCGGGCTGTTGAGCCTCGAGCTGGTCGGCGGGCTCGAGGCGGCGAAGCGGTTGATTGAAAAACTCAGGATTCCCATCGAGGCCCCCAGTCTCGGCGGCGTCGAGACCCTGGTAACCCGGCCTTCCACCACTTCCCATGCCGGAATGGCACCCGAGGACCGGAAGCGACTGGGAATCACGGACAGCCTGGTTCGCGTCTCGGTGGGAATCGAAGACACCGAGGATTTGCTGGAGGACATCGGCCAGGCGCTGGAATCCCTGTAAGCGAATCGTATCCGCTTCCCTGAAAATCTTGGTGCGGGAGGAGTTGAATGATCCAGGTCCAAAAACTGGGCGGAACCGATCCTCTGGAATTTCAGGTGACCGTCACCGAAGGCGGCGGCAAGACGGAGCACCGTGTCACCATGAGCCCCTCCTACCATCGAAAGCTGACGGGCGACAAGCTCTCGCCCGAGGACTTTCTGGACGCGGCCTTTCGTTTTCTGCTTGACCGCGAGCCCAAGGAATCCATCCTTTCCGCATTCGATGTGACCGTTATCTCCAGATACTTCCCGAATTTCGAGCGGGAGATCGGTCGTTACCTGAAAAATTCCGGCGGAGGATCATGAGCGCGGGCAGGATGCTGGAGGAAGGGCGAAACTGCTGGCGCATCGCCCGGGCCCGGCGCGCCGCCTGCCTGATCGACGCGGAATCCTATTTCTCCGCGCTCGCCTCGGCGCTGGAGCGCGCGCAGCGGTGCGTCTTTATTCTGGCCTGGGACATCGACAGCCGGCTGCGGCTGGTCCGTAACGGCGATCCGGACCGGTGGAGTCCGCCGCTGGTTGACCTTCTGAACAAACTGGCCCGGAAGCGAAAAGGCCTCAGAATCTACATTCTCGCATGGGATTTCGCCATGATCTATGCCTTCGAAAGGGAATGGCTTCCCATTTATCGGCTCGGGTGGAAGACGCACCGGCGCGTAAAGTTCAAGATGGACGGCAACCATCCGCTCGGGGCCTCGCACCATCAGAAACTGGTGGTCATCGATGATGCCGTGGCCTTTGCCGGGGGACTCGACCTTGGCAAGGCCCGCTGGGACACGTCCGAGCATCGCCCCGACGAGCCACGCCGGATCGATTCCGGGGGAGGAGCCTACCCCCCGTTCCACGACGTTCAAATGGTGGTCGACCACGATGCCGCTCGAACGCTGGGCGATCTCGGCCGAACACGATGGCTGCGCGCCACCGGTCAAACCCTCTCTCCCGTCCGGCCGGGGCTTGAAGGGCCATGGCCGCCCGGCCTGAAACCGGATTTCGAGGAAATCGACGTCGGCGTGGCGCTCACCCAGCCGCCGCACGAAGACATACCGGAATGCCGCCAGGTCGAGCGATCGTACATGGACGCGATCAAGCGGGCGCGATGCTTCATTTATATCGAAAACCAGTATCTCACCTCCAACGCAATCGGCGAAGCGCTGACACACCGCCTGCGGGACGATAAGGGGCCGGAGGTGATTCTCGTCCTGCCCCGCAATACCAGCGGATGGCTCGAGCAGAACACCATGGACGTTCTGAGACATCGACTTCTGAATAGAATTCGCAACGCCGATCTTCACGGCAGGCTGCGCGTTTTCTATCCCGACATTCCCGGACTGGATCCGGACTGTCTCAATGTTCACGCCAAGGTCATGGTGGTGGACGACGATCTGGCGCGCGTGGGCTCCTCCAACCTGAGCAACCGGTCCATGGGATTCGATACGGAGTGCGATCTGCTCGTCGAGTCAAGGGGGGACCAAGCCCTGCGCCGACGGATCGCCGGTTTCCGGGAAAGGCTCATCGCCGAGCACCTGGGAATGAACCCGGAGAAGGTCTCCGCCGAAACGGATGCCGGGCGATCATTGATCGCCACCATCGATGCACTGCGAAACGACAGCGGCCGGACGCTGCGCGACCTGGATGGAAGCGTTGCGGAATCCCTCGATCGGCAGGTCCCCGACTCCGCCGTCATCGATCCGGAGCGGCCGATCGAGCCGGAACGACTGATCGATCGATTCATCCCCAAGGAGCAGATCCGCCCGGCGGGCCACCACGGCCTGCGATTCGCCCTGCTCCTCTCGGCGGTCATCCTCCTGGCGGGGCTCTGGACCCTGACGCCGCTGGGGGATTGGCTCGATTCCAACCGGCTGGGCCAATGGATCTCCGCGGCCAGGCAGAGCGCGCTCGGTCCCCTTGCCATCATCGGCATCTTCCTGTTCGGGAGCCTCATCGCCGTGCCGGTGACCCTCATGCTGCTCGCCACCCTCCTGGTGTTCGGTCCGTTGGAGGGATTCGCCTACGCCTGGTCGGGCTGCATCGTGGGCGCCGCCGCCGGGTATGAAGTGGGACGGATCCTTGGCCGCGACCTGCTTCGACAGTACGGCGGAGCGAGAATGAACCGGCTCAGCCAGGCCCTCGCCCGGCGAGGAATTGCCACCATCGCGGCCCTTAGGGTCATTCCGGTTGCCCCGTTCATCGTGATCAACATGGTGGCCGGTGCCTCTCACATCCGGTTTCGGGATTACATCGCCGGAACGCTGATGGGAATGACGCCGGGACTGCTCGCATTGGCCGTCGGACTGGATCGCCTGATCCGGGCGGCCCGGGAGCCGGGGCCGGGAACGATCGCGATTCTGATCGGCGTCCTGGCCGTCATCGCGGCGGGGGCCTGGGCATTTCGCCGTTGGAGCCGGCGCCGGTTCAACGAAGAAGGACCGATTGAAGGAACAGGAAATCGCTGATGGGTATCACCGTGGCCACCTACAACATTCATCGATGCGTCGGGCGCGACGGTCGCATGGACCCGCAGCGCACCGCAAGGGTGATCCGTGAGCTCGGGGCAACCATCGTGGCGCTGCAGGAGGTTGAATCCTTCTTCGACGGCAAGGACGGGCCTCACCAGGTGGAGATTCTTTCCAGGACCACGGCGATGGAGGCCATCTCGGGGCCGTCGATGTTCCGAAAGGAAAGCGAGTACGGCAACGTGCTCCTGACCAAGGAGCATGTCCTGTCCTTTCGCAGGCATGATATCAGCGTTCTGGACCGCGAGCCCAGAGGGGCCTTGGAGGTCAGCATTCACCTCAGGGGCGCCGTGCTTCGCGTCATTCTGACCCATCTCGGGCTTCACGCATGGGAACGGCGGGCACAGATCCGCAAGTTGCTTTCCATCATCTCACCCACCCAGGACACACCGACCCTGCTGTTGGGAGACTTCAACGAATGGCTTCCGTGGCGTTCCCATCTCGGATGGATCCATAAGCAATTCGGCCGCGCCCCCGCCCCGCCGACCTACCCGTCCGGCTTTCCGGTGCTATCGATGGATCGAATCTGGGTCTGGCCCCCGGCCTGCCTGAACGGCCTGCGGGTCCATCGAAGTAAAACGGCAAAGATCGCTTCGGATCACCTCCCTCTCACGGCCACGCTGGAATTCGAACTCACGACGCTGCAGGTAGCCATGGAAGCCGCCCGCTTCGCCTATTCCGGGGCTCCCATCCTCCCCTGATGGCGATAAGGCGTCTCGCCCTCCGAGCGGGCGATGATGACGGCCCCGCAGCTGTCGCTGAAAACATTCACGCCGGTGCGGCACATGTCCAGAATCCGATCCACGGCCAGGATCAGGCCGATCCCCTCGGCTGGCAGGCCCATCGCCTGCAGGATGATGATGATGGCCACGAGACTGGCGGCCGGGATCCCGGCCACACCGATCGAAGTCAGCAACGCCAGGATCACGACCGTGATCTGCGTCATCCACCCGAGTTCGACCCCGTAGGCCTGAGCGATGAACAGGGCAGCCACGCATTCATATAATGCCGTCCCGTCCATGTTGACCGTCGCCCCCAGGGGCACCACGAAGCTGGCGGTCCGGTTCGAAACCCCCGCGTTTTTTTCCAGGCAGTCCATCGTGACGGGAATGGTGGCGGCGGATGAACTGGTGGAAAAGGCGGTGAGCAGCGCCGGCGCCATCGCCCCGTAATGGCGGCCCGGGGACAGCCCACCGGCCCAACGCAAGAGCAGCGGAAGGGCCACGAAGAAATGAGCCGCCAGCCCGAGCAATACCGTCGCCATGAACAAGGTGAGCGGCAGGATCGCCTCCCATCCCGTCGTGGCCGAAACCTTGGCCACCAAGCCGAACACCCCCAGGGGGGCGAAACGCATGATCCATTCCGTAAGCCGTATCAGAACATCGTGGACCCCCTGCCAAAATCCCGATAAGATCTCCGCGCCGCGGCCTTCGATCCGCGTCATGAAATAGCCGAACAGAAGACTGAAAAAAATCAGTCCCAGCATCTGGCCATCCGCCGCGGCCGCCACGACGTTGGCAGGCACCATCCGAAGCAGAAAATCGGACAGGCCCGAGACCTCTCTGCCTTCCAGCCCTTTTCGAACTGTTTCGGGATCCTCGCTCAACCC
>CAYGBP010000043.1:0-4519 GCA_964348105.1 uncultured Nitrospirota bacterium
TCTTAGCGACGATGAGGATGGCGACGGCCGAGGCGACGGCATACACGATTCCCATGATGGCTTCCTGGGGAATGCGTCGCTCAAATGCCGGGAGGGAAAGCAGCGCGGCACCGATCAATGTGAATATGAGCGAGAACACCAACGGATTATGCTCGAACACGATGGCCGTGACGACTCCCACGGCGGACAACTGGGCGATGGCCAGATCCACGAAGACGATCCGCCGTCGGACGACATGAATCCCCAGGTAGGCCAACATTCCGCTGATCAGAAGACTGGCGATCAGTGCATGCCGCATGAAGGGAATGCCCAGCATCTCGATCACGACTCAGGTTCCCTTCCCGAAGGCGCTTGCCAATTGTTCCGTGAGGTGGTCGAAAAGATCGACATAGGTTTTGATCCCTTCCTGACCGCCTACGGAGGGTGGCAAGGTCAGGACCTGGGCCCCCGTCTCACGTGAAAGCAACTCCGGGATCGCCGGGCTAAAGTATGGCTCCATTAAGACCACCCTGACGTCTTCCCGCTTCATGTTTGTGATCAGGGAGTTCAGGTGGGCCGGAGAGGGGGGAATTCCCGGCTTGGGCTCCATATGACCCACCACCTGCAGCCGGAAGCGCCGGACGAAGTAGGCCCAGCTGTTATGGTAGGTCACGATCTTCCGGCCGAAAAACGGTTGCATTCTGGAAAGCCATCCGGACAGAGCTTCGTCCAACCTTCGATGAAACGAATCGACCCGTCGGCGGATCGTGTCGGTTTCGGATGGGATTAGCTCGATCAGCCTTTGGCCGATGACCCGGGCCATGATCTTGCCGTTTTCCGGATCCAACCAGTAGTGCGGGTTGCCTGAAGGATGCACATCGCCCTGAGAGCGGTCCACGGTGACGGGGACGTCGAGCGGCTCGATCTCGGATGAAAGATCCAGATACCCCGTACTGCCGGGCTGGATGTTCCGGTTCCTGGCCCCCACCAGGAGGGACGGGACCCATCCCGATTCCAGCTCCATTCCGATCAATATGAGCAGGTCCGCCCGCGAGGCCTTCAGGATCAGACTTGGGCGGGCATCGAGGTAGTGCGGGTTCTGAGCACCGCGCGTCAGACTCTCCACCTCGACCAGCGAGCCGCCAACCTCCCGCGTGATCGCCGCCAGATCCTCCGTGGTGGTCAGGACGCGTAGAGGGGCACCCCACGTCGTCCCGGTTATGAAAAGACCGGAGGCGAGACACGCGGCAATCCCTACGATTATTTTATTCATTGAGATTCACCTGTCCGTCTAGAACGTATGTGCGCCATGCGAACCGATCAGGAATTCAAACTGCAAGAAAACGGCATGCAGCGGCTTGTTGCCGAGGGCTTCGGCCCGGTCGTAGTTATACTGAAGGCGCCATTTGGAAAACTCGCTGGGATAGAAGGTGAGATTCGGAGAAAGGCGCCAACGCCGGTCCCTGAGGGCGTCGGGGGATTCGTCCCCATTGGCATATTCGACTCGGCCCCCGGCCACCCAGCGGCGGGTGAATCCCCATAGCCCCTGTGCGTAGAACCCGCCGTCCCGAAGCGTATCGGTTGGGGTCTCGTATGCCCGCCAGAGGGCTTCCGCCTGCAGCGCCACGAAGGGAAATCCGCCTTGCGCGTCGAGGGGCCGCCACTTGGCGTACAGATCCAGTCCGTAAATTTCGGTCCGCGTATCCGGTCCGCTGGCGTTGGGGCCGAAAAGACCCGAAAAACCATGAACGATCTCCAGCGTGTCGGATGGCGCCCAGGAAGCCTTCGCGCGTCCCATGTAAAGAAGGGCATCCATGCCGTGAACGTCGCGCTCGGTGAAGGACAGTCCGGAAGCGGGATCGGGAAAAACCTGCGTCGCGTCGGCCCCGAAATTTTCATCGTTCGAAAGGAAGCTGACGGCCGTTTCGCCGCCGGCGTTTTGAATGCTTCCGATCAATTCCAGGTAAAAAAAGATCGGGGCCAGCCAGGAGGCCTGAACACCGGGATTTCTCAATCCGTCCGGCCCCAGGAGTCGGTTCAGGATGACCGGTTGGTCGGCGAAATCCCAGGCGTGCGGATGCAGCGGGTTGTGCCGGCCGAATCGGGTAAAGAATTGCCCGCCGATTAACTGAAAGCGGTAGGGCAGCGCCAGCGTGGTCAGAAAGGCCTCTTCCACCTCCACGAGCGACTCCCCCTCCTTGTCGATCAGGTAGATGAGATGGACCTCGCCTTTCGCGTATGCGTCGACGGATGCGCTCAGGGTCATTTCCAGATTCTGCAGCGTGAACCCCCTTTGATGTGGGTCGTGACCGCCGAAATTCAGGTTGTCGGGTTTCGAGAAATAGCCTGCCGCAAACAACCCGTCGACCGAGATTTGCGGATTGAGACTCCTGAGCATCGAGGTTGCCTTTGAGGTTTGGGATTCCTGTGCAAGGGCGGTTGCTACAGGCAAGACAATACACAGAATGGATAGCAGTAAGAATCGAACCATTACCCCTTCTCCTTGTTCTCAACAAGCAGAAATATAAATCATGCCTTTGACACGACGGCGGAAACGGCAATCCGCGCGGGTCACCGGTCCCAGTCATGCTGGTCAAAGTCCGTCATCACAATTGATGGAAAGGTACTTTGGGTTTAAATCGACAGCGGAGGAGCGCGGGCGGTTAGGCCAGAAATGGGCAGCCGATAATGGATTGCCTCGATTGGGAGGGCCACAAGGAACAGACAAGTCAAGATAACGGGCAGGACAAACGTTGTCAATTGCAAGGCCTGTCCGTGCTGGACCCATAGACCGATGGAGCAGCCCGCGTGATCCGAAAGCTCGCTGTTTTCGTAGGCGTGAAAGAGCGCCAGGCTGGTCAGGAGGACCAGGTAGAGGGAAAGACCATACAATGAAAAATTGACCAGCTTCTTGTTATGGCAGGACATGACTGTTTAACTTTTAATCTGCACCAAAGAGCCACATTTGTCAATTCCAACGTGATTTCAATCAGGGGATCGTATCGCCGGGTCGGCGATCCCAAAGAACAAAGAAGATAGGGCGGGATCTTACAGGACCAGGTCCTCGGTGTCCATCGTGAGCGCCACACCCGATTTCCCTTTGGTGCCTTCGCTGGGTAAATGAATACGAGGGCCGGCGATGGAGCTGCATCGCCCGGCACCTTCCCGAGATCTATGCCGTCGAAACCGCCGCCGTTTGAAGGGGGGTTCAACTTCCCCCATCCGGTTTTAGTCGAAAAAACATCGAAACCATGAAGGTCCGGATTCCAAGCCCGCTGATCTCGTATACCAAGGAAAAGGAGGTCGAGGCGGAAGGGGCGACGATCGCCGAGCTGCTCGAGGATCTCGACCGCCGCTACCCGGGTCTGCGGTTTCGCGTCATCGACGAGCAGGGCCGGATGCGTCCGCACATACGCTTCTTCGTCAACGGCCGGCAGGTGTTCGATCCGCAAAGCCCCATTCAGCCGACTGACTCGGTGCAGCTCGTCCAGGCCTTGAGCGGCGGGTAATCGCCGGGGGAGCTACATCCCCTTGCCCTTCGTATTGAAGGTATTTCGGCCCCACAGGCCGGCTGCATCTGCGGACTCCGCTTTCGGCTTGACGCATGGGGGCCGCGGGCTATACTGAGTATATAAGGTGCCTTCGCCAGTCACTCCGCCAGGAATCCTCCTATGACCTTTCGGGAAAGACCTTCCGCACCTTTTATAAGCGCACCGCAGGACGAAGCCGGCAGGATGCCACTTACGGATTGGAATGGATGAAGAGCATTTTGCGGCTATCTGAGATCACCGTTCTTAACGCCCAGAAGTATCTGGGTTACCTGACCGCCTTTACCGTCGTGATTTTCGCGTCGATTTCTCTGGCCGTTTTGATGGCCGGTCCGCTGCATTCGGCCTCGATCGGATGGGGCGGGCATACCGCGGCCCGCTACATGCAATACGGTTTTCTGGTTCTCTTTCCGGTTTTCTTCCTCTACGCCTTCTACGCGCATTCCGCAATCCGAAGAATGAAGAAGCTTGTTGAAGGAAGCGCGGTGCGGGACGCGCTGACGGGCCTGTACCACCGGGGCCTTTTCTATGCGCGGCTCACCGAGGAGATCGCTCGCGCCGGGCGGGCGGAGCATATTGTCGCCATCCTGCTTTGCGACATCGGGCAGCTCGGCAAGATCAACAAGTCGCGCGGCCATGATTTCGGGGATCGCATCCTCAAGGCAACGGCCCAATGCATACAGAACTCCACCCGGGGATCCGATCTGGCTTTTCGATGGGGCGGAGATCAGATGATCATCGTGCTTTCCAAGACAAGCCGTGAGGGGGTGCTGGCCGTTGCGGAGCGGATCCGAGGCGGATTCGCCAGGATCATGCGCGCCGAGGCCCTGGATCTGGATTTGAGCGTCGGGGTGTCTCTATTCCCGGAGCACAGCTCGGACGGGGTGGAGCTGATGCACATGGCCGAGCGCGCCCTGTTCATCGCCAAAAAAACGGGCAGCAAGGTCCATGTCGGCGAGGAGGAGCATGGCCTCGGCGAAGACGCCGTGAAG
>CAYGBP010000043.1:4529-16507 GCA_964348105.1 uncultured Nitrospirota bacterium
CATTCCGGCCGGTTTGGGTGCCATCACCAGTCCTCAGCCGATCGTGGACACGCGCTCGGCCCGGATCCTGGGATATGAAGCCTTGAGCCGCGATCCCAGCGGGAAGATGGGGATCCTGGAGGTTTTCGACAAATACCGCAAGGTGGGCCAGTTGCATGAGTTCAAGTGCCTTTGCTTCCGGCTGCAATTAAAGCTGGCCGCCCAACGAAAGCTGGAGCGGGTTTTCCTCAACGTGGATTTCGATATTCTCGAGGCGGTGGAGGCGCAGCCGCTTCCCGCCGGATCGGAAATTATCCTGGAGATCTCCGAGACCGAGGCGTTGAGGGATATCGAAAGATGCCTGGGGGTCAGCGCGAAATGGCGTGAGAAGGGATACAAATTCGCGATCGACGATTTCGGAGCCGGCTTCATCTCCCTTCCCTTCATCGCGCAGCTGGTCCCCGATTTTATCAAGATGGACCGCTCCACGATCGTGCATGCGACGACAAACCGGCAATTCAAGGACCTCCTGGGGGACATGCTGAACGGCCTGAAGCGCTATGCATCCGACGGCATCATCGCCGAGGGCGTGGAGACTGAAACTGAACTGCAGACCGTCAAGGAGTTAAACACCCACATCGTTCAGGGTTTTCTACTCGGCCATCCTTACCCCATCGAAGAATAGAGCGTATTCTGGCGCCGATTCATCCGGAATTCGCGGCTGCTTCTGCGCCTCTGACAACCCGATTGATTTTCGAATCCGATAAGAGTAACCTTTCCCCAAATCCTTCTCACAAAGAACCATTAGGGAAAATCCGGATTTCAAGGTCGAGTTTCGGCAGGCGACTAATTCCCGATTGTCTCGTTCCCGGCTGTCCGGTGTCTTTCAGATGATGACCGACCCAGCATCTTCCGAACGCTTACGGCTCCTCCCTTCGCACCCTGTTGTGGCGAAAGTCGCTTTTTCTGCATCTTTAATGGTCTTTTCCCTATTCCTGCGGGCCGATTCCTCCCATGCCGAGGCTGCGCAATCCCCCACCGAGCGGGCCCGGGAAATTCTCAGAATCGTAGACGATATCTGGCGCGGCGCCTCTTCTCATGGCGTGCTGACTATGCGGGTCAAGACGGAGCATTACACGCGAACCCTGAAGATGGAAGGGTGGTCCAAGGGCAAGGACCATTCCCTGGTCCGGATCATCTCTCCCCTGAAGGAGCGCGGCACGGCGACATTGAAATCGGAAAACAACATTTATACGTATCTGCCCAAAACGGACCGCACGATTCGCCTGACCTCCGGGATGATGATGAGCTCCTGGATGGGAAGCCATTTCACGAATGACGACCTGGTCAAGGAATCGCGCCTAGAAGATGATTATCACCCTACCATCTCCTTCGAGGGCGAGCGCGAGGGGCGGCAGGTGATCGAGTTTACCTTGATGCCCAAACCGGAGGCGGCGGTGGTCTGGGGAAAGGTTGTGATCACCACCCGTGCCGCGGATTACATTCCGCTGACCGAGATTTTCTACGACGAGGATATGGCCGTGGCGCGGACCATGACATTCTCGGATGTCAAGAAGATGGGGGGACGTATGATCCCGGCGGTCCTGAAGGTCGTTCCCACGGACAAGCCCGAGGAGTACACCGAGCTGGTTTACGAGGAGATTACATTCGGCATTGAAATCAAGGACTCATTTTTTTCGCTGGCGCAGCTCAAGCGAAGATAGAAAGTTTCAAGGCGCGGAGCCCCCTGCATGCATCTGGTGTCGATGGCGTATCGAAACCTGACCCGCAAATGGCACCGGACCCTCGTCACGACGGGCGCCATGGCATTTGCGGGATTCATGATGATCTTTTACTCCGCGTTGATGGAAGGCCTGCTTGAGATGACGGAACGAAACGCGGTGGGCATGAATCTGGGGGATATCCAGATCCATGCCGAAGGCTACCGGTTGGACCCGGATCTTTACAACCGGATCCAAGATCCCGAAGCGCTCCTCGCCAAACTTCGGGCGAGGGGATTTACCGCTTCCGGGCGCCTGTTCGGCTTTGGTCTGGCCGCGGCGGGATCGGCGTCGGCCGGCATCCAGATGCGGGGGATCGACCTGGAGCAGGAACGCACCGTCACCCAGGTTGACCGGCATATCCAGGAGGGCGCCTGGCTGGATCCCGGCGATCCGCTGGGTGTGGTCATCGGACGAAAACTCGCCAGGACCCTCGGCGTGCGGACGGGTGACGAGATCATTGTGGTGAGCCAGGCGAGCGATGGATCCATTGCCAACGAGCTGTATCGGGTCCGGGGGATTCTCAAGGCCATTGGAGAGGGGGTGGATCGCACAGGCCTTTTCATGGTGGATTGGGCCTTCCGGGATCTGATGGTCCTTCCGACGGGGGTTCACGAGATCGTGGCGATGCGCGAAGACCGTGCCCATGATCTCGAAGCGGCAACCCTCCGGGTCAAGGCGTTGGCGCCCGGGCTGGACGTAATGAATTGGCGACAGCTTCAGCCGGTCATCTCGAACGTGCTGGACATTTCGAAGGGCTCGCTAATTTTCGTGCTTTTGATCGTGTACGCGGCGATTGCCATGGTCGTGCTCAATGCCATGCTGATGAGCGTCTTCGAGCGCATCCGAGAATTCGGGATCATGAAGGCCATCGGGGTATCCCCCTGGCGGCTGGCGGCGCTCATCTACATCGAGGCCATGGCGCAGGCGGCCGTGGCCGGCGTCCTGGCTGTGGCCGTCGGCGTGCCTGTCTCCTATTATTTTCAGGCCCACGGGATCGACTTGTCCGCCTGGTCCAGCACGGGAACCATCGGGGGCGTGGCGCTGGATCCGATCTGGCACAGCCGGTTGACGGCATGGGCGGCGGGGGTCCCGCTCCTCTATCTGTTCGGCGTCGCGGCCCTGGCGGTGATCTACCCGACGATCAAGGCAGCCGTGATTCAGCCCATCAAGGCCATCCATTACCGCTAACCGGCAGGGTGAGCGCGCGCTCAAGAGAAAAGTTATGTTATTGAAGCTGGCATGGCGAAACCTCTGGCGGCGGAAGCGAAGGACATTGATCACGGTGTTCACCGTGGCCTTCGGCGTCCTTTTGTCGGTTACCTTCACCGGCGTCGGGGATTACAGCTACACCAAGATGATCGACACCGGAGCGACATTAGGGTTCGGCCATCTGACCGTGGAACCGAGGGGATACAACGAAAGTCCAACCCTGGATAAGAGGCTGACGGGTGTGGACGAGATCCGCCGTCAAATCGCGCAGTTTCCGGGAGTGTCCGAGGTTGCGGTCCGGATCATCGGACAGGGGATGTTTGCCAGTGCGGCGAAAAGCGTGGGTGGCATGTTCATGGCCATCGATCCGGGCCTGGAATCGGAGGAGTACAACCTGATGGCCCGATCCATCGTCGAAGGGACCCTCTTCGCCGGAACCGTTGGACGGGAAGTGGTGGTCGGAACCCTGATGGCCGAAAAGCTGAATCTGGACATCGGCAAGAAAATGGTCTACACAACGACCGACGTGCGCGGGGAGATAGTCAGCGCGGTGGCCCGCGTATCGGGAATCTTCCGGACGTTATCGGACGAGCTGGACGGCTCCATGGTGCTTCTGCCCATTGACCGGATTCGCTCCACCCTGCAATACGGCCCTGAGGAAGCCTCCATTGTTTCGGTCATCATTGATGACCAGCGTCAGGCCGAAGAGTTGCGGAAGGTTGTCTTGAGCCGAATCGGAGATCCGGACCGCGAGGTGTTGATCTGGAAGGAAACCCAGGCAGATCTTGCCGGGATCATCGCGCTGGACCGCAGCGGGAATTACCTGATGCAGATCCTCGTGGGGCTCCTCATCGCGGCCGGGATTCTGAACACGCTGTTGATGAGCGTCCTGGAGCGGACCCGCGAATTCGGGATGATGATGGCCTTGGGGATGGCCCCCGGCCGGCTTTTCCGGCTGATCCTCCTGGAGTCTTTTTGCATCGGCCTCCTGGGCCTGATATCCGGCATTCTCCTGACGGCGCCCTGGTATGCCTACCTGAGCACCAGCGGGATCGACATCAGCCGGTGGGTGATCGAAAGTTACAGCGCCGGCGGGGTTGTTTTTGAGCCGATCATCAGGATTCGTCTTTACAAGGAAGGCGCCGCCTGGATTCTGTCCGGTGTCCTTGCGCTCACGGTGATGGCGGGTCTCTATCCCGCCTACCGGGCGGGGCGGGTCCCCCCGGTGGAAAGCCTGAAGGCGCTTTATTAGAGGAAGGAGAGGATTCATGGATGGCCCATCCCCCATTGTCCGGTTAGACCAGGCCACGAAGATATACAAGCAGGGCCAGGAGGAGGTCCGCGCGGTGGATGGCCTGACGCTCGAATTCCGCAAAGGAGGCTTTTCAACCCTCTGCGGGCCCTCAGGGTCCGGCAAAACGACGGTCCTCAACCTGATCGGGGGATTGGATGTTCCCTCGAGCGGGAGTATCTGGATCGAGGGCCGCGACCTGGCGCGATTGGGGCGGACTGAGCTGGCCCGGATGCGCCGGGACCGAATCGGTTTCGTTTTTCAAGCCTATAATCTCGTCCCCGTGCTGACCGCCTATGAGAATGCCGAGTTCGTGTTGGGCCTTCAGGGCATCCACAAGCATGAACGCAGGAAGAGGGTCATGGCGATCCTGAAGGAGGTCGGACTGCAGGGTCTGGAGCAGAGAAGGACCGATGAGCTTTCGGGCGGCCAGCAGCAGCGGGTGGCGATTGCCCGGGCCATCGTTCCCGAGCCCGCGATTGTGCTCGCGGATGAGCCGACCGCCAATGTCGATTCCGTCACCGCCGACGCCCTGTTAACCCTCATGGAGCGGCTCAACCGGGAACGGCAGACCACCTTCCTGTTCTCCACGCACGATCAGCGCGTCATCGACCGGGCCCATCGCATCATCCGCCTCCGGGACGGGAGGTTGCTCTCGGACGAGGCGCGTGCTTGAAAGGCATGTCCTCAAGTTGGACGCTGTTTCGTTGCCTGCTGCCCCTGACGGCATGGCTCGGCATTTCTGACCAGCCCGCGCAGGCCTTTTATGAAAAAACGGGTAAAGAAGGGGCACTGGATCTCCGGGGATCCATCCAGGCCCTGGGGAGTTTCAGCAAGAATCCCGGCGATGAAGTTTTCTTTCCCGAGGATATGGAATTCAGCGGGGGCGGGATCCTGAGGCTGCTCGTCCTCGCCGATTATCGAGATCGTGTATCCCTGGATTTCAACGGGTTTCAATTTTATGCGAAGACCGTCGCCCCGGGCGCCGGGTCCGAGGCCGTATTACCCGGCGGAGCAGAACGTAGTTCCGCGTTTGAATGGAATCAGAGCGATGATCCCGATGTTCAGGCAAGGCTGGGAATCGACCGGCTGAGCCTTCGGTTCTTGACCGACCGGGCGGACTTCATACTCGGCCGCCAGCCCATCAACCTGGCAACCGTTTTCTATTTCACGCCCAATGATTTTTTCGCCCCTTTTTCCCCCAACGCTTTTTTCCGTTTGTACAAACCGGGTGTGGACGCGGCCCGGCTGGAGGCGAGACTGGGGGCCCTTTCCCAGTTTTCATTGATTTCGGTCTTCGGCTACGAGCCGGATTTATCCTCGCCGGATGGATGGAGTCGGGAGCCGGAGGTCGCCCGATCCTCCCTCCTGGGGCGGTTCTCGGCGACGGGCCTGGGGTTTGAGTGGGGCGTCTTGGGGGGAAGCGTAAGGGGGGAATCCCTTGCCGGCGGTTCGCTGCAGGGCGAGCTGGGCGGCTGGCTCGGCATTCGGGCAGAAGGTCATTATGCCTGGGGAGGTGCGAATCTTTCGGAAGAGACCGGCAAGATCGCACTGGATCTGGAGCACCGGTTCGAAAACGGCCTGACGGTCCGACTAGAGCAGTTCTACCACAGCCAAGGATACCGCTCCAATGACGAGCTAAACCGCCTGATCGTGGGGCCCCGGCTTCCCGGCCTTTTCCTGGCACGGCATTATACGGCGCTCGGCTGGGATTATGAATTCGGTCCCCTGTTATCGGCCCAGATGCTTTCGGTCATCAACTGGATCGACCCTTCCTTTCTTTTCTCCTTGAACGCGATCTACTCGCTCGCGGACGAGGCGGACCTGGTCCTCGGCATCACGGTGCCTGCGGGGAAACGCTCGTCATCCCCCCGTCTGGAGAGCGAGTTCGGGGCGCTCCCGGCCACCGCCTTTCTCGAGGCTCGCTACTTCTTCTAGGTGTGAATTTCGGTCGGGCGATCATGCAGGGGGGATGCTGCTCCGAATGGCCGAAGCGGAATACGCCGTCTTCGAGATTGAGACGAAGTAAAAGTGATCAATCGATTCTGAAAATTGAGGCTCCCCAGACCTCTTCCTGCAGCAATCGGATTAATTGCTTATTATGAAATCGAACCCTCTGAAATGTTCCCTGGCAATGATCCCGCTCATCGCTCTTTTACAAATGAACACCCCTATGTCTTCTTTCATGCAACGCCAGCACCTTATCCGACACTAAGGAGACGTTGTTCAGGATTTTCTGCACTGCCTCTATGAAATCATCATTAAGAAGCCATGGCCCGCCGGTTCGAAGTAATGCGTTCATGTGAGACCGCACCTCTTTTTCTAGCCTAATAGTGTTTCCAAAAACAAAAAAAAGGTGTATATATGAAATATCAGACAAAAGTTCGGAGGGCATCATGACCCAGCGGTTCTTCCTCATTGCCTTACCAGTCGCTGTTCTTGGCGCATTGAGTCTTATCCTAATCTCCGACGCACTGAACCTTCAAAAGAGCCCCCTGGCCTCCGATTCACGGGAGATGAAATTGACCGAGCAGGATGCCCAGGAGAGGGGATGTCTGGCCTGTCATGGGGGCATCGAGTTGATCAGCGAGACGATGCAGCCCGTTCTGCTCCTCGCCGCCCGGCAGCAATACGGCAAGGGAGAAGGGTATGAATGCGCCATCTGCCATGAAGGCAATCCAAAGGCGCATACGCGGGAGGGGGCCCACCTCGGCCTGATTCCCAACCCTTCCAGCATGTGGGTGCTTCATGAAGGCAAGGGATGCGCCAAGTGCCATGACAGCAAAGGGAGTATCACGACGCTGATGGGAAAATCGCTTCCCAAACCCGTGGGCGGTGAACTGATGCCGTTTAATGTGGACACATCGGATCCGTCCGGAAATACGGGAAGCGATTACACCTATCGGATGGCCCGCGCCCTGATGTCGCTCGAGACGGGAAAGGCGAACAAGATCCTGTCTTCAAACGGAATCATACCCAAGGGGACCTTCCCCTATGCGAATTTTCACATGGATGATCCGGACGGACCCGTACCGCGTGCGGGTTCAAGCCAGTACAAGGCATGGGTGGCGAAGGCCATCGAATCGGGGTTTCTCAAGCGTCTGGAACGCGTGGAAGCGTTTCCCGACTTTAAGCAGGCGGTTAAGATCTTCAAATCGGACGTCAAAGCCGGGTTTGTCGACATGCATCGAAAGCAGTGCGCGAGGTGCCATGTCTGGGGTGAGGGGCGGGGCAAACGAGGGGACCTGCGGGCCTCAGGATGCGCGGCCTGCCATATGCTTTACGGAAATGACGGCAGATACGAGGGCGGGGATCCCATGATTCCGAAGGGAAAGGCCGATCGGCCATACCCCCTTCGGCACCAAATCACCATGGCCATCCCGGCGTCGCAATGCACGCACTGCCATACCCGCGGCAAGCGGATTGGAACCACATTCGTGGGGATGTTCGAATATGACTATGTTAAGGACGGTAAGGCCCCGCCGTTCGATGAAATGGGCAATACACAGGAACCCCTTTACACCAAAGAATATCTCCATGTTCGCAAGGACGTTCATTTCGAGCGGGGGATGCAGTGCGCCGATTGCCATACCTCGATTGAGGTCCATGGCGACGGCAACATTTATCCGGTTACTTTTTATCAGGTGGAGGTCAGTTGCTACGATTGCCACGGGACTCCCGATGCTTATCCCTGGGAACTTCCCGTTGGGTTCGGGACCCCGGTCACGCTCGAGGGCGGCAGGGGCGTGTACGCCGATGCGGGCAAGGAGTATCTGCTGACCTCCAAGGGCAATGTCAAGGGCAATTGGATCAAGCGCGGCGAGCGGGCTTATGTCGTTAGCCGGTTTACGAACAAAAGACATGAGATCCCTTTGCTAAAGCCCATCAAGGCATCGGACAAATTCAAGACCAAGCAGGGAAAGGTGGCCATGGCGACCATTCCTCAGCATATCGAGAAGATGGAATGCTACGCGTGCCACTCCACCTGGGCTCCCCAGTGTTACGGATGCCATATCAAATATGACATGAGGGTTCAGGGGACCGATTGGATCGAAACCTCGATGAAATCGGATCCCGTCAACCGCAGGCAGGTGATCACCAAGACGCCGGGGGACATCACGGTCGAGAATCGCTCCTTCATGCGATGGGAAAGTCCGATCCTGGGCGTGAATCTCAAGGGGAAGATCTGTCCGCTGGTGCCGGGCTGCCAGGTGTATTTTACCTTCATCGATGAAAACGGAAACATGAAGTCCCTGAATAAGGCCCATACCACATCGACCGGTCACCCTTCCCCGACGCTGGCGCCTCTTCACCCCCATTCCGTCACCGCCGTTTCCCGCACGTGCGAGGATTGTCATACGAACCCGAAAACACTGGGATACGGAACGGCGAATTCAAGAAGCGCCGAAATTCTGATGGGTGACGAGCCGATGTTCCAGGATCTGTCCAAAGGGGTTTACGGGGACATCCCCAATGCAAAGACCGGCAGGTGGCAAGTGCCGCGGATCAAGGACTATTCGTACTCGTTTGACCAACTGGTCACGCGAAGCGGAACCCAGCTTCAAAACATGCCGTTGCCGGAGGACCGGCCTTTGAATAAAAAGGAGCGAAACCGCGCCGAGCGGGAGGGGATCTGTATCGCCTGTCATCAGTTCTACGGGACCTCCGAGTGGGATCAAATCATCAAGCGCTACGGGAGGGCCGATACGCCCGAAAAACACGATCAGATCGTTGCGAATGCAATCCAGAGCCTGATGAACAGCGTCAAAGAGTAGGGTTACCCCCCCGCCCTTCCAATTTGGCGAGAGCCCGGTGGGACGGGGGCGCACATTGCGGTCAGATGCCTCCGCGAGCCGGTCCATCTCCAACTGGGCCGCCTTGAGCGCCCGGACCGCTGGCCGCGCTCCCCTCCGATCAGCCTGGCCGAATAGGGGCTTCTCCGCATCCCCAGGGTCACCTCAGCCTACGGCGAAGACAGCTTGCCTCGTTATTTTTACTGTTGGGCCGCGGCCATTTTCGGCCGGGTGTGGCGGCCGGCGAAGTAGGCGTCCGTGATGGCGTTGTCCACTTTCGCCAGGCCCACCTGAAGCTCGTCGATGAACTGGTGAAGCTGCGCCTGATTCAGCGAGCCGGGATTTCCCTCGATCAGCTGTTGTCTGACCGCTTCCAGTGCCTTGACCGGGCCGTCGTCGGGGGGCAGGTCCCGAAGGCAGGCGGCTACCGACTGGATGGAAAACAAAAAGGAGCGCGGAAACCGCTCGTTGAGAAACAGAAAGTTCAGGACGGCCGGCCCCCGCACGCGCACATGCACCTCGTGGCGATACATCTGGTAAGCCGAAAGCGATCGAAGTACGCTCATCCACTGGATATTCTCGAACGGCAGGAGCGCCTCGTTCGTCTCGGGCAGCAGGTTGGCCGAGCGGACGTCGATGATTCGCGTGGTCATGTCGGCACGCTCCAGGCTGCGGCCCATGATGAGAAAGTTGTAGCCCTGGCCGTGGGTCATGGCCCCGTCGAACAACCCGCTGACCGTCTGGCTTCCCAGGATGATTCGGCCCAGATAATCATAGAGGCGATTGCGCCAGGCGCCGCCCTGAAAATCGCTCTTCGCCTCCAGGTACAGGCTGTTGATCTGCTCCCACGCCTTTCGGGGGATGATATCCCGGATGGTGCGCGCGTTCTCGCGGGAGCGGTTGAGGCAGGACAGGATAGAGGCGACATTGATAGGCTCGCCCACCAGGAAGCGCACCGCGCTTCTCGGATCGGCCGTGTCATGAAGCGAAGAAAACGAATCGCTCACGCCCAGGATCTCGATGATGGGCCTCCAGCCGAGCTGCACACGTTTGGGCAGGTCCAGGAGCAGGTGGGAATTGACATTAATGATCCGGGCCGTGTTCTCGGCCCGCTCCAGATAGCGGGCCATCCAATAGAGTCCTTCTGCGACGCGCGACAGCATGCTCAGACACCCTCCTGATCCACCACCCAGGTATCCTTGCTGCCCCCGCCCTGGGAGGAGTTCACCACCGTGGAGCCCTTGCGAAGGGCCACCCGGGTCAGGCCGCCCGTGGTGATGTAGGTCTTCTCGCCCGAGAGGATGAAGGGGCGAAGGTCCAGGTGGCGCGGCTCGACGCGGGTTCCCACCAGGGTGGGGGCCGTGGAGAGCGTGAGCAGGGGCTGGGCGATATAATTGCGGGGCTCGCGCCGGATCCTCTGAATGAATTTCTTGCGATCATCCGGACCGGCCTTCGGTCCGATCAGCATGCCGTACCCGCCGGATTCGTTGGCCGGCTTGACCACCAGACTGGCGATATTCTCGATCACGTATTCGCGCTCCTTGCGGTCGACGCACCGGTAGGAAGGGACGTTGGGGAGGATGGGCTCCTGCTGCAGGTAATACCGGATGAAATCCGGCACATAGGTATAGACCACCTTGTCGTCCGCCACGCCGGCGCCCGGCGCGTTCACCAGGGCCACGTTTCCGCGCTTCCAGGCCCGCATCAGCCCCCGCACCCCGAGGACCGAATCCGGGTTGAAGACCTCCGGATCGAGAAACAGATCGTCGATCCGGCGGTAGATCACATGGACCCGTGCCAAGCCCTCCACCGTCTTCATATAGACGCAGTCGTCGTCGGCCACCACCAGGTCGGTGCCTTCCACCAGCTCGGCTCCCATCTGCTGCGCCAGGAAGCTGTGCTCGAAATAGGCCGAGTTGTAGATCCCCGGCGTGAGGACCACCACTTCCGGTTCGTTCTTCGTCGGCGGTGCGACCGAGGCCAGCATCTCGTAGAGCTGGGCGGTGTAATCGTCGACCGGCAGAATGCTGTAATCCTCGAACAGGTTCGGAAAGACCCGCTTCATCACCTGGCGGTTTTCCAGCATGTAGGAGACGCCCGAAGGCACCCGCAGATTGTCCTCCAGGACGTAGACCGTTCCCTTGTCGTCGCGCACCAGGTCGCTTCCGCAGACATGCGCCCAGATTCCCTTCGGAGGGTTCACGCCGCGGCACTGGGGACGGTAGTTGGCGGAATCTTCCAAAAGCTCGGGGGGGAAGACCTTGTCCCTGACGATGGACTGCTTGTGGTAAATGTCGTCGATGAACAGATTGAGGGCCAGCAGGCGCTGCGCCAGGCCCCGCTCGATGCGGTCCCACTCGGGCTTGGCGATGATCCGGGGAATCAAGTCGAACGGCCAGGCGCGATCGATCGAGCCACCCTCTTCGGAATAGACGGTGAAGGTGATGCCCATGACCCGGATGGCCAGCTCGGCTGCCACCTTATGCTCCTCGATCTCATGATCGCTGAGCTGGCGAAGGTAGCGGCACAGCGCCTCGGCCGCGGGACGCGGCCTGCCGCTGGCGCGCAGCAGCTCGTCATACAAGCCCTTGACTTTGTACTGACCCCATCGAATGGCCATTCGCGCTCACTCAATACCCGGGTGGATGGCTGGTAAAACCGTGTCGGATCGTGTAACATTCGATAGGGAGGGTCGGTGGGGAATCGCCGACCGGCCATCGTTCGCTGCAGCGATTCGACGTTTGATTTTAGCATTTATCCTCGGAGTGGTTCAACATGACTTACGGGCTGGCCATCCGGTTGAAATCCGGAATCGTTTTTGCCTCCGACTCGCGCACGAACGCCGGCGTGGATTACGTGCGCACCTACAGCAAGATACACGCCTTCGTCTCGCCGGGCGAAAGCGTCTATGTCCTGCTCACG
>CAYGBP010000043.1:16517-20954 GCA_964348105.1 uncultured Nitrospirota bacterium
CCTACGTAGTTAAGGCTATGGCCATCTTTGGCAGTAATCCGCTCCTAACTTGGCTTAACGCTCAAAGAGTTCGCGAAGCCCTTCTGAAGCTCGAAACAAACCTTCGTCTCGCCGGGCGAAAGCGTCTATGTCCTGCTCACGTCCGGCAACCTGGCCACGACCCAGGCCGTCGTCAATAAGATGAAGCGGGATGTGGAGAATCCCGGATCGAGCTTCAAGCTGCACCGGCAGACCCACCTCTTCGACGTCGCTCATTACGTGGGGGAGCTGAGCCGCCGCGAGCAGATCCGCCACGGCAAGGCGGTGGCGGCCAGCGGGGCCGACGTCTCGGCCAGCTTCATCCTGGGCGGACAGATCGCGGGAAGCGATCCGGAGATCTACCTGATCTATCCCGAAGGCAACTACATCAGCGGCTCGTTTGAGTCGCCCTTCCTTCAGATCGGCGAGACCAAGTACGGAAAGCCCATCCTGGACCGGATCATCCATCCGGACCTGCCGCTGGAGGATGCGGCGCGCTGCGCCCTGGTCTCGCTCGACTCGACGATGCGAAGCAACGTCTCGGTCGGACCGCCGTTGGAGCTGTCGATTTACCATGCCGGGACGCTGGACCACCCCAGACACCTCGTCCTCAAACCCAGCACGTCGCTGTATCAGGCGCTTCAGAGTGAGTGGAACAAGGGCGTGCAGGACGCCTTTGGCCGTCTGCCGCGGTTCGAATGGGAGCAGTAGGGATTCGAATTCGCCTGGCGTGGGGCGGTGACGGCTATCGCCCGTAGATGGCGTCGTGCACGAAACGTAGCTTGGCCTGTATCTTCGGGGTGAGGATGAAGGGGTAGGCGTCGTCCAGCCCCATGCTGCGGTTCAGGGCGTTCAACGCGATGGAGAGCGTGCCCCAGTCGGTGATCAGCTCATCGAACGACGCCGGGGGGTAGTAACCCGGGCCGGCCTGTCTGGGCACGGCGGTGGTCAGCGGTTTTCCCCCGATGCTGAAGGAATAGTCGTGGGCCGTCTCCAGCGTGTCCACCATGTGAAGGTAATGCGCCCAGGTTTCGGCCCAGTCCTCCCAGGGGTGGGCGCTGGCATAGGCGCTGACCCATGCCTCCGGCCAGTTCTCTGAAACACCGCGCTCATAATGGGCCTTCAGGGCCCGTTCGTAATTCTCCCGCTCGTCACCGAACAGGCCGCGAAACTCGGCCCGCCTTGATGTTCCCTGAATCAGCCGGTCCCAGTAGTAATGGCCCGCCTCGTGCCGGAAGTGGCCCAGCAGCGTGCGATAACGCTCATTCATCTCTTCGCGCATCTTTTCAAGCCGGCTTCGCTCCGCCTCGGCGATGTTGATTGTGATGATTCCGGCCCGGTGCCCGGTCAGAACGCAGGCGCCCGAGCCGGAATCATCCGCGAATTCATCCATGGGGCCGGGATCCGCCAGGAACTCGAAGGCCAGTCCGTTCTGAGGATCGATGTCGCGGCCCACGATCGGAAGCTGCAGCATGTCCAGCGTGTAGAGAAGCCGCCGCTTGGCCGATTCGATCCGGTACCAGAGCGTCAGATTTTTGGGCTGAGTCAGGTTCGGAATGATGAGATTGAGGCGGCAGGAAACGCAGTAGTCGCGGGGGTCATGCTCGGCCACCATCCAGTTGCAGACGTCGAACTCGGCCGTGTTGGCGCACACCCGGTACCGAGTTTCCGCTCCGGGAGGTCCGGGGGAGCGCCAGAAATCTTTGCCGTCCGGGTCCAGCCCCGCCATCATGCGGCGGTCCGGCAGATAGCCTACCCGCCGGCCGCAGGTAAGGCAGCGGGAGTTCTCGAAATGCAGGCGGTTTCTGCACTGGCAGAAGAAGGTCTTCATCCCCACGCGCCCGGCCGGAGGTAACCGACAGGGCATTCCCTGTTTAATTTTACATTATAGCAGAATCCCGTTGCCCCTTCATCCAAACCACCGATGTTTGGCCGGTGAAGAACTCATTGATTATTCAATTCAAACCAGCTTGACAGACCATGGCCGGGATTGACGGAAAAATCGATAGGGGATTATAATGGGCAGAAGCTGGTTCGCGGCGGTTCGGGGCAGGGAGGGTGTCAATCGGGTGGGCCGTCTCCCAATCCCTCGTCCGCGAAAGCCTTCTTCCATCTGACACCAAGGATGTTCAGGCCATTTTTGATGATTAAGCGATGAGAGTTGGAACGGGATCTATTATGGTTTTTGTCCTCGTATTGGGTTATTCCTTCCCTGCGCAGGCATACGACCGGCCATATGATTATATCGACAAGGTGAAGGTGGGTGAAGATAGTCATCTTTATATCAGCGTAAAAGGAAAGTTTTCAGAAGATCACGGCTGCAGCGATACGACTTACGCCAGCTCCAAGTATCCCATGCCGGATGAGAGGACAAAGGCGTGGATGCAGATCGCTGTGTCATCTCTGACCAACCGAGAAGAAGTGCGTGTCTGGACGGAGGGTTGTACGACTCTTGGATTACCGATCTTGAAGGGAATTGAAATCCAACAGGACTGACTCTAATGGGTTGCCAGCAATCGGCAAAAGATTCCCGGTCGGATCACGCGAAGAAACGGACCAATAACCCCGCGTTTACGCGCACCCCAACGAGGTTTTTCCCGACGCGGGATTTTCGAAGGGGCCTTGAATCATCACACTCTGCAGCATTGATCCACACCCTTCAGGGTAATGAAATGATCGGGGAAAACGGTTTCGGGTGGAAGCCTCTGGAGAGGCTTGGAAGGAGGATGTCATGTTCACACTGAAGATTTCGAGGATGCTGATCCTTGCGGGGACGTTTTTCCTGATCCTGGCTGGTGTGCTTCACCTCTATTTCGGATATCCGTCGATCTCGAATGACCTGGCCGCCCTGGGCGCCCCGGTCATGGTCGCGAACATAATAAAAGCGGTCTGGGTGATGTTCTCTTCGCACCTGCTCCTGATCGCGGCCCTGCTGCTGGTGGCCCTGATCAAGCGGGCCACGCTCCCGGCCTTCGTCATCGTGATCTGCGGCCTGATCCCGATCCTGGATGGCGCGATCTTAACATACTCTGCCGGCCCCTGGAACCTGGGTTGGATGCTCCCCGGAATCCTTTTGATCCTTAGTTCATTTTCGGCTTCCTCCAGTCTCAAAACGACCTGAGTACCAAGTTATTGAGAGGGGAGTTAAGTCTTGGGGGAGGCCATTCTGGCCCTTAAATCTGTTCCGGAAAGGCCGTCGAGATCAATGATTGAGCCATTCTTGGAACTAATCCTTACCGGACGGGCCCCCGCTTATAACTGATCGGGGGTGGAGCCCCCTAAATCCAGGGGAATGGAAAGGGGCCTTGGACGAGGCCCCGTCCCCGGGGTGTGGGGCTGGAGGCCGCACACGTAAAATGATAAAATTGGGAAATTTCACGATACATCAAGTCTTAATTCTAAATTGTCGTGTCCCAACGAAGCTTTGATCGGGAGATCACCCATGAAAGCCCATTACCTCGGCCACATCGTCTTCTATGTCAAAAACCTCGACCACTCGCTGGGCTTCTATCGCGACCTCCTGGGATTTACGGAGATCGGACGTGCGTTCCAGGGCAAGGCGGCCGCGCTCACCTCGGGCCGCACGCACCATGAAATCCTGCTGATCGAGGTGGGCGACGCGCCGGCCCCGCCAGCGGGAAGGCGCCTGGGCCTGTATCATGTCGGGATCAAGGTGGGCGACTCGATCGACGCGCTCCGGGAGGCGAAACGGGAATTGGAAAAAGCGGGCGTTAAGATCACCGGGATGAGCGACCACACCGTGAGCCAGAGCCTGTACCTGGCCGATCCCGACGGAAACGAGGTGGAGCTGTACGTCGACGCCGACCCTTCGATCTGGGCGAAAGACCCCGCCGCCGTCCTCTCCCCCATCAAACCCCTAACCCTCTAAGGGTAATATCTTCTTTCAAAAATAATTGAAGCCCTGTATTTGGGGGCTTCACCTTATCAGCCCGCGCCGAGGCGCAGCCCAAGGGGCGTAAGCCCCGCAGGTCGCGCCGAGTAAGGGCGTGGGGTCTTAGGGGGCTCGCCCCCTAAACGTGCTCAGGGAAGCCACGCGCCCCGCGAGCCCACCAGTCGAACAGAGCTCATGCATTGACTTTCTATAATCCGACCGAAGCCCCTGCCGTCGGGGCTTCAACCCTATAAGCGCACTCGAGGCGCAGCCCCAGTCGCGGTTTTTGCGATGCAGGTCGCGCCGAGTGTGCGCGTGGGGGTTTCTAGGGGGTGAAACCCCCTAGATTCCGGGGATTGGCAAGGGGCCTGGAAGCAGGTCCCTTGCCCCGGGTGTGGGGGTGGAACCCCCACCTGTATATCGAGTATAAAGAGGAAGGTATTATCAAAAATAGGGGGAGCAATAACTGCCTATATGATCAAACCATGCATCTCAGCGGATGAGCCAGGCTGGCTGGCACTTCGCCA
>CAYGBP010000043.1:20964-21170 GCA_964348105.1 uncultured Nitrospirota bacterium
GCGTCCGGTTGGTTTCGCCGAGGGCTCGGTCCGCACCGATTACGTCAACGGGACTTCCACTTCGCCCGTTGGTTTCCTGGAAGGGATCTATGTCCTACCGGAGGCCCGGCGGAAGGGGGTCGGAAGGATGCTGGTCGAGGTGGTGGCCTCATGGGCCGCCGGAAAGGGCTGCTCCGAGCTGGCCTCCGACGCCCTGCTCGGCGACA
>CAYGBP010000044.1:0-5266 GCA_964348105.1 uncultured Nitrospirota bacterium
GACCCGCCTGATCTGTCTGGAAAACACGCACAACAGGGCCGGGGGCACCGTTTATCCGCTCGATGCCATCGAGGCCATCCGGGCCGAGGCAGACCGGCACGGACTATCAATGCATCTGGACGGGGCCCGACTCTTCAATGCATGCGTCTCGTCCGGCCTGCCTCCTTCCCGGTACAGCCGCTATTTTGACACCGTTTCCTTCTGTCTTTCGAAGGGCCTGGGGGCACCGGTCGGATCGCTCATCTGCGGATCGAAGGCACTGATGGCTCGAATCCGGCGGTTGCGGCGGATGTTCGGCGGCGGGATGCGGCAGGCCGGCATCCTGGCGGCCGCGGGAATCTACGCCCTGAAACATCATGTGGAGCGATTGGCCGAGGATCATCGCCACGCTCGACTGCTCGCCGAGGGGCTGGCCAATCTCAAGGGGATTCGCCTGGATCCCGAGACGGTCCAGACCAATATCGTGGTGCTCGATATCGCGGGATGGGGACAATCACCCCAGGAAGCGGCGGATCGCCTCAGGGACCGGGGGGTGCTCCTCGTGCCATTCGGCTCCACCCTGCTGCGAGCCGTCACCCACCTGGACGTCACGCAAAAGGATATCCAGGCAACGCTGGCCGCCGCGGCCAAGGTGTTCCGCTGAGCCGCGCGTCGCGAACCGAATTGACTTAATCGGGCCTCCGTCGTAGAATCCATTGGGCGATCCGGCGGGCCGAAGCCCGCCCGCGGCCCGGTCTCCATACCGATGGAATTGAATACCCCCCAAAAGAAGGCCATCGAGCATGATCGCGGCCCTGCCCTGATCATCGCCGGCGCTGGCACCGGAAAGACCAGGGTCATCACCCACCGCATCGCGCACCTCATTACCAGCAAGCTGGCCCGCCCCGAAGAGATCCTGGCCCTGACCTTCACGGACAAGGCGGCCAATGAGATGGAGGAACGGGTCGACCTGCTCGTCCCATACGGTTATACCGATGTCTGGATTTCCACCTTTCACGCCTTCGGAGACCGGGTCCTGCGGGAGCACAGCTTTCTGCTGGGCCTGTCGTCTGATTTCAGGGTCCTGTCCCGGCCGGAGCAGACCATCTTCCTGAGAAAGCACCTTTTCCATTTTCCTCTCCGCGCCTATCGACCGCTCGGAAATCCGACAAAATTCATCGGCGGGATTCTGACCCTGTTTTCGCGGGCCAAAGACGAAGACATCAGCCCGCCAGAGTATCTTGACTTCGCCGCGAAGCTGGCAAGAGAGGCGGCCCAGCATCCCGATGATCCCGCCCGAACGGACCGGGCGGCGCAACAGGAGGAGCTGGCCAAGACCTACCAGCTTTATCAGGATCTGATGGCCAGGGAGGGCGCCATCGACTTCGGCGACCAGGTCAACCTCACGCTCAGACTGTTTCGGGAGCGCCCGTCCGTTTTGCAGAGCTATCAGAAACAGTTCCGCTATATCCTGGTGGACGAATTTCAGGACACCAATCACGCGCAGTTTCAGCTCGTCAATCTGCTGGCCCAACGTCACCACAACCTCATGGTGGTGGCCGACGACGATCAGAGCATCTACCGATTCAGGGGCGCCGCCATGAGCAATATCCTGCTGTTCAGGGATTTCTACCCCGAGGCGGCCCGGCTCGTGCTGACCGAGAACTACCGTTCCTCACAGGTCATCCTGGACGCGGCCTACCGCCTGATCCAATACAACAATCCCGAGCGGCTCGAGGTGCGGGAGGGAATCTCCAAGCGCCTGACCGGGCGAGACGGTGAGGCGCCGCAGGTTCGCCATCTTCATTTCGACACGCTTTCGGCCGAGGCCGACGCGGTGGCCGAGCTGATCCGCGGAAGCGTTGATGCGAAGGAATATCGATATAAGGACTTTGCCGTCCTGGTTCGCGCCAACAACGACGCGGATCCGTACCTGCGATCCATGAACATGAGAGATATCCCGCACCGTTTCACGGGCAACCGGGGTCTTTATCGCCGACCGGAGGTTCGTCTCCTCCTGGCCTTCCTTCACACGGTCGCCGATTTCCATAACAGCCCATACCTTTACGACCTGGGCCGCTCCGAACTTTATCGCATTCCGATGCGAGAGCTTCAGGCCTGCACCATCCTCGCCGACCGACGGCACAAAAGCCTCTATCACATCATGACCCATCTGGATGATTTCTTCGAACCCGATGCCATCTCGCTGGAGGCCCGGGCCACCATCAAGGCCATGATCGAGGACCTGGGGCGCTATCTGGAAATTTCACGCTCGCAGTCGCCGGGTGTGTTGCTGTATGAATTTCTGAAACGAACCGGGACCCTCAACCGTCTCATCGACGAGGAGCATCCGGCCAATGACCAGAAGATCCAGAATATCGCGAAGTTCTTCAATCAGGTCCGAAGGATCGAAGATCGGGCCGAGATCGGGCACCTTCCCGACTTCATCGAAAACCTTGACCTTCTCATGGAGGCGGGGGAGGATCCCGCGGTGGCCGAAGCCGACTCGGACGTGGACGCCGTAAGGGTTCTGACGATTCACAAGGCCAAGGGATTGGAGTTTCCGGTCGTCTTCCTGGTCGGACTGGTGGAACAGAAGTTCCCCTCGCGCAACCGGAAGGATCCCATCGAGCTTCCGGAGGAGCTCGTCAAGGATCAGATCCCCTCCGGAGACATCCACCTGCAGGAGGAAAGGCGGCTGTTCTACGTCGGCATGACCCGAGCGATGAACGAGCTTTATCTGACCAGCGCCCGCGATTACGGACCCGAGCGCCCTCGCAAAAGCACCCGGTTCGTCCTGGAGGCCCTGGACCTTTCTCCCAAGGCGGTGCAGCCGCTCAAGACCTCGCCCTGGGAGGCGATCGAGCGAAACGCACCGCCGCATGAGGGTCCCGATCCGGCGCTCTCGCCGGTTCCCCCGGACGAGGTAATCCCGCTCAGCTATTATCAGATCGACGATTACCTCACCTGTCCGCTCAAGTATAAATACAGGCATATCATTCGAATTCCGATCTACCAGCACCATGCCGTCGTGTACGGCAGCGCCCTTCACGAAGCCGTGGCCGATTACTACCGCAGGCGAAAGTCGGGACATGCCGTATCCCTTCAAGATTTGATCAGCGTGTTTGAAAGGGAGTGGCAAAGCGAAGGCTTCCTGAGCCGGGAGCATGAGGAGCAAAGGCTCTCCGCCGGCCGGTCGACGCTACAGCATTTTTACAAAACGGAGGAGAAACGCGGCGAAATCCCCACTTTTATCGAAAAGGATTTCAGCTTTCTGCTGGAAAACAACCGTATCCTGGGGCGCTGGGATCGGATCGACATCCTGGACGGCCGGGTCAAGATCGTCGATTACAAATCCTCGCAGGTTCGAGACCAGAAGGAGGCCAACAAGAAGACGAAGGAAAGCCTTCAACTGGGCATCTACGCCATGGCCTACCGGGAACGGTTTGGAAAGCTCCCCGACGAGGTGGAACTGCGGTTTCTGGAATCGGACCGGTCGGGAAGCGCCGTTTTCACCGAGCAAGATCTTGAAAAAACCCGTCGCAAGATCCTTCAGGCGGCGCAGGGCATTCGAGAGCGGGATTACGGCGCCCGCCCCGCCTACCTGGCCTGCCAGTACTGTGCCTACCGGGAAATCTGTCCCCGCACGGCCTACGGGATCGATGGAACAGGTTCATCGCCTTAATCCATCCCAACAATTCTCGAGGTGATGATCATCCGGCCTCCCGACGGCCGGGACGGCGACGCCGCTGTGATAAAATGATGTCAACATGAGATGTCAGCGAATCATTCACCCCGGTTGGCTTTTGATGGCCCTGGTGCTGGCCGGGTGTACGCCGCACTTCAAGCTCGCCGCGATCCGGGCGGAGCTGCCCGCCTTCCCTTCCGCCCGCGACACCGCGAGGCAGAGCGGGGGGCTTTCGGACTTCAGAGGCGTCATCCATGTCCACTCCCGGGTTTCGCACGACAGCGAGGGGACCCCGGACGAGATTCTTGCGGCGGCCCGCGAGGCCGATCTGGACTTCATCATCATGACGGACCATGACAGCCCGGAAATCTTTACGCACGGACTGGCGGGCCGGCACGGCAAGGTGCTGGTCATCCGCGGCATGGAAATCATCAAGGGCTGCCGCGGGGGCGCCGACCGGTGCGCCTCCCTCCTGGCGATCGGATTGACCGAATATTTCGATCACCGCCCCTTGACCTTTCAGGAAGTGGTCAACGAGGTGCGACGGCAAGGGGGGATTGCCATAGTCGCCCATCCACGGGGCTGGCGCGACTGGAGCGTCGAGGGCCTAACCGGCCTGGAGATTTACGACACGCTGGATGACGTCATGGACAAGAAATGGAAATTTCCGAAATATTTTTTTGATATCCTCTACTCCTACCGAAAATTTCCGGCCGAAACCTTTCTTTCGATTCAGGATCGTCCCGCCTGGCACCTGGCCCAATGGGACGAGCTGAACCGAACGAAGCGGCTTACGGGCATCGCCGGAAATGACGCCCATCAGAACGTCCGGGTCCTGGGGCGTCAACTCGATCCGTATTCGCTGAGCTTTCGCTATGTCACGACCCATGTCCTCGCCGATGCATTGACCCGCGACGGCATCCTCCAGGCCCTCCGGGCCGGCCGGGCCTACGTGGCCTTTGACCTGCTGTCGGACTCAAGCGGGTTCTCCATGGAGTTGCACGATTCCGGGCCCCGCGGCCTGATGGGCGACGAGCTCCCGTTACATCCGGCCCTCCGGCTGGAGACCCGCCTGCCCCGCCCGGCCCTCGTGCTCATTTTCCGCAATGGAACCGAGGTGGCACGCTGTCACTGCCGTCGCTATGTCTTCCCCCTCCCCGGGCCGGGTGTCTATCGCTCCGAAGTCATGCTGCAGATCCGCGGGAAATGGCGGCCCTGGATCCTCTCCAACCCGGTCTATATTCGGTAGGGCGCGCATCGTTTTTCTGTTTTTTCCCGGATCGTGTAAAATTAAGAATAACCAGGGAGAATCATGCGGAATCTTTTTTGCCTTCTTTTTTTATCGGCGGCCGCCGTGGGGCAGGGCGAGGCTGTTTGGGCTGAATCCCGGGAGGCACGCGCCGGTCTCTGGGCCGGTGCGTCGGCCATGACCATCACGCCCGTCGACGAGCACGGCAGACTGTGGCAGGAACCGTTTTGGGACCTCAACGGCAATGGCCGCTACGATGCCCCGCATCCAATGGCACCCGGGCTGCCGCACGACACCTTCACGGACATCAACGGCAACGGCAAGTGGGACGGGCCTTTCATGGCAGGCTT
>CAYGBP010000044.1:5276-14438 GCA_964348105.1 uncultured Nitrospirota bacterium
CACCGCAACCGGGGTCCATGATCCCCTCTGGGCCCGCGCCCTGGTCCTTCAGCAGGGAAACCACCGGGTGGGATTGGTCGTCCTGGACGTGGTGGGCCTCTTCCACCACCATGTTCGGGAAATCAGAAAAACCGTCGAAGATTTGGAATTCACCCATGTCATGGTGGCCAGCACGCACACGCACGGGGGAACGGACACCCTCGGCCTATGGGGACCGAACCGGCTAACGGACGGGACCGATCCCCGGTTCATCGCGCATATCATCCGGCGATCCGAGCTTGCACTTCGTGAAGCCTTCGGAAAGATCGAACCGGCCAGGGTTCGATTGGCGAAGACCACGCCGCCCCAGCAGTTCGGGCTGCTCATCAATGACCTGCGCGACCCGATCGTGATTGATGATCAGATCCTCGTCATGGCGCTGGACAATCGGCAGGGAGAGCCCATCGCCACCCTGGTGAACTGGACTCCTCACCCGGAAACCATCGGGGGAGCCAGCAGTCGGATCAGCTCCGACTTTCCCCACTACCTGCGGGAGTCCATCGAGGAGGGCGACTTTCGCGCCCTCGGTCGCCGCTGGACGGGACGGGGCGGACTCGCGATGTATGTCAGCGGCTCGCTGGGAGGGTTGTTGAGCACCCTGCGGCTGCAGATCTTCGACGAAGACGGCCGACCGCTCGCGCTGAGGTCCTACGCCAAGGCGCAGCGAATCGGCCAGCTGGTGGGCGCCGCGGTGCTTTCGGCGCTCTCCCGTGCAGAGCCAGTCGAAATTCATGGAATCGACCTGCAGTCCAAAACCCTGTTCATCCCGATTGAAAATCCTTTGTTCAAGATGCTGTTGTCGAAGGGCGTCCTGAAGCGGGAGGCCTATACGAACGGCAAACCCGCCGGAACTAAAGGCGAGGACGTGCGCACGGAGGTGAATGTCTTGACACTTTTCGGTCCCGATCGGGTCGAGGCGCAGTTCGTCACGGTGCCCGGGGAGCTGTTTCCCGAAATCGCCATCGGGGGCTACCTGGCGGACGAAAAGAAGTGCTGGCGATATACGCAGCGAAAACGCCGGCTGGACGGCCGGGGCAAGGAGCGCATCGCGGCGGCCCACCCGGATCGGCCTACCGAGCCCGTTTTGAAAGATCATATGAAGGGCCGGCTTCGCTTTATCATTGGACTGGGAAACGACGAGCTGGGTTATATCGTGCCCGGCAATGATTTCATCCCCCCCGTGGCGGGACCGAGAATCCGGTATGGCACCGACCGCTGCGGGGACCGGGACCACTACGAGGAAACCATGTCGGTGGGCCCCCAGGCGGCCCCCCGGATCACCGAATCGCTTGTTGAATTGCTGGGACGGGTCCATGCGCCTTAACAATCCCCCGGGTGCTCTCATTCTGATCGCCACAGCCCTCTCGTCTGTCTTTGCGGGCTGCCGTTCGATCGATGCGACACCGTTGCGGGAACAGCCGGCATATGAGAAGACGGACCGATTGTTGCAGCACCTGCGCCCTTTGACGGCCACGGCGGGGGCGGGATCAGCCCTGATGGCTGGCGGCGCCCGGGTTGACATCACCCCGCCCGTCGGCACGCCGCTGGCCGGTTACGGCAATCGCCTCGGCCGCGGCTCCATCGGCATCCATGACAGGATTTATGCCCGCGCCCTGGCCCTCAAAAGCGGGGACCTGAGCGTCATCATCATTGCGAATGACGTGCTGGCCATTACTGACGATATCTCGGATTCGGTTTACAGGAAAGTGATCCGTGAAATCCCGGTCCACAACGAGGCGCTCATGGTCTCGGCAAGCCATACCCACTCCGGGCCGGGCGCCGTCGCGAAGCGGTTCTGGGAGGGCTTTGCGACAGGGCCCTTCGACCCGCTCCTGTTCGAATGGATCACGGACCGAATGGCCGAGGCCGCCGTTCGCGCACACCGCGCGATGCGACCCGCCAGGTTCGGGAGCGGACGGGCCAGCGCACCCGACCTGATTCGAAATCGGATGATTCCCGGGGGACCGACCGATCCCGCCGTGGAGTTTCTGGTCTTTGAAACTTTGGATCGAGGGCTTAGGCTCTTTTTGGTCAACTACTCCGCCCATGCCACGGTTCTGAAGGACGACAACTACTATATTTCCGGAGATTATCCCGGAGCGCTGGAGCGGCAGCTGGAAAGCAGTGACGGCGCGATCGCCCTCTTCACGGCCGGCGCCGTCGCGGATCAAACCGCGAATCCCCCGGACGGAGAGACCGGCTTCGACCGGGCCGAAAAAATGGGGCGGGCGCTGGCTGGCAAGGTGCTTGAGGCCGTGCCCAAGATTTCTTTTCATGAGCGTGTTCCCCTTGCCGCGATCAGGGCCACCGTTTACCTCCCCCCCACGCAGGTCAAGATGGGGGCGGGCCGACGACTGGCCTTTTCCATCGGGGATTTTTTCTTCGACCGAAGCAGCGTCCTGCAGACCGTCCTGATCGGCAACAGCCTGCTGATCGGGGTGCCCTGCGACCTCGCCGCCGAGATCGGCTTGCAGATCAAAGAGCGACTCCGCGGCGATGGAATTCAAGGGATCGTCGTCGGCTTTGCGAATGACTACATGGGATATGTCATCCCGCATCAGCACTATCACTCCGGGGCCTACGAAGCCCGGATGTCTTTTAACGGCCCTTACATGGACAGTTATTTCACGCAGGTGATCGATCGCTTGTCCCGCAAGGTGGCCGACGCATCGGGGGCGCATGAGAATCCGTAAACGATTTTCCGTCATTGTTCTGACGGCAATGACAATCGGAATCATGGCGCAGGGGTGCGCGACCTATGGCCCGCGGGTCCCGCCGAGCGAAACCCCTCGAACGGGGGAACGTCTGCCCGTCGCCTACTTTTCCTATGAGGCGGGGACGACGCCCGAGGCCACGGGGGAGCCCCGGAATTGGGGGCTCTATGAAGTTCAGGCCCTGCGTATGGCCCTCTCGCTGACCGAGGCCAAGCAGAAGGTCTACCGTCTCCATTACTACCGTCCGCACGGCCGCGGCCCCTTTCCCGCCGTGGTGGTCCTCCCGATCACCCGGGGCGATTACTTCACCCAGAATCTGTCGATTTACCTGGCGGAGCGTGGTTTTGCGGCGCTGCGCTTCGAGAGCACCCGCAATTTTACGGACGATTCATACAAGACCCTTGAAGGGGCCGAGCGGCTGATTCGCCATTATGCCATCGACATCCGTCGAAGCATCGACTGGCTTGTTTCGCGCGAAGAGGTGGATCCCGATCGGTTGGGAATTACTGGCATCAGCCTGGGCGGGATTATGGCCAGCCTGGTCATGGAGGCGGATCCCCGGATCAAGGCCGGCGCCTTTCTGCTGGGGGGCGGCGGTATCGGCAACATCATCGACTCCTCCGCTGAAAACTCCTTGATCAAATTCAAGAAGCGGGTCCTGGCGCATCAGGCAGTTGACCGCTTCCAGTTCCGTCAGGAGGCCAACCGTGCGCTCAACACGGTGGATCCGATCACGTACGCCGACCTCATCGATCCCTCCAAGGTCCTGATGATCAATGCCCGCTTCGACCATGTGATCCGCATCGAGCATGTCCTAGCCCTCTGGGAGGCCATCGGCCGACCGGAGCTGGTCTTCGTTCCCGCAGGCCATTACTCCTCCGGCCTATTTTTCCCTTACGCCCGGGCCAGGGCAACGGCCCACCTGGCGAGATTACTGCAGTGATCCGACCCCGGTGACCCCTACCCTGGATGAATTTTCTTGAGATTCCTGGGGCATTGGACTATACTGGGGCCTGCCTTGCTGACCGATTATTGATTTCCCGATCCATCTAAAGTTCACCGTCAATCCCTGAATCCTGATCGATGATCGGTGCGTCCGGCGCAGACCAACGCAAAGAATCGATCCATCTTGCGCAGGAAGACCGACCGCATGAGGAGGCCTCTATGATCACGAAGATTCGGTACCGATTCGCACTATCCGCGGCGGCTGCCTGCCCGTTGTTCTGGAAAGGTGCCGCATGGGCGCAGGACACCCCGCAGATCGACACGGGTGACACGGCCTGGATCCTGGCTTCGTCGGCGCTGGTCATGGCCATGACCCTTCCTGGCCTTGCCCTCTTCTACGGAGGCCTGGTCCGCGCGAAAAACGTGCTGGGAACGATTGTGCAGAGCGCGATCATCCTTTGCGTCATCAGCCTGGTCTGGATCCTGTGGGGTTACAGCCTGGCCTTCGGGCCGGACAAGGGTAGCCTCATCGGTGGCCTTGAATGGTTCGGGCTCAACGGCGTCGGGGTCCAGCCCAGCCCCGATTACGCCTCCACCCTGCCGCATCAGGTCTTCATGGTCTTTCAGCTCATGTTCGCGGCCATCACGGTGGCCCTGATCACGGGGGCCTTCGCCGAGCGGATGAAGTTCACGGCGGTCTTGATGTTCTCGGTCTTGTGGTCCACGCTGATCTATTCCCCCTTGGCGCATTGGATCTGGGGGGGAGGCTGGCTGGGACAGATGGGGGCGCTTGACTTTGCGGGCGGGGCGGTCGTTCATATTAGCTCGGGGTTTGCCGCCCTGGTATGCGCCATCATGCTGGGCAAGCGACGGGGATACGGAACCGACTACATGCCACCGCACAATCTGCCGATGACGGTTCTGGGTGCGGGGCTGCTCTGGTTCGGGTGGTTCGGTTTCAACGCCGGCAGCGCCCTGGGCGCAAACGAGACGGCGGCTACCGCCTTCGTGGCCACCCATACCGCGGCGGCCGCGGCGGCCATCGGTTGGATGGCCATGGAATGGTTGCACCGCGGCAAGCCCACCGTCCTGGGCGTGGCCAGCGGAATCATTGCCGGCCTGGCCACCGTCACGCCGGGGGCCGGCTTCTTGAGTCCACTCGCCGCGATGTTGATCGGATTGCTGGCTGGGGCGGCCTGCTATCTGGCCGTAACCTGGAAAACCCGCCTGGGTTACGATGACTCCCTGGACGTCTTCGGAATCCACGGCGTGGGGGGAATCCTGGGGATCCTGGCCACCGGCTTGCTGGCCTCGACCGGGGGCGCCACAGGGCTTTTCTATGGAAACGCGGGACAGTTCGGTATTCAGATCGTCACGGTTCTCGCCAGCGTGATCTTTACCCTCGTGGGGACCTACATTATCTTAAAGCTGGTGGACATCGTGGTGGGTCTCAGGATCCCCGCAGAAGAAGAGGAGTTGGGGCTGGATCTCAGTCAGGTGGGGATCTATCTGATCTCGGGACTCATCGCAGGCGTCGCAATTCCCGAGGGGTACGGAGACGCCAGGTGGAAGATGACGGCGGACGAGCTGCGGGGGGTGACCGCGATCAAGCGGGCCGATCCAGAGGATCATTTTACCTATGCGGAGCACCTGGAGGAGGACCCCGAGGTCTACATCGGAACGAGCCAGGGACACGAGCGCATCGAGTACTATTTTTTCGAAGGGCAGCTCTACAAGATCTTCGTCGTGTACGATCGCATGCTGACACACACCGGCTTTTATGAGCAGCTGATCGCACAAACAGAAGCAGAATTCGGACCGCCCCTGAATGCCTACCAGGAGGAATTCTTCGGGCTGCTGATCCAACACACTTATTGGGAGGATGAGGCCTCGACGCTCGATCTTCGCAAGGGGGCCGGCTTCATTTACCAGGTCAGGACGCACAAGGCCCTGGCCGACGAGAAGGCCAGGGCCTCGAAGAAAAAGAAAGGAATCTGATCTGGGGCTGTTAAAGCCCCTTCGAGGGCTTTAGTGTTCCTGTTCGCTCTTCATGATGGTGATCAGAGAACGCCATTTTTTAACCACCTTCTGACTGGCCTGATCCACCTGTGGAACGCCTTCGTCAGAGCCCATAACGTTGATCATCAGACCGTCCCGACCGGTAATCGTGAAAATCCCGGTCATCTGATTCTTGGCCGCCTCCCGGCCTGTCTTTTTCTCGTAGAATGTGACGATTCGATCCACCGGATCGTCGGAGAAATATTCATATTTGTAGAAATGGACTCCGGTTTTCGGATCGCCCCGATCATCCTTGCGCTTTTCCACCCAGCCCGGATAGGCAGGAACGCCCAGTTCCGCCCGGTGTGCCGAATGCCCGCCCGATGCCGCGCAGGCCGACAGCATGAGGGCCAGGCAGAAGATCCCCATCACGACCGCATTGAACCGTTTTACGCATCCGATGACCATTACACAACCCCCCTTTTTTCCCTTCAGGTTAAAAAAGCCTGCTCGAATTTGAGTGACGAACCCGGTTGGAGTACGCTTTTTAGTCTAGCAGGTCCTCCGGATTTCGCAACCCGGCGGCTCGGATCAAGAGTTGCGAATGCTCGACCCATCCTATCGTTTTGGTGGTATACTATTATGATGGAAAAGGGGAGAATTCACCGAAGTCGTTGATACGGTGAATGAATCGACCATGCGGATCGGGGTGAGGCTCAGATGGTGACGCTGCTTTGGGTGATCGCTGGAATCGGGGTGGTTTGGGTGTTGGCCGGCTTGGGGGCATCCGGTTATGTCTGGACGGCCGCGGTAGCGGTCGCATTGGGTTCCTGGACTACCCTGGGCAGCCCGCCCGAGCCCTTGCTTTGGACGGCCTGGACGGCCTTCGCCGGGGTCGCCGCCGTTGCAAACCTACCCTTCCTTCGCCGATTACTGGTCAGCAACACCCTTCTGAAGATTGCTAGGAAAAGAATTCCGCCGGTCTCCCAGACCGAACGCGAGGCCCTGGAAGCCGGCACGGTCTGGTGGGACGCAGATCTGTTCAGCGGGCGGCCGAATTGGAGAAAGCTTCTGACTGCGCCCGCCCCCAAACTCTCCGAGGAGGAAAAGGCCTTTCTGGATGGTCCGGTGGACGAGCTGTGCCGAATGCTGGACGATTGGCGGATCAATGAGGAATACCACGACCTTCCACCCGAAGTCTGGAAATTCATCAAAGACCACGGATTTTTCGGTATGATCATCCCCAAGAAGTACGGCGGGCGGGAATTTTCAGCCCTTGCCCATTCCACGGTGGTGATGAAGGTGGGCTCGCGCAGTCTGGTCGCGGCCGTGACGATTATGGTCCCGAACTCCCTGGGTCCGGCCGAACTGCTCCTGTTGTATGGGACCGAGGAGCAGAAAAACTACTACCTTCCCCGCCTGGCACGGGGAGAGGAAGTTCCCTGCTTCGCCCTGACATCGCCCGAGGCCGGCAGCGACGCGGCGTCCATCATCGACTCTGGTGTGGTCTGTCGCGGCGACTTCGAAGGCCGCAAGGATATCCTCGGAATCCGACTGAGCTGGAACAAACGCTATATTACCCTCGCGCCGGTCGCCACGGTTCTCGGCGTGGCCTTCAAGCTCTATGATCCGGAGCATTTGATCGGGGACCGTGACGAGGTCGGCATCACCTTGGCCCTGATCCCCACCACCGCCCCGGGCGTGGAGATCGGTCGAAGACATTCGCCCTTGAGCATCAAATTTATGAACGGACCGACGACGGGCCGTGACGTCTTTATTCCCCTGGACTGGATCATCGGGGGCGCCGAACAGGCCGGTCAAGGCTGGCGCATGCTCATGAATTGCCTCGCTGCGGGCCGGTCGATCTCCCTGCCGGCCCTTTCGACCGGTTCCGGCAAGCTCAGCTGCATGGCGGTGGGGGCTTATGCCCGGATTCGAAATCAGTTCAAGACCCCGATCGGCTATTTCGAGGGGATCGAGGAGGCCCTCGGTCGGATCGCAGGATCCACCTATCTGATGGATTCCGCCCGGGTGATGACCGCCGGCGCCGTGGACATGGGGGAAAAGCCGTCGGTCATTTCGGCCATGGCCAAGTATCATCTGACCGAGATCATGCGTCAGGTGGTCAATGACGCCATGGATATACTCGGAGGCCGCGGAATCTCGCTCGGGCCCCGCAATTTCATGGGCCGGTTGTACCAAGCCATCCCGATCAGCATCACGGTGGAAGGAGCGAACATCCTGACCCGAAATCTCATCATCTTCGGCCAGGGGGCGATTCGGTGCCATCCCTGGGTGCTCAAGGAAATGCAGGCGGTGTTGGACGAGGACCGCTCGCGGGGATCGAGGCTGTTCGACCAGGCGCTGTTCGGACATGTCTCCTTCTTGCTTCAAAACGTCGCCCGATCCGTCTTTTTCAGCCTGACCGGGGGACGGATCATCCCGTCCCCGGAGACAGGCCCGACGGCCTACTATTACAGGCAATTGACCCGGATGTGCTCCTCTTTCGCGCTCACCGCGGATGTCGCGATGCTGGTCATGGGAGGCGCCTTGAAACGCGCCGAACGCCTATCAGCCCGGCTTGGAGACATTTTGAGCCATCTTTACTTCGCGTCCTGCTCGCTGAAACGTTACACGGATCAAGGACGGCCGGCGGAAGATCTCCCGCTGCTCGAATGGTCCTGCCAGACCTCGCTTCATCTGGTTCAGCAACGGTTGGATGAATTGATCCGCAATTTTCCCAATCGGCCGGTGGCCTGGCTGCTTCGCCTGATCGTCTTCCCTCTCGGCAAACCCTATCGCCCCCCTGCGGACGCCTTGGGCCGAGAAATCGCGCACCTCCTCCTGGCCCCGTCCGACACGCGCGACCGGCTCGCGCAAGGCGTCTACCGTTCGACCGATCCACTGGATCCAACAGGCCGGCTGGAGGTCGCCCTGCGAAAGGTGCTGGCGGCCGTGGCCGTGGAGCGCAAACTCAAGAAGGCCCGCAAGGCGGGCCAGCTGGCCCCGGACGAGGACGGGGCACCGGTGGAGCAGGCGCTTCAAAAGGGGATCATCAGTCAGGATGAGGCAAGGTTATACCAGGAAGCCGCTGAAGCCCGCCGCGACGTCATCCAGGTGGACGATTTTCCGAAAGACTACTGGACCGGAACCGCCCGCGCCTGATCCAATCCGGCTTTTAATGGGGTCCAAAACTCGGACGCGGTAGCCGGAACGCTCCAATTGAAACATCCGTGGGCCCTCCGGGGTTGACTTTACTCCGTGCCTGTATTATACAAGCCAATAGCTCACGGAGGGGGAATCCCACCCTTGCGGCTGATGCATAAACCCCCAGGCGGCTGGCGTATCAAAACGATGGATCGCTCCCCGCGGGCGCGTCCCAAGGGGTTCTACGTTTTACTCTCCCTGTCACTGGCCAGCCTGCTAGGCCTGTCCGACTTCTTCACGGGTCCCGAACTTTCCTTCG
>CAYGBP010000044.1:14448-16636 GCA_964348105.1 uncultured Nitrospirota bacterium
TGGGGAGCGTGAAGCAGCAGATCCCGCACCGTTCGGATTCCCAACTTCGCCATGGCTTCGGCGCGCCTGGGGCCGACGCCTTTCAGGTACTGTACGGGACGATCGAGGTCGTTCGACTTCTTCACGGGTCCCGAACTTTCCTTCGGTGTCTTCTATCTGATTCCCGTCTCGCTGGCTGCCTGGCAGGTGAACGCCAAAACAGGCATCTGGGTCTCGATGGCCAGCGCCTTCATCTGGTTCACGATCGAGCTGGTTACACGGGCCGTCCCGTATTCGCATCCGACGATTCCGGTCTGGAATGCCGCCACTCGTTTCGCCTTCTTTATCGTGGTGGCCGTTCTCATTGCCAAGCTGAGGGCTCAGCTCGAGAAAGAAAAGGCGTCCGCCCGGACCGACGCCCTCACCGGGGCCGGAAACGCGAGGGCCTTTTTCGACTCGGCGAATTTCGAGCTTACCCGTGCAAGGCGCTACAACCACCCGCTCAGCATCGCCTTCCTGGACGTGGATGATTTCAAGGCGGTCAACGATCAGTACGGGCATGCGCGGGGGGACGCCGTCCTATGCAGCACCGTTCAGGCCATCCGCAAGAGCCTTCGCTCGACGGATGTGATCGCCCGGCTGGGCGGGGACGAGTTCGCCGTCCTGCTGCCCGAGACGGGCCCTGAGGCCGCCTGGGTGGTGGGCCAAAAAATCCATGAGAGCCTGCTTTTCGAGGCGCGCCACCAGGGATTTCCGGTCACCTACAGCATCGGGCTTCTGACCTGCACCGAGCCCGATCTCACCGTGGACGAAATGCTGCTCCGGGTCGACGCCGTCATGTATGCCGCCAAGCGGAGCGGCAAGAGCAACCTGAAGCACGAGGTCCTGGCGGCCACGCACAGTTAGGCCGCAACGCCGACGATCCCGTTCCCGGCCAGATCCAACAATCGGACCCCACACACGATTTCGAAGAGGCTATACGAACGAAGGATTTTCGGTTCGTCGGTTACCCGGGTAGGCTGAAAAACATGAATGCCACCTTTATACTTACGTCCTTCCGCCAGGTCTTGCTGAAGTCAGCGATCTCATGCGCCGAAAAATACAATCGATTGATACTTAAGGGCGGGCGGGAGAACGGCCTGCTCGAGTGAAAGGCCGACATCCCGCTTTATTGTGCCCGGGTCAGCCAATCCGCGAGGGCCTTCTGCTGCCGGTCCTTGAAGCGAATGCCGATCTCGATGAACTCCAGGGTCTGGGCCAGGGCCCGCTCGGCGGCGGCCACGCGGTTCGCCGGTTCCCGGAAGAAGGACTCCACCTCCCGCCGCCACTCCGGCCGCCAGAGATGACGGGTCCCCTGGATCATCCGCTGCGCCCCCACGCTGCCGCCCTTCTCCTTGAAGGCCGCCCAGTTCTCCCGGACGAACCGCCAAGCCTCCTCCTGAACGACCGGCCTGGCCAAGAGGTAGCGCACCGGCTTCCAGACATCCTGTGAGCGCACCTCATCCGACAGGGCGAACTGCAGCAGCCGCCGGGCCAGCTCCGGTTTCCTGAATTCGGCCAGGCCCAGCAGGTAGCGGTCCCGCTCCTCGGGCGTCGGCGCCGACTTGAACCGTTCGACATATTTGTCGAACAGGGCGCCGAGATCGGTGCGGGCGCATAGCCGGATCAGCGGGGTGGCCATCGTCGGATCCAACGAGCCGGGCCTGACCCAGTAGAGGGTCAGTCGCCGCGGCGTTTCCGGCAGGACGTCCTCGTCCTCGGCCAGGCCCCCCATGGCCCACAGGGCGGCCGCCCGCGCCAGGCGCGTTTCCTCGTCCTCCCCCGGAGCGGCATCCCAGGTCAGCCGCTCCCATACCCCCAGGAAAAAATCACGGGTAAAGGCGTGAAACCTTTCCATTCCGACCGGCTCGACCATCTGCTCCGACAGGGTATCGAAACAGGACACGAGCGATTCCAGAACCAGCCGGTTGGCGTCCCCCTTGAACCCCACGGCCGTCTGCATGAAATCGGACATCGGAATCCGGCAGCCGACGGCCAGGGCCCATTGATGATTGATCAGGCCGATCCGCTCCACCGGGTCCAAAATGCCCATCGCCTCCCGGGACAGCAGCGCTTGCAGCCCCGCGTCGTACCGGGACCGCAGGAACCCCTGCTCGCCGGCATTCACATAAACCCAGTCCAGCTTTCCCTCGCCCGGCAGCTCGATTTG
>CAYGBP010000044.1:16646-17694 GCA_964348105.1 uncultured Nitrospirota bacterium
CTACGGGCGGCGGGCGCTTGGTATCCTGCCCGCCCCCACGCCGGAGGTCACGTGGCAGCCAACGACGCCATCACCGCCGAAGCCTGCTTGAGGATGAGGCGGTGCGACCGAATTTCCCCCCCCCGGCTGAATTTCAATGCCAGCGGAATATTCCAGAGGCCCTCCGGGGCGCCCTCCGAGGGCCCCATCGCCCGGTATCGGTTCTGGTTCAGGGTCAACCGTGCCGGATCGCCGCTGATCGACCCGGCCGTCACCAGCGGGAATCCGGGCTGGGTGAACCAATCCTTGGCCATCGCCGTGACCGGCTGGCCGCTCGACGCCTCCAGCTCATTCCAGAAGTCGTCCTGGGTGGCGTTCCTGAACTGGTATTTCTTGATATACCGCCGGATCCCCTCGCGGAACTCATTCTCCCCAAGAAACTGCTCGATCATGCGAAGACAGGCGGCTCCCTTCTCGTAGCTGAGGGGATCGAACATCTCTTCGATCTGGGCGGCGCTGCTGGCCGATGCCCGGATGGGACGGGTATTGCTCAGCGCGTCGATCGAAAGCGGGATCTCCTTTTCCTGCTGGAACTCGGCCCAGGAATTCCATTCCGGCCGCCACCGATCCACGATCTTGCAGGCCAGCCAGGTGGCGAAGGACTCATTCAGCCACAAATCGTCCCACCACTGCATCGTGACCAGGTTTCCAAACCATTGATGCACGATCTCGTGCGTGATCACGTTGGCCACCCCGCGCTGCGTCGCAGTGGATGACAGGGCCTCATCCAACAACAGCCGTGAATCCCTGAAAAAGATGGCCCCCCAGTTTTCCATCGCACCCATCGCGAAGTCGGGGGCCGCCACCAGATCCAGCTTTGGATAGGGATAGGGCAAGTCGAAGTAGTCATTCAGAAAGGGTAATACGGCCGAGGTCACCTTCAGGGCGAACTCCCCGAGATGAAGCTGGCCGGGAAGGCTCCAGACCGCGACACGGGTTCCGGCCACAAGGATCTCCTTGGCCTCGAGATTCGCCACCGCATCCCGGAAGGCACCCACTCCGGGGAGCA
>CAYGBP010000044.1:17704-18862 GCA_964348105.1 uncultured Nitrospirota bacterium
CCACCGCCAGGGCCAACAGGTAAGTGGACATGACGGGCGTTTCGCCAAATACGATGGTCTTGCGGTTCCCATCCCTGGTTTCCTTCTCGGCAGGCATGTTCGATATCGCCACCAGGTGTGACGGAAGCGTAAGCGTCAGGCGAAAGCTCGCCTTCATCCCCGGCTCGTCGAAACAGGGAAACATCCTTCGGGCATCGGTGGCCTCGAACTGTGAAAAGGCGTAGATCTCGGCACCTTGCCGGGACTCATAAAGCCCGCGCAGCTGCCGGTTCAGCTTGCCTGAGAACTGAAGGTGGAGCGTCGCCGGGCCCTCCGGCATCGGATCCTTGAATGTCATGGAAAGGGTCTCGGTCTCCGAATCCATTGAGTGATCGGCCCGCAGCCGCGTGCCGTTCACCTCCAGGCCGGCGGATTCTACCTCCAGATCCAGGGCGTGAAGCTTAAGCACGCGTGTGCTTTCCCGGAGCTCCAGGTGAATCGCCACCTCGCCCCAAAACCGCCTCTCCTCCGGGTTGACCTGCAGTTTAATCTCGTATCGGTTGGGCCGCGCCGTTTCCGGAAGACGGCCGGATGTGATTCCCTTCATCGGTTGTCCTTTCAATCAGGTCTGATTCTGCCCTGCAAACCTTAGGGTCATGATTCGTGAACGGATCTTGCCGACCGATCACGGGAAGATGATCACTTCATTATAAAGCCCCGGGGGGTTACGGACAAGAGGATCCTGACGTGGACCCACGAATCCTGCCCGGCCTGCGACAAAACGGAGGGATGATTCATGCTCAGGGGAAGGGGGGAAGGGGGGAATAGACGACGGGCATCTTCAAGACCTCTTCCAACCAGGGTCCCATCCGCTCCTCGGCCAGCGGCGCCCTGTTGAGCCTCACCTCGATTTTGAATCCCTTCGCCGTCGCCAAGACTCCGATCAAGGCCCAGGCCTCGGCGGACCCTGGTAACAGCCGACCGGTCTGAAAATCGCAAATCGTGGCGTACAAACGGCCCTCCGGGGAAATGATCCGGGAAATTTCGGGTAGATCCTTCAGCGTACAGTGCACAGAGCAACGATACGCCTCCCGCGCAGGTGGATCGATCTTCCCGAATGCCGCAAGGGCCTCCCGCGAAAAACCCGTCAGGTAGCTTCTCACCGAGGCCGGCTCCGCC
>CAYGBP010000044.1:18872-20864 GCA_964348105.1 uncultured Nitrospirota bacterium
CTTCGCCAGGGCAACGAGATCGGCGGCGCGAATCGCGGAGGCCGGCTCCGCCCCCCAGGTGGCAGCCAGTTGGCTGGCCGGGACCAGGAATTGGTAGGGCTCGTCGGTATTGTATTCGAACTGGCAGGGCCCGAAGGCATCCGGCCAGGAACAGAACAGAAAAACCCCTGGTTCCTCGGCTCTGAGCCTGACATTTTGGCCTTCGACATGCACTCGGATGGGCAAATCCAGAACCTGAATTGCCGAGTCAAAGGCGCGGCGACGCTCCTCCAGCCAAAGATCACGCCGCTCATCGTCCCGGGTCTCCCCCGGCGTCACCACCTCGGCCGTATGCAGCCTGACCCGAATAAAAGAATGCTTCTCATCGCGAAATCCGAGCCACAACATCCCCGCGGGCAGGTGGGTGGCCAGGATCTCCTTCATTCTCCAGGGGTGACTCACCGAGCAGTAGGTCCCCAGCGCCGGATGCTGCCGGTAAATCGTGTGGTAAGCCCCGGCCAGCAGGAAGAAATCCCCGCTCCATCCCTCCCGCACATGCACCAGCGTGACATCCTCCATCGACCAGGGATCAAGGCGCGCGATTTCGGCCGGACCTTCGACGGTCCATTCTTCGACATAGCAGATCATGTCTTTTTCGGGCCCCGCCGCCGATAGGCCCAGCGCGGTCAGGCGGCGCGAAAGAGCCAGGACTTCCTCGAAATCCATGCTGCGGTCCGACTCCCATCTTCTCTCACGCATGGCACCGACTCGACTTATGAATAAGAAGGGCTATCGAAAACAGGGAATTGAAATGCCTCAGACGTCCGGGGTGTCCGAAATATAGGACGCGGCCTCCGGGGCATAGGTCTTGAAAGGGTCGGCTAGGGAGAACAACTCTTTTCCATCGATATGCACGGCGGACCAGTTAATGATATAGGGCCTGTCGCCCAGGCCAAGCAACCCTCCCACCAACTCTGCCCGCCCGAAGGCGCGGGTGTTCCGGGGCGGGGAATCCACCGCCAGATCGACAGCGCCATCCGTGCTGCGGCGCACGGCCTTGCCCTCTTCCTCCAGGCCCAGGCAGAGGCCCCGGTCGGGATTGAGGTCATGGTAGGCCAGATCCAGGCTTTGCAGCCACGGATCGTCCCAGTTCAGGCGCTCCGCCTCCATGAAGGTCTCAAGAATCCATCGCTTGGAAATCCAGTCCAGCTTGCCCACCAAGCGATACGGATCCGCCGCCAAGGCCTCCAGCGTTCGATCCCATTCGGCAATCACCCAATCGGTATCCTCATCCCGTCCCTTCAGGTGCTGCTGGGCCGCCCGCAGAAATTCGGCCTGCACATCGATTGCCGTCGCCCTCTTTCCGTTTTCTAGTGTTACCAGCCATTTCCAGGATGGATCGCGCGAGATCCGCTTCATCTCGCCAACCGCGTCCGAGAGAGAGACCCCTCGGGGACTCACCCCCTCCTCGATGAGCGACAAGATCACCGAGGTGGTCCCCATCTTCAATGCTGCGGCGTATTCGAGCATATTGGAATCTCCCACCAACAGATGGATCCGGCGATAGCGGCGGGGATCCGCCAACGGCTCGTCACGGGTGTTGATGATGGCCCGATTGAACTGCACCCACTCATAAAGATCATTCATGATATAATCCGCCCGCTGGGAGATCTGGTAGTCGACCTTCGAATCGTTGTGGCGCTCCAAGACCTCAGACTCCAGGAAAATACGGCTTTCGGGATACCGAAACCCGCCCACCCGCCCGGCCCCGGTGAAGATCTGCCGCGTCACTAGAAAGGCGATCATGTGGCTCAGGACGGCGGGGGTCAACGAAAGGTCCCTTGCCGTAAGGTAGTTTTCATGGGAGCCGAACGTGGCGCCGGTATAATGGTCGATATTGTTCTTGATAATGGAGACCCGCCCCCCCAACCCCAGTTCTTCCACGACGGCCTGCAGCAAGCGGTCGCCTGCGCGATCATAGGTCACCAGATCGGCAAGGCATCGGCATTCCGG
>CAYGBP010000045.1:0-1822 GCA_964348105.1 uncultured Nitrospirota bacterium
CCGCCGACCTCTACCGTGTCAAGGTAGCGCTCTCCCCCTGAGCTACGCGCCTGTGAGTCCGTCTAATCGAAATCTATGACTTTACGAAATCAATTCATTAAAACTTACAGTACCTTATACTACTTAAACCTCCCCGACTTTGTCAAGAGATCCCGCGGGTCGGTGCTCAGCCGATTCCGAGCGGTTGGCTCCTTCTGGCTTGGCGGAAAGTCGGGCCTTGGGGGTGCCGGGGTCGCCTTGGCGGGCCCAGGGGCTTCATGCCCCCCTGCCATCGGCTGAGCGGTTCCGGATCGCGATCCGTCTCTGGGAGGGTCACGGGCGGCGCAGCGGGATCTTGAGGTCCTTGATCTTCTTTCGCAGCGTATTGCGATTCATTCCAAGGATGAGCGCCGCCTGGATTTGATTGCCATGGGTCTCCTTGAGGGTAAGGCTGATGAGGGGACGCTCGATTTCTTTGAGCAGAAGCGTATAAAGATTCCTGGATTGGCTGATCTTGATCTTCCTGACAAACTCCTTGAGCTTTCGCTCGACAAAGTCCTCCAGCAAGGGGTCGGGCGGAGGGCCGTTTTTGCGGGGCCTGGCGGCCGGCGAATTCTCCCGGAGGGTCTGGCCGCGCGTGCGGCCGTCAATCCGGCCGGTGCGGTCGGAATCCTCTACCAGCGCCTGGATGGTTTCAAGGAATCTAGCCGGATTCTTTTTGATGATGGGCGAAGGAACGGCCACGACGGTAACGCCATTCGCAGGCGAAACCTGGTGGGTCCTCTGTTCCACAGCTGAGATCCACCCTTTTTTCGATTCCAGGATGACCAGATCGTAAGCCTGTTGATCGGCCGACCTGGCTTGCCGGCCCAACGGCTCGAATGTCACCACCCATGACGGGACGCGGCCCAGTTCCTTCTGGACCAGGCGGGGCAGATCCCGGTCCTCATGCAGAAAAAGGAGTTGTTTCTTGATCATGACAAGAACAGTACCTTAAGAAAGAGAATGGCGAACCGGCCGCATCCGCTTCCAATCCAGGAACCAGTCAAATTCAGCCGTGATTCGGGGATTTTGCTAAAGGACGTGAAACCCCCTCGAGCCTCCAGGAGCCGGTGAGGGAATGAAGGGTGATGGACGAGACCGCAACATCTCCTCTAACCTGCTAATCATCTTGTCGGGAGAGAAACCGCACCGTGAGCCGTTGAGTTGGATCGGATTAAACCGCCGCCGGAATCAGCGTCTGGCGGAAACAGGCCTTCCTTTTATCACAGTCCTCGGGGGCCTGTCAATCAGAATTCTTGCCGCTCGCCGCGGCTCGTGATTCCGGCAAAATCAAATCTCAAGTGCGACCGAATTTGAATCCCTGTCCGTTGGCATCTACCTCGATCCGGTCCCCGTCCTTGAATGTCCCATCCATCAATCGCGTGGCCAGTGGACTCAGGATGTCTCTCTGGATGACCCGCTTGAGGGGCCGGGCGCCGTAGACGGGATCATAGCCCTGCTGGGCCAGCATTTCCTTCGCGCGATCGGTCAGGCTCAGGGAGATCTTCCGGTCCGCCAGCCTGCCCTGCAGGTTTAGGATCTGGATCTCCACGATCTGCTTGATCTGATCCAGGCTCAAGGGATTGAAGATGATCATGTCGTCGAGGCGATTTAAGAATTCCGGCCTGAATTGGGCCCGAAGGGCGGCCATGACGGCGTTTTTCAGATCTAAGGGGTCCTTTCTGATAAATTCCTGGATGTGCTGACTGCCGACATTCGACGTCATGATGACGACGGTGTTCTTGAAATCCACAGTTCGTCCCTGCCCATCCGTCAGTCGGCCATCGTCGAGGACCTGCAG
>CAYGBP010000045.1:1832-16839 GCA_964348105.1 uncultured Nitrospirota bacterium
GAAGATTGAAGACATCCGGGTGCGCCTTTTCGATCTCATCCAGGAGAATCACCCGATAGGGTTTGCGTCGCACCGCCTCAGTGAGCTGGCCTCCTTCTTCATAGACTACATAGCCCGGAGGGGCCCCGATCAATCGGGCCACGCTGTGCTTTTCCATATATTCGGACATGTCCATGCGGATCATGGCCTGCTCATGATCGAAAAGAAATTCGGCCAGCGCGCGCGCCAGCTCGGTCTTCCCGACGCCGGTCGGTCCAAGGAAGATAAAGGATCCCATCGGGCGGTTGGGGTCGGAAATTCCCGCCCGGGCCCGCCGGATGGCCTCGGCGACGGCCTGGATCGCGTCGTCCTGGCCCACCACTCTACGGTGCAGGTGCTCTTCCATCCGGAGGACCTTCTGAACTTCTCCCTCCAGCATCTTGGCAACGGGGATTCCGGTCCATTTGGACACAATTTCAGCAACGTCCTCTTCGTCCACCTCTTCCTTGAGCATTTTTTGATGGTCCTGCAGGGTTTGCAGGGCCTTGTTTTCCGATTCCAGCTGTTTGTTGAGCTCGATCATCCGGCCGTAGCGCAGCTCGGCGGCCTTGCCGAGATCGCCTTCCCGCTCGGCCTTTTCGGTTTGGATGCGGGTCTGCTCGATCTGCTCCTTGATTTGCTGGATCTTCTGGATGGCCTGTTTTTCGGTCTGCCACTGGGCCTTGAGCCGTCCCCAGTCCTCCTTGAAATGGGCCAGGTCCTTTTCGATGCGCTCCAGTCGATCCCGTGAGACCGTGTCTTTTTCCCGCTTGACCGCCTCCCGCTCAATCTCCAGTTGGCGGATTTTGCGCTGCATCTCGTCGAGCTCGCTCGGCATGCTGTCGATCTCGATTCTCAAACGTGAAGCGGCTTCGTCAATGAGGTCGATCGCCTTATCGGGAAGATAGCGGTCCGATATGTAGCGGTTTGAGAGGACGGCGGCGGCCACCAGGGCGGCATCCTTGATCCTCACGCCGTGATGGACCTCGTAGCGCTCCTTGAGGCCGCGGAGGATCGAAATGGCCTGGTCGACCGTGGGTTGATCCACCAGCACCGGCTGGAATCGCCGCTCCAGGGCCGCATCCTTCTCGATGTGCTTTCGATACTCGTCCAGGGTGGTGGCTCCCACGCAACGCAGCTCTCCGCGGGCCAGGGCGGGCTTTAGCATATTGGAGGCGTCCATGGCGCCTTCTGCCGCTCCTGCACCCACCAAGGTATGCATCTCGTCGATGAAAAGAATGATCTGTCCGTCCGAATCGGTGATTTCCTTCAGCAGGGCTTTGAGCCGGTCTTCGAACTCCCCCCGGAATTTGGCGCCCGCAATGAGGGCGCCCATGTCGAGCGCCACGACGCGCTTGTTCTTCAGCCCCTCCGGGATATCACCCGTGACCACGCGCTGGGCGAGCCCTTCCGCGATCGCGGTCTTTCCGACGCCGGGTTCCCCGATCAGGACCGGGTTATTCTTGGTCCTGCGCGAAAGAACCTGAATGACGCGGCGGATTTCCTCGTCCCGGCCGATGACCGGATCCAGCTTTCCTTTGCGGGCCAGATCGGTCAGATCCCGGGTATACCGGGCCAGGGCTTGATACTTGTCCTCCGGATTGGGATCGGTGACGCGTTGGGTTCCCCGGATCTCCGCCAGGGAGGAAAGCACGCGATCCCGCGTCACTCCCTGTGCCTGCAGCAGAGCGCCGCCGGCCCCGCCCGAATCGCAGAGGCCGAGGAGCAGATGCTCGGTGCTCAGGTATTCGTCCTTGAGCCGCTCGGCCTCGCTTTGGGCCTTGTCGAGAACGGTTTTCAAACGGGTTGAAACATACACCTGCCCGCCGGCCCCGGGACCGCTGACCTGGGCGATCTGTCCCAATTCCTTTTCCAGAGCCTCAACGAGGGGTTTTAGCCCCGCCCCCAGCTTCTTGAGGATGGAGGGGACCAGCCCGTCCGGCTGCTGAATCAAGGCAAGTGCCAGATGCTCGACGTCGACTTGTTGATGCTGCCGTTTTTCGGCCAGTCGCTGTGCATCCTGCAGGGCCTCCTGGGCCTTTATGGTCAATCGATCAAGTCTCATGTGATTGTTTCACTCCCCTCGGCGGGTAAGGGGCCCGCCGCTTGTTTTTGGCGATTGGCATGACCGCGCAGATTTCCTGAAGACATCACCCGGGCTCGATCCGGATCTTGATCGGTTTCGGCCCCGGCCGCTCATCCTCCCCGGAATCCTGCCGGCCTTCCCTGCCTTCGCGATCCTCCCGATGCAGCCGGCGACTCAGGGATTCGACGGTCCGCCACATTTCATTCTCCACCTCGTGCATTTTGGCCTGGATGTCCAGCAACAAGCCGACCCCCGCGAGATTGACGCCCAGGTCCTGCGTGAGATACAGGATCGTCTTGAGCAGCTCCACATCCCGCTCCGAGTACAGGCGCGTCTTACCCTTCGTCCGGCTGGGCGAGATCAGCCCCTGCCGCTCATACAGTCGCAGCGTTTGCGGGTGAACGCCCATCATGTGCGCCACCACGCTGATCGGGTAGAGGGGCTGATCTTCACCCTTGCGGCGGATTGTCTTCACGATTTACGCCTCCACCTGAACCTGCTTGGGTTTGGCGCGCTCGGTCTTGGGGATCCTGATTTCAAGGACTCCCTCCTTCAAGCGGGCCTTGACCTTGTCCTGGTCCACGATATTGGGCAGCGTGAAGGACCTTTGAAAAGCGCCGTACGAGCGCTCAATGCGGTGATAGCGATCCTTCTGAATTTCCTGCTCCAGTCTGCGTTCCCCCTTAAGGGTCAGAACGTTTTCGTGGATCTGAATGTCCAGATCCTTGATATCCAGGCCGGGAACCTCCGCCTTGACGACGAACTCCTGGTCCTCCTCGTGAATGTCGACGGCGGGGACCCAGCTCCCCCCGAATACCTCATCCGGTCGGGTCGGAACCCGACCGAGGCCTTCATGAAACAGGCGGTTCATGCGGTCCTGCAGATTTTGAAGATCTTTAAACGGATCCCATCGTGTGAGTTCCATGATGTCCTCCTTTTCTGGCCACTCATGGGCCTGCTAATGGTTCAAATGATGTCGGGCCATAACGCCCGATTGGCCGATGTAATCGCAACTATCTTTGTAGCCATAATTATATAATCTTATAGTAATATTGTCAACTCTTTTTATGTAAAATATAATTATTGTATTTTTATATAATATTTCAATATATTATAAGTTATATTATCTATAATCATGTATAATAAATTATTATAAGATACTATACAAAAAATGATGATAATAATATAGATTAATCGTTATCTCGAAGGATTGACGCGAAATCCGCAGGATGGTATCTTTTAGAGAGGGAAGGCAAGAGGGGGGCTGATCATTACTTTTCGCGTCTATTGGGTGGCGGTCTTTTTCCTGTGCCTTGGCTGGGCGGTTCCCGTTCGAGCCGAGATCTATCACTTCATTGATGCCGACGGCGTCCGCCATTTTACCAATGTGCCAACCGATTCCCGGTTTCAACGCTTGATGATCCAGGATCCGGATGCGGTGAAGGCTCAGTCCCGTCGGGCACAAACCCTATCCATCCTGGAGACGATTCATCGCGCCGCTCAGCGCTACAGCCTGGAGCCGCCGCTCATCCAGGCCATGGTCCGGGTCGAATCCAACTTCGATCCGCTCGCCGTTTCTTCAGCGGGCGCAATGGGGCTGATGCAGTTGATGCCTCAGACGGCCCGGAATTGGTCGGTCCAAAACCCCTTCGATCCGGTGGAGAATATCTGGGGCGGTGTGCGATACTTTCGATATTTGATGGACCTTTTCGAAAATGACCCGGTTCTGGCCCTGGCGGGCTACCATGCAGGCGAGCGGCGTGTCCGGGCGGCAGGGGGAGTGCCGGCCATTCCTGCCACGCAGAAGTATGTGAAGAAGGTCTTGAAATTCTACCGGTCTTATCGCCAAAAAGAGCCGGCCGATGCCGCCGTCTACCGAAGGGTGATGCCGGGGGGAACGCTGGCGTTCAGCGATCAACCCGATCCCTACGGGCGCCTGGACGGACTCCTTCCGTAGTCCTTCACGTCCTTTAGGCTGAATGCCCGGTGACGCCGGCCGGGTTTCTTTCGGCCCTTCGGCTCATCCAACCTGAAATGGGTCCCCACACTTTCTGTTCTCTTCCAAGCCGCCCATGCGACAAGCATCGCGCAGGTGCCCATGTTGGCGGTTTCGGCCGCTTCCCGGGAAGGCGGGGGCTTTGAGATTTTATCCAGTAGGTCGTTTGCCTGTCGGATGGCGCGTCTCAGGGAAGGCCCCGATCGGATCAGACCGGCGTCATCCCACATCCGCTCCCTCAGGGCCTCCTGGATTTCGGCCCAATGTCTGGGGGGAGCGGAAAGTAAAACCCGGTTTAAACCGCGTCCCAAGGGGGGTCTCGGGACCAACCTGCTTCTCTTTCGTGCGTGCCGAGCCGCGGCCGCTCCCGCCCTGGCGCCGAAGACCAGGCCTTCGAGTAAGGAATTGCTCCCCAGTCGGTTGGCCCCGTGGACCTGCGTGCAGGCCACCTCCCCGACGGCATACAAGCCGGTCAGGGAAGTCGCTCCGCGGAGGTCCGTCTTGACGCCGCCGATCAGAAAATGGGCGGCCGGGCTGACCGGGATCGCTTCCCGCGTAATGTCGATGCCGTAGGATTGGCAGGATTGGTAGATCGTTGGAAATCTCTTTTTGACGAACTCGGGATCAAGCCGCGGCGTGTCAAGGAAGACATGTGAGGCCCGCTCCCGGTCCATCTCGGATCGAATGGCCCGCGCGACGATATCGCGAGGGGCAAGGTCCGCGTCGGGATGATACCGTGCCATAAAGGGCTCACCTTTGTGGTTCGTGAGGAGGGCTCCCTCCCCGCGAAGGGCCTCCGTGATGAGAAAGGGAGGGGCATTGGGCAGGGACAGGGCGGTGGGATGAAATTGGAAAAACTCCATATCCTCCATGACGGCGCCGGCTCGAAACGCCATGGCCAAGCCGTCACCCGTTGCGGTGGATGGGTTTGTGGTGCGCCTGTAGATGGAGCCGGCCCCGCCCGTGGCGAGGATGGTGGCCCGCGCGTAGACCGGTATCATTTCTCCCGTGCGCTCATTCAGGGACACGGCTCCCAGGCAAACCCCGTCGTGAACCATCAGATCAAGGCTGAAATGACGGTCCAGCCACCGGATCGAGGAGATCTGCCGAAGTCGGGCAAACAGGGTTCGAACGATTTCCTCCCCGGTGCGATCTCCCTTCGCCCTGAGGATCCTGGGACGGCTGTGGGACGCTTCCCGGGCCAGTAGGTAGTTTTGGCCCTTCCGATCGAATCGTGCTCCCCAGGCGATCAATTCCCGCACGCGCGCGGGGCCTTCCTGGGTCAGGATCTCGACGGCCTCACGCCGGCAAAGCCCTGCGCCGGCCTTGAGGGTATCTCGGGAATGGGCCTTTTCCCCCTCCGGCCCGTCCATGGCAACCGCAATGCCCCCTTGTGCGTATATGCTGCTCCCCTGCCTGCCGGTGCCTTTATTGAGCAGAATCACCTGACCCGCTCCTGCCAGGGAGAGGGCGGCTCGCAGACCCGCCACGCCGCCCCCCAAAATCAGGAAATCGGTTGTCATGCTGGCGGAGTGGGAAGGAGAGGACCTCGGCATCTTTACGATCCGGGCGCGGGTGCGCCCGTCGCAAGCGGGTTATCGCCTTCGATTGCCATGATCTTCATGGACTGCTGATCCTGGGCCAGGTGCAGCGTTGTGTTTCCCCGGGACGGGCCTGTCCTGCCCACGGGGACTGCGGTCGCCTCCCAATGGAGATATACGGTGGCCCGGGAGCCGTCGATTTGGATCAAGTCCACCTGCAGGCTGAGCTGTGTCGATCTGCCCTCCTGGAAGGTTCTGGCCACCGCCTCAAACAGGGCCGGGTTTTCACGCAGAAACTCCCTGAGGAATAATTTCTGGAATCCCTCCCAGTCTTTTTCCATCAGGGTTCGTTCCAGATCCGACAGGGTGGCTCGAATCTTCTGAACCTGAAGTTCGGTTTCGGAAACTTTAATCTGTCCCTTGGCGCAACCACCCGACAGGAGAAGCGTCGGGACCAGCATGGCGGCGATCCATGCCGCCGGGATTCTGAACGGCGTCAGGCGTGTCATGGACGAAATTATAGGGGGTACGCTTGCGCGGGTCAAGGCCGGCCATGATCCAGCGCCGAATCTCATCGCCGCATGAATTTTTCGGAAAAGCCCTTGCGCTCCGGGGTAAAAGCGGTTAATATCAGGGGTCGAGGAGAGGCATCATGTCTCGGGTGGTCAAAAAACGCAGGAAAAAAATGCGCAAACATAAGCACCGCAAGCTGCGCAAGCGCACTCGCCACAAACGCCGCTAATTCCGAGTGCGCGGTGACGCTGCCGACCGGATTGCCGGGGGGAAAGGAGACTATGCCGCGAAAGGATGAACCGACGGGAACCGGGAAAAAGTTGCGGGTGCGTGTCAGGACCGGCACCTCCACCTACGTCGGGGATTTTCTCATTCCGCCGATGCGAAACCGCCTGTCCGATGTGCTGAACGAAGAGGAACGGGTCTTCATCAATTTGACCGACGTGATTATCAATGATGGAGCCGAAAAGGTGGAGTTTGTGACCCTCAACAAACACCTCATCGAATCAATGGCGCTGGTCAAATAAGTCCAGTCACGCCAATCCGGTCATTTTACCGTGACGATTCCCGCCTGCCCGGAGCAAACACCTCGTTAACATTGCTGAATGATCCACCCGGCGTGGGGCCTCCGCCGATGACGAAGATTCGGCCACTCACCGTGGCGGCTCCGAGGCCGTGTCTGGGAGTGGGCATCGGAGCCGCTACCGTCCAGGCATCCCGCTCGGGATGGTAGACTTCATTCAGATCAAACGTGCCCTCGGGCGCCTCTCCGCCGAAAACGAAAATTTTCCCGTCCATGACAGCCGCCGCGATCCCGCTCCGGGGAGTTGGAAGCGGCGCCAGCCGGCTCCACCGCCTCTTGGAGATGTCATAGGCTTCATGGACGTTCAGGTTGTCCCCGTAAGATGACTTCAGCCGGCCCCCGATGGCGTGAATCCTGTCGTCCAGCACGGCCACGCCCAGATGATCGCGGGCTGTCGGCAGGGAAGGGAGCGATTCCCACCGGTCCTTCCCGGGGTCATACCGCTCCAGGGCCCCGACGTTTGCTCCGTCTGCATATCCGCCTACGGCATAGAGCATTCCTTGGTAAACTCCGACGCCCAGGGCGCCTCGCGCCGTGGGCATCGACTCGACCGGTTTCCAGAAATCCGTCTCGGGGTTGTATTCATAGACGGCGGCCGAAGGGGTCCAGGAAAAGTTGCCGGTGAATCCGCCCACGACATAGAGCCGGCTTCCCACCACCCCGATGCCGGCGTGATGGATCGCCCGGGGCAACGCGGATACCTTGTGCCAGCTGTCGCTTGCGACGTCGTACGCCTCCACCAACCGGGTTACCCCCAGGCGTCGAAATCCCCCTACCACGTAAATTTTCCCGGCGAGCGTCGCGACGGCCACCTCGGTGCGCTTCGCGGGGGCCGGTTTTCGAATCGACCAGGAGCCCTCCTCCGAGCGTGAGGTTCCCGGCAGCCCATGGATGAACATGACCCCAAGGGTGAGCATCAACAGGATAATAAGCCACTTGCGCATCAGGCCTTTTCCCGCTTCGGCATTGAATCGGCCTTCCGGCCCTCGGAGTCTTCCCTCGCCGATCCATTGGGATTTCATGTACGAAAGCCTACCGTAACAAGGCGGTAAAAATCAAGCCGGCGAGTGGTCCAGCTCCCCCGGGCCGCCTTGCAGTTTGGGGGGGTTTATGCAAGAATTAAACTTAATACCTTTGTAATCGGGACGGAGGGAGATGGCCATCAGGTTTGGGGCGCTTCGGAACTGGCGACGGCTCACACGGTTGGGTCTCTGGGCTATGGCCGGGGCGGGAATCATTTTTTCCGCCTACTTGGCGGTGCTGTACGTCATTATTATCGACCGCTTCGAAGGAAAGCGCTGGGGGCTTCCTTCGAAGGTCTATTCGGACTCGTTTATCCTGTATCCGGGACAGGGGCTGGGTGGGACCCACCTCTTGGATCGGATGAGGAGGCTGGGGTATCGCTCCGTTCCCGCCCGCCCGCAAAAGGCGGGTGAATACCGCTTGGAGCCGGATCGGCTGGAGATTTTTCTCCGCGAGTTCGACTATCCGGACCATTCCTCCAAGGGGTACCTGCTCAAACTGAGTCTCGACCGGGGGATGATCGTCAGGATGACTGCCCTCCCGGAAGAGCAGGACCTGGCCGTTGCGGAGCTGGAGCCAGAGCTGATTGCCGCTTACTATGATGAAACCTGGGAGGAGCGGGATTTGGTTCGTCTTGACGACGTTCCGCAACACCTGATCGATGCGATCCTGGCGGTGGAGGACTCCAGGTTCTACACACACGAGGGAATCGATCTGCGCAGCATTCTGCGGGCGCTTTGGGTGGACATCAAGGCGGGCGCGATCGTCCAGGGCGGCAGCACGCTCACCCAGCAACTGGTGAAGAATTTTTTCCTGACGCAGGAGCGCAGGATTTCCAGGAAGATCAATGAAATTTTTATGGCGCTCATCCTGGAGATGCGATACTCCAAGAATGAGATTCTGGAGGCTTACCTCAATGAGATCTATCTGGGGCAGAGCGGCTCGATGGGGATTTATGGGGTCGGAGAGGCCTCACGCTTTTATTTCGGGAAAAGTCCGGGCGGGCTGACATTGGGCGAGGCCGCCCTCTTGGCCGGCATGATCAAATCCCCGAACGGGCTTTCCCCGTTTCGGGATCCGGAGGCTGCCAGGGACCGGAGGCGGGTGGCCCTGGAGCGGATGCGCAAGCTCGAGATGATCGACCTGGACGCGTTCCGCCGGGCCATTCGCGAAGAGCTGCCAAAGGTTCAGCCGGTCCAACGAAAATTGATCGCGAAATATTTTGTTGAATTCGTCCGGCAGCAGCTGGCCGACAACTATTCCGCTCGGATCCTGACCTCGGAAGGTCTCAGAATTTTTACCACCCTGGACATGCAGCAACAGTTTCTGGCCGAACGGACGCTGGGGGAGGGGCTTCGCTCGTTGGAGAGGCGCCATGCCCACCTTCGGCGAGAAAACGCCGACGAGGCTGTGCAGGGAGCGCTCGTCGTGATTCAACCCCAAACCGGGCATATCAAGGCGCTGGTGGGCGGGCGGGACTACCAGGTCAGCCAGTTCAACCGGATCGTCCAGGCCAAGCGGCAGCCCGGATCATTGTTCAAGCCTTTTGTGTATGCCACCGCCCTGAGTCAGGCGGTCACGCCCGAGGGGCTTCCATTCACGACGAGCACCTTGGTTGAGGACGCCCCGTTCACCCTGATGTCGGATTCGGGACTTTGGAGGCCGGAGAATTACGACAAGACCTACAGCGGGCATGTCACCTTGAGGACCGCCCTGGAGCGCTCGCTCAATGTGGCGACGGCGCGGATGGCGCAGGAGATCGGGATCGAAAGCGTGGTCGAAACGGCGCGAGCCATGGGGATCGAAAGCCCGTTGAAGCGCGTTCCATCCCTCGCATTAGGAACCTCGGAGGTGACCCCGCTCGAGATTGCCGCGGCCTACGCCGCCCTTCCCAATTCCGGCATGCGGGTGATTCCGCAATCCATTAAAGAGGTGGTGGACCCGGACGGACGTGTCCTGGAGCGACGCACGGTGGAGGTGGCCTCCGCCCTCACGCCCCAGCAGGCCTATCTGCTCGCCTATCTGCTGCAGGGGGTCGTGGATCGGGGAACGGCTCGCGGCATCCGCGCCATGGGTTTCGACCGACCCGTCGCGGGCAAAACGGGAACCACGAGCGACTATAAGGATGCGTGGTTTATCGGCTTCACTCCCGAACTCCTTGCCCTGGTCTGGGTCGGGTTTGATCGGAGCGGGCCGTCCGATCCGCAGGAAGCGGCCTCCGTGCAGGCCAGTATGGAGGGGGGAGCACTGGGCCTGACCGGCGCCCAGGCAGCCCTTCCGATCTGGGTGGATTATATGAAGGGCGCGACCGACGGCCAGCCGGTAGGCCGCTTTGACCCTCCCCCAGGCGTCATCTTCAGGGAAATCGATCCGAAGACCGGTCTCCTAGCCACGAAGGCCTGTCCCGGCGCTGTGCGTGAGGCGTTTATCGAGGGAACCGAGCCACGACAGACTTGTGAAGGGCCCGACGCCGGCCCGGGTCTCTTTCGCTGGCTCAAGCAGTTGATCTCCAATCCGGAGGGCGGACTTTGAGGCGGTCGGGGCGGCTGGCGCTACGCCTCACGCACCCTGTATGGCGGCAGTGGCCGGTCGCGTGGCTGCTGACCCTGCTCATCGGTTGCGCCCATCCCGGGCCGCCGCCCGGGCATCCCGGAGGGCCCGTTTTCGGAGGGGAGCCCGGCCCCGGGGCGCAAATGCCTGCGGAATCGGCCTTGCAGGGGCAGAAGGGAGCCTCCCTGCAGCTTACGTCGGAAGGTCTGGATTACATGCGAATGGGCCGGCTGGATGAGGCGCTTTCGAAGTTTCAAAAGGCCATTTCCCTGTCCTCGACCAACCCCTACGCCTATTATTATTTTGCCGAGGTGAGGTATCTTCGGCGCGAATTTCATCAATCCATTCCGTTGCTGGATCGGGCGGCCATCCTCCTGTCCGGGGAGCCGGCCTGGACCTCCAGGGTCCATCTGCTTCGCGGGAAGAATTACGAATCCCTGTTCCGGTTTGAAGAAGCCAGGGCAGAATACAAGCTCGCCCTTCACGCGGATCCCAAAAATGCCGAGGCGAGGGATGCCGTTCGACGCTTGAGGGATCCTGCTCCGAGCCCCTAGTATCCCCGCATCCAGCCGGCGACCGATGCCGATCAAGAACCTCCCAGCGAATCCGGCGGCCCCCTGATCCTGCCGGTCTGGGGCGCAAGCCGTTACCATTCCCGCGTCCGGTCTCGAAGCTAGGTCAGGAAGGCCAAAGATACCGGGCGGGCGGGGCGGTAGTGACTTGCCAGCCGGGGGCCGAATTGCTACAATGCCTGAACCTTAACCTGCCCCGGGCGGCGGGAGGGCCTGCCGCGATGCCTTCATTCGCCTGGCATGGCGACGAAGCAGGAGCCCGCTGGGTCTCGGCTGGCGGGTGGACCGGAAAGCCGATAGCGGCGTTCGCCTGTCCGGGCGGTTTGCGACGATGAAGAGGAAAACTCCCTTTCATAGGATTCATCAGGAGTCCCGGGCCAAACTGATTGATTTTTTCGGATGGGAGATGCCGCTTTCCTATTCCGGCGTCCTGGACGAGCACGAAGCGGTGCGCTCGGCGGCCGGGTTGTTTGATATCAGTCACATGGGACGCCTCCGATTCTCGGGCAAGAATGCCCCGGGCCTTCTGCAACGGCTTCTCACACGCGACGTCGAAAAGCTCGCGGCCGGATCGGCCGCTTACAGCGTTATCTGCAATCCGGAAGGCGGCATCCTGGATGATGTGGTGGTCTACCGCGAGTCGGCGCATGAATTTCTGGTTGTGGTCAATGCCGGCAACCGGGAGAAAATCTGGGCCTGGTGTGGCCAGAATGCCGGAGGCCAGGGACGGGAGTCCGAGCTCGCCATGGGGGATCAGACCGATCAGCTGGCGATGTTGGCCCTGCAGGGTCCCGCCGCTTATGAGATCCTAGGGGAGACCCGGCCGGCGAAGGCATGGCGGTTTGAGCGAAAACGCCTTTTTGACCGGGAAGTGATGCTGGCTCATACGGGCTACACGGGGGAGCCGGGAGTGGAGATTTTTATCGAGGCCGCGGCCGGTCCCCCGCTGTGGCGCAAAATAATGGAAAAAGGCGAAAAAAAGGGGCTCAAGCCCGCCGGTTTAGGGGCCAGGGACACGTTACGCCTGGAAAAGGGATATCCCCTGTATGGCAACGATATCGATGAGCAGACCACGCCGCTGGAGGCGGGGCTCGGTTGGGTCGTGGACATGGCAAAACCAGATTTTATCGGCAAGGCGGCACTTCAAAAGCAACAGCAGAGCGGGTTAGAGAAGAAGCTGGTGGGTTTCCGGCTGCTGCAGCCGGGAGTCCCCCGAAAAGGCTATACAATCTACTCCAACGGAAAGCAGATCGGAAAGGTGACCAGCGGCAATATGTCTCCCATGCTCCACCAGGGAATCGGAATGGGATATGTGTGCTCCGGGTATTGGGAACCCGAGACCGAGCTGCTGATCGAGATTCGAAACAAGGTCATCCCCGCCGTTGTGGTGAAGCCCCCCTTCTACGGGAAGAAATCATCAAAATAACTCTTGAAGCCTGATTCGGGATCAGGGAGGACTGGATGGAGTACATTCCGAATACACCAAAGGATCAGCAGTCGATGCTCGACGCCATTGGCGTCTCGGCACTTGAGGATCTCTTGCGGGAAATCCCGGAGGCCGTCAGACTCGGCCGGCCGCTGGACATTCCCCCGCCGCTTTCCGAGTTGGAGCTCCGACGCGATCTGGCAAGGCTTGCGGATCGCAACGCCCATGCTGAAAGCCATGTGGTTTTTCTCGGGGCGGGGGCCTACGATCATTATATTCCCTCCATCGTTCCCCACCTGATTTCACGCTCCGAATTCTATACCGCCTACACGCCTTATCAGGCCGAGATGAGCCAAGGTCTGCTTCAGTCCATCTATGAATTCCAGACGATGATTTGTGAAATCACCGGAATGGAGGTCTCCAACGCTTCGGTGTATGACGGGGCCTCGGCCCTGGCCGAGGCCGCCCTGATGGCCTGCCGGATTACGAAAAGAAATCGTGTTCTCCTGTCGGGGGCGGTTCATCCCAACTACCGGGAGGTGGTCAAGACCTACCTGCGCGGGTTGGGGTCGCCCATCAAGGAGGTGGATATTTTGGAGGGGCGGACGGATCTTCAGCGCCTTTTCGATGTGCTGTCCTCCGGCCCGAAAGATGGCTATGCGGCCGTCTTGATCCAACATCCGAATTTCTACGGGTGCCTCGAGCAGGTTGGGGAGATATCGAACCTGGCCCGGGAAAGGGGCGCCTTGTGCGTTGTCATGGCGGATCCTATTTCCCTCGGTATTCTGGAGCCGCCCGGAGCCTTGGGAGAGGATATCGCGGTGGGGGAGGGCCAGCCGCTCGGGATCCCGATGGGGTTCGGTGGCCCCTACGTGGGGTTTATGGCCACCCGGCCGGAGTATATGCGCCAGATGCCCGGACGAATCGTGGGAGCGACGGTCGATCGGGCGGGGCGCAGAGGCTATTGCCTCACGCTGCAGGCGCGCGAGCAGCATATCCGCCGGGAGAGGGCCACCTCGAATATCTGCACGAACCAGGCCTTGATGGCGCTGGCCGCCACGGTTTATCTGGTCACGATGGGGCGGGAGGGGCTGCGGGAAGTGGCCGAGCAGTGCCTTCACAAGACCCATCATGTCCAGAAGAAGATGTGTTCGATTCCAGGGTTCGAGTTGGAATTTTCGTCGCCATTTTTCAAGGAATTCGTGGTCAAGACGCCCATCCCGCCCTCACGGATCAACAAGAGCTTGCTCAAGGCCGGGATCATCGGAGGTCTTGATCTGGGGAGCGTCAATCGCAAGCTAAAAAATCGCATGCTATGGTGCGTAACGGAGAGGCGAACGGGAGAGGAGATCGACCGCCTGACGTCCCTGCTGGGCGCCGGATCAGGAAAGGGCCCATGAACCGATCGATCAAAATTCAGACTGCGACTATCCCACCAGAATTGAGCAAAGGAGAGGATCTTCATGCCGGAGCCGCTGATATTTGAGAAAGGCTCGTCCGGGCGGCGGGCCTATTCGCTGCCGCCCCTGGACGTGCCCGCGCAGGATCTGGACCAATGGGTGCCGAAGGAATTGCTGAGGTCTTCACCGCCGGAACTTCCGGAGGTCAGCGAGGTGGAGGTCGTGCGACATTATGTAAGGCTGTCGCGTGAAAATTACGGCGTGGATGTGGGGTTTTATCCGCTGGGATCCTGCACGATGAAGTACAATCCCAAAATCAACGAGGATATCGCCCGGCTGCCGGGCCTGGCCCAGTCGCATCCGTTGCAGCGCCAGGAGCTTTCGCAGGGGGCCCTGGCCCTGATGTACGAATTGGAACAGCACCTCAGGGAAATCTCCGGGATGGACCGTGTATCCCTGCAACCGGCGGCCGGGGCGCAGGGCGAGTTGGCCGGCATGCTCATGATCCGGGCATACCATCGGGATCGGGGGCGTTCGCGCACGCACGTCCTGATTCCGGATTCGGCGCACGGGACGAATCCCGCGAGCGCCGCGCTGGTCGGGTACCAGGTGAGGGTGGTGAAGTCGAACCGGGACGGCTTGGTCGACATGGACGAACTGAAGCGGCTGGCGGATGATGACTGCGCCGCCCTCATGCTCACCAATCCCAACACCCTCGGCCTGTTCGAGCGGGACATCCATGCAATTGCCGAGGTAATCCACCAGGTGGGCGGCCTGATGTATCTGGACGGTGCCAACCTGAATGCCCTGCTGGGTCTGGTTCGGCCGGGGGATATCGGTTTTGACGTGGTCCATTTCAATCTTCATAAAACGTTCTCAACTCCGCACGGGGGCGGTGGACCGGGGGCCGGGCCGGTGGGAGTCCGGGAGGCCCTCATTCCCTACTTGCCCGTCCCCACCATCGAGCGCAGAGAGGACGGCTATTATCTGGATTCGAGGCGCCCGTCGTCAATCGGGCGGCTTCATTCTTTTTATGGAAATTTCGGGATCATGGCGCGGGCCTATGCCTATATTCGCAGGCTCGGACCGAATGGGCTGTCCGAGATCAGCCGGAACGCGATTATCAATGCGAACTACGTCCGAAGGCGCCTGGAAGGGGTCTATCACATTCCCTATAACCGCGCTTGCATGCATGAATGCATTCTTTCGGCCAAACAGCAGAAATCCAAAGGGGTGCACGCCTGGGATATCGCCAAGCGCCTGATCGATTTCGGATTCTATCCGCCGACCGTGAACTTT
>CAYGBP010000045.1:16849-17775 GCA_964348105.1 uncultured Nitrospirota bacterium
CCCTGGTGGTGGAGGAGGCGATCATGATCGAGCCGCCCGAATCAGAAACCCGGGAAACGCTGGACGCATTCTGTGAGGCGATGATCGAGATCGCCCGGGAGGCGCAGGATGAGCCTGATCGGGTCAAACAGGCGCCCCACACCACCGCCCTGGGGCGTCTCGACGAAGTCCTGGCGGCCCGTAAGCCGAAGATCCGTTGGACCCGTCCGAAGGGGGACACGGCTTGAGCAGGCAGCATGATATCCTGATCATCGGGTCCGGGTTGGCGGGGATGCGGGCGGCCACCAGTATCCCGCCGGACTTGGACGTGGCAATGATTTCCAAGGTGCATCCTCTGCGAAGCCATTCCGTCGCGGCGGAGGGGGGTATCAATGCGGCGATCCGCCCGGAGGACTCCTGGGAGGCTCATTCGTTTGATACCGTCAAGGGAAGCGATTATCTGGGCGATCAGGACGCGATCGAGGTCCTTTGCCGGGAAGGGCCCGAGGAGATCATGTCCCTGGAGCGAATGGGCGCCCTGTTTTCCCGCGACGGGCAAGGAAAGATAGCCCAGAGACCCTTCGGGGGCGCCGATTTTCCCCGTACCTGCTACACTGCCGATCGGACGGGCCACGCCCTGGTTCATCTTCTCTACGAACAGGTCCTCAAGCGCAGGGTACTCGTATACGAAGAATGGTTCGTGACTTCTCTGATCGTGGACCGAAACACGTGTCAGGGGGCGGTGGTGCTGAATCTGCGAACCGGCGAGCTTTCGGCCATCGCGGCCAAGTGCGTGATCCTGGCGACAGGGGGCTACGGCCGCGTGTATGCGATCAGCACGAACGCACTCATCAACACGGGGGATGGTATGAGCATGGCATACCGGGCGGGGACCCCTTTGATGGATATGGAATACGTCCAATTTCACCCTACCACCTTGAAGCGTA
>CAYGBP010000045.1:17803-20437 GCA_964348105.1 uncultured Nitrospirota bacterium
TGGAGCTTGCCAGCCGGGATGTGGTTTCCCGAGCCGAGCAGCAGGAAATCGAAGCCGGGCGGGGCCGGGATGGATGCGTCCTGCTGGATGTTCGTCATCTGGGCAGAGACCGAATCATCGAGCGATTGCCGCAGATTCGAGAACTGGCCCTGACCTACATCGGTGTGGACATGATCGAGGCGCCGGTCCCGATCACCCCCGGGGTGCATTATTCCATGGGCGGAATCAAGACCAATGTCTGGGGGGAAACGGCTATCGAGGGGCTTTATGCCGCCGGCGAGTGCGCCTGCTTGAGCGTGCATGGCGCCAACCGCCTGGGCGGGAATGCCCTGCTGGAGACCGTGGTTTTCGGAAGGCGCGCCGGCCTTCGCGCCGCCGAACGCGCCCGGACGGTGGGGCGTCTGGCGCCTTCCATGCATAGCTACAATCAGGACCTGGATCTGATCAAGCGCCTCCGGGATCGCCAGAAGGGCGAAAAGCTATCCGCCCTGCGCGAGGAACTGGGCAAGGCCATGAGTCAATACGTTGGGATCTTCAGATCGCGGGAAAAGCTTGAGACAGGGAGAAGCCTGGTTCGGAATTTCAGAAGGCGGTATGAGGATGTTGTGGTCCGCGATAAGGGAAATGTTTTCAATCAGGAGCTGATCGGGGCCTTCGAACTGAGGGCCGTTATCGATCTGGCCGAGGTGATCACGGAAAGCGCGCTGTCCCGGGAGGAAAGCCGCGGGGCGCATTACCGGGTTGATTTTCCATCCCGGGACGACGAAGCCTGGCTTCAGCACACGTTAGCCCGTTGGGAGCCTTCAGGCCCCCGCCTGGAAAAGCTCCCGGTGTCCATCACCCGCTATCCGCCCAAGGAGCGAAAGTATTGAAACCGGTCCAGAGGCTGCGGTCCCGTCAGTCAGGCAGCTTCATCGCCCGCCGTTTTTCCTGATGAATCAGTCCGTGAAGGCCTACAGAGAAACAGCGATTCGCGCCGCCCGGGAGGCCGGCCGGATCATCATGCGCAATCTCGGTGGCAGGATGCGGGTGGGCTTCAAGGGAAAATTCAACCTGGTCACGCGCACCGATCATGAGGCCGAAAAAACCGTGGTCCGGCTGATTCGTCGCAGGCATCCCGATCACGGCATCGTGGCCGAGGAAGGGCACGGCCTGCGGGAAAGGCGGCAGATCCAGTGGTATGTGGATCCGCTGGATGGAACGACCAACTACGCCCACGGTTTCCCCTCTTTTTGCGTTTCCATCGGCCTTGAAATTTCGGGGGAAATGGTATTGGGGGTTGTATTCGATCCATTCCACCGGGAGCTGTTCGAGGCCCGGAAGGGCAAGGGTGCCTTTTTGAACGGCCGCCGGATCTCGGTGTCAAGGACCGCGCGGCTGGGGCGCAGCCTGGTGGTAACCGGATTTAACTGGAAATCGCTTCCGGAAAACCTTCGTCATTTTGCGCGATTCAGCATGAAGGTTGAGGGCGTGAGGCGGACGGGCTCCGCCGCGCTGGATCTGTGCTATGTGGCGATGGGCCGCTTTGACGGATTTTGGGAATTGATGCTGTCCCCATGGGATGTTGCGGCCGGCGCCGTGGTCGTGCGGGAGGCGGGGGGCAGGCTTTCGGATTTTTCGGGGAAACACTTTTCGGTCTACTCCCGGGAAATCTTGGCCAGTAACGGCCGGGTGCATGCCCAGATGCTGTCCCTCCTGCGCGCCCGAGCCCGGACGCGATCGGGATAGAACCGACGTTGCCGAGGCGGTGCGGATTGACATGCGCCCTTCGGTATGCTATCCTCGCGCGCGAATATGATGGTCATGACTTTCATCAAGCCCGTTCGACGGACACGCCACAAGGTATCCCCCTTGTGGTTTTTTTTCCCTGACTTGTCGATCATCATGCCGGATCAGAAAAGGAGGTGAGGACCTGATGGTGAAAGGCACCGTGAAATGGTTCAATGACACAAAGGGATACGGCTTTATCACCCAGGAAGGTGGTTCCGATGTCTTTGTGCATTACTCCGCAATTGCCGGGGAGGGATTCAAAAGCCTGACCCAGGGACAGGAAGTGGAGTTTGAGATTACATCAGGCCCCAAGGGGCCGCAGGCGGTCAACGTAAAGAAGGTTTGAGGACGAAACCGCTTTCAGATATCCTCTGAGCATCGCGGGAGGTCCACCCCGTCGATGCTCTGCTGATCTAGGCCACGATTTCGCTTCCGATACCCTGATCGGTGAATATCTCCAGGAGCAGGGCGTGGGGGGTCCGGCCGTCGATGATGTGCGTTTTCGCCACACCCCCCTCCAGGGCCGTCAGGCAGGCCTGGACCTTCGGCAGCATCCCTTCGTTGATGATCCCTTTTCGGATCAGCCGGGTGAGATCCTTTTTTGACAGCGTGGGGATCAGCTTCTGCTGTTCGTCCAGGATGCCGGCCACATCGGTTAGCACCAACAGCTTTTCGGCCTTGAGCGAGGCCGAGATCGCGCCCGCGGCGGAATCGGCATTGATATTGTAAGTCTTGCCGTCTTTTCCGACGGCCACCGGGGCGATGACCGGGATAAAGCGGTCTTCCTCGAGACTGCACAGAATCTGGTTGTCGACGCTGTCCACCTCTCCGACCAACCCCATGCGCTCGCCGGTTCCCTTGATG
>CAYGBP010000046.1:0-2810 GCA_964348105.1 uncultured Nitrospirota bacterium
AACGACTTAAGGAGCCTAGAAGGCGACTCGAAGGGTCGCCAGGACGTCTTGCACGTCGGTGGAGCGGTGAAGATAGACCACCTCCACGGCGGAGGAAGCGGAGAGCGCACGACCCACCATCAGGCGCCAGTCGCCGCCGGCCAGGGGGTCATAGGTCAGCTTGGACTGTATATTCATGATACGGGCCTGCAGCATCGGGACGGGATGAATCGTATCCGTCATGCTCATTCCACTGCGGAGGGAGAGCAGCGACGGTCCCTGCGCACCTTCGATCGGCGTACCGCGGTTGTCCTCGTTCAGCGTCGGCCCGAAGACCTGCAGCCGGTCTTTGCGTACATCCAGTCGGGTTGTGGTCATGCGCTGGGCATAGCTCCTGATGGTATCCAGTAGGTCCACTTGCTCAATCGTCCCGCGGATGATGGCACGAAGGGCAGTCCTCGCCAAGTCACGCGCATGCTCCTCGCGGAGCTCGTCGATGTAGGGATCATCTTGATTGATGCCGGCATACCGGCCCATGTCGCCGGCCATCGCCCCCCGCTCCAGCTCAACCGAGTAGAAAACGGCCAGATCCTTGACCAGGCCGCCAACCTCAGCCAGGGTGCCCCCCTCCGAATGGTCCACCTGGCCCAGAAGATGGACCCCGTGCTGGTAGGCCCACCCGTTCCCGCCGGTGAATAGGAGGATCAAAATGCTGTAAAGGGCAATTCGTTTCATGCAGCCTCCCTGGGGGTCCGCAGATCGTAAATTGCGCACCTCCTATGAAAATTATATCGTTTGTTTAATTTATTGTGCAAGTCACGGACCACCGGGCTGCATCACGATGTGAAGCTTTTCTATGTTATAACTTACTGATTTATAATAATATTTATAATTCGGTTGAAAGGCGAAATCACCATGGAGTGGTGGATAAGCACCAGGGAGTTCGATAATCGGTCCCTCCTCCAGTCCGAAATTCGGCCTACCAAATGAAAAAGTATCGCAATTACAAGGAGTTGTGTTTAAATTGGCACAATGCCCGGCAAGATTGCCCAATTTAGGAAGGGGATTGCCTATCCATAGGCCTGCCACAGAGGGAGGACTGCAAAGCTTCCGGCCTCGAGAAGGGGACGGCCTTCCAGGACGGGCCGTTATTTCTTCTTGCGGCTTGTACGTCCTTTTCGGGGCTGCGTCCCGTGAAACGGACCGAGGACCTTCAGTCGCTTGAGGGGGCGGCGGGCCCCGGCGGGCCGCACGGAGACCGCTTCCGGCTGAATCGGCTTTCCGATCAGGTAACCTTGGCCCAGGTGGATATCCAGTTCCTTGATGACGGCCAATTCCTTTTCGGTCTCGATGCCTTCGGCGATGATCCCTTCGCTGACATATTCCTGCAGTGCATGAATCAGCGTTTTTGTGAACTTTCGAAACCCCAGGGAATAGACCGCAAGCTGAATCGCCGAACGGTCGACTTTGATGTAATCCGGGATGAACCTCGCAATGAACGGCAGGGAGAGGAAACCGGCGCCGAAGTCATCGATGGCATATTTGAACCCATTTCTGCGCCACCTTTCGGCCAGCTTCAGATGGGCCTTCAGATCGTGTAACGACTCCGCCTCCGAGATCTCCAGGACGACATCCATCGACGGGATCGGGGGCAGCGGTTCCAGGAGATGGAGCATTGAAAAATCCATGTTGATGAAGACCCGCTTGAGCTTCAGGGCTTTGGCCTCTTCCATCTGCTTGCGAAAGCACAGGGCCTTAAAATCATCCAATCGCCCCACGGCATGGTATTTCTTGAACAGATCCCGCACGGATGCCACGCCCTCCGCGTCTCTCGCGAGGGCCTCGTATCCGATCACGCGGCCGGAGCGGATATCCATGACGGGTTGGAAAACGGCCGAGACGGAATCCTGATCCAGAAGGTAGGGCTCGCCGCCCACCTGGTATTTTTCGCCGCCTTTTTTCGCGATGTACAATGCCCGATCCGCAACGCGCATCAAATCGCCGGGGGCATCGGTATTCTCCGGATAAACCGCCACCCCAATGCTCAGATCCAGGTCCAGGCCGAGCTGCCGGCCTTTCGCCCGAACCCCGCCCCGGAGCCGGTCGGCCGCTGTCCGCACACCGTTCCGGGTCGCTTCCGGCAGCACCACCACGATCTCATCCCCGCCCCACCGAAAAATCAGATCGGTGCCGCGGGTTGATTTGCGGATGCTGTCGGCCACATGCTGAAGGACTTCATCGCCCGCCGCGTGTCCCTTCTCATCGTTAATCCGCTTAAAATGGTCAAGATCGCAGAGGAAGATTGCCAACCCCTTCCCGTATCGTTGGGCGTGGCGCATCTCCTCCTGAATCCGGTTTTCGAAATAGCGACGGTTGTACAGCTCCGTGAGCGGATCCCGAATGGCGTGCTTTTCAAGGTCGGCCTGGGCTCGTCGATGCTCCGTCACATCCCGGAAGCTCCAGACGCGCCCGACGGCCCGGCCGTCGATCCGCTGCGGCTGCGAAAAGCGCTCGTAGATGCGGCCGTCCTTGAATTCCACGACGTCGTGACTCTCCTCCTCCGGCCGGGAATAAAGGTACCTGATCTTTTCCAGAAAGGCCTCCGGCTCCTTGACCTGATCCGTCACACAGCCCAGGGCGCGATTGTCATCGCGGGTGGCCAACACGTCTTTCGGTATCCGCCACATTTTCACGAACTGTCGGTTGAAGCTCACGATCCGGCCGGCGCGATCCACGACCAGCATTCCGTCCGCCGTCGATTCGAGTGTGGACTGCAGCAGCGAGATCGTCTGTTTCTGAGCCGCCTCCGCCTTTTTTCGCTCCGTCACATC
>CAYGBP010000046.1:2820-10687 GCA_964348105.1 uncultured Nitrospirota bacterium
GAAGGCGGTCAGGGTCCACTGTTCATCCGCTTTGAACCCCGAGATGCTGATCTCGATGGGGAATTCTCCACCGTCCCGGCGGACTCCCTCGGCCTCGAGCACGCGACTGAATCGATCCGACTGTCCGTTCGTGAACAAGCGGTACAGCCCATCGCGGTGCGCCGTTGCATAGCGGGCCGGCATCAGCATCTCCACCTTTTGGCCCAGGAGCTCCTGCCGGCTCCAGCCGAACATCGACTCCAGGGAGGCGTTGACCTCCTGGACGCGGCCGTCCGGCCCCATCACCAACAACCCGTCATGCGCCGATTCGGCGATGCTACGAAATCGGGCCTCGGAGGCTTGCACATGCTCCAGCTCCCTGCAGAGTTCCAGGTGAGCCATCACCCGCTCGCTGAAAAGCTCGAGAAGCTGCAGCTCCCGCATCGTGAACTGCCTTGGCTTCAGATCATAGATACAAAGGGTGCCCAGGACATAACCTTCGCGGGTTCGCAGCGGAAAACCGGCATAGAAGCCGAAGCCGTACCTTTTGACGAGGGGGTTATGGGCGAACCGGGGATCCTTGGCAATCTCGGCCACCACCAGAGGCTGTTTTTTTCCCACGACATGCGTACAGAATGAGATGTCACGAGGCGTCTCCCGCGATGCCGCCAGATCCGTCGGGCAGCCGAAGCTGGCCTTGAACCACTGCTTTTCCTCCAGGACCAAGCTGACGACGCAGATGGGCACGTTGAAGAGCCGGGCCACCCGCTCGCAAAAATCATCCAGTACGGCGTCGGGTTGGGCCTGCAGGATATTCATCCCGTAGACGGCGCGAAGCCTTTCCGCCTCGGCATTAAACTCCTTGTCGAACGCCTCCTGCCCCACGCGAATGCTCTCCCTTATACAGGACGGAAAATCAAGCCTCTCTAGGCCGGCACCTTATGCAGCCGGGAGTGGACGCACCGGTCCTATTCTGATTATATCGCGGGAAAGGGCGGCGTCAAGGCGCCATGGGTTCCGGAGCGGTATGGAGGAAAATCCACACGGGGATATTACGCGGAATAGAGCGAGATAAATTGAAGAAACAGGTCCTTGGGCATTTTTTGGGGCATCAGGATCAGCCGGTGATGCTGGGCCCGGCCGATATAGTCATTATTCCGGTCGAATACGACGTAGTTTCCGGGTTCTCGCTCGTCCAGCCGGAGGTTGTGCTCGGCGGCGAGCCGCGTCAATCGCGTTAGGCGGTCGGGATCCAGGGCAGCCGTTCCCTCCAAATAGTATCGATGCATGCCCATCGTATACCGCATCTCGCCGGCCGCGAGGTGCTTTCGGCTCGCCGGTCCCGGATCAGACCCCAGGAATTCATGGATGTCATCCCAAATAAGGGCTACGCGATCGTCACCCATCATCGATCCCCCCTTCAGACCGTTGCGGCTGCGCCTGATTTGCAGTGAAGACTCATCTTTGATAAAATTTCAACCGACCGATCCCCACCCGGGGGAAAGGAATCCACCCAGATGCCCGAAGAGGGGAGGAACCGTGAACGAATCATTCGAAGAAGAAATGCAGGACGCGGACGATCTTGAGCTCCCCGCCTTCACCATTCCCAAGCGCAACGGCCCGCCCTGCCCGACATGCGACGAGCCAACGGTCAACATGGACGGAGAGTATCTCTGCTTCGACTGCAACGGCGGGATGTACGGCCCCGGCATGGCCTAGTCCCCTATGCCGGTCCCAGCCTGCCCCTGGAGCGTCTTCAGGGCCGCCGCCACCTCGATGGCATGATCCTGCGGTTTGACTTTGGGAAACACCCTGCGCACGATCCCCTCCGGGTCGATGATGAAGGTGGTCCGGTGGGCAAGCTTGATCCCCATGAACCGGGTCAAGGTCCCGTACGCTTCGCAAACTTCATACCGCGAATCGCTTAGAATCGGAAAATTCAGCTCGAATTTTTCGGCGAACTTCGCGTGCGAGCGCACGTCATCCACGCTGACGCCCAGCACCGCCGCATTCAGGGATTGAAGCTGGTTTAAATTATCCCGAAAGCTGCAGGCCTCCTTGGTGCATCCGGGGGTGTCGTCCTTGGGGTAGAAATACAACACCACCCATCGCTTCCCCGCATAATCCGACAGTCGGATCGTTCGCCCGCTTTGATCCGGCAACTCGAAGTCCGGCGCCCGCTCCCCCACCCGGATCGATCCCTGGGCCGCGTTGGCCCGCGAAAGCTGGAAAAGGAGGAAAAGGACGGCAAGCGCGACACCGGCCCAGACGACAGGCTTCCATGGCATCCATCCTGGCTCGATCATGGCAGACAGGATACGGCATCCGCCGAATTTATGCAAGGACCCGCCGGTCCAGCGTCCGGTACTGGATGGCCTCGGAGACGTCCTGCGGCAGGATCTCCTCCCGCTCGTCCAGATCGGCGATCGTCCGCGCCACCCTGAGAATGCGATGGTAGCCGCGGGCCGACAAACCCAGCCGGTCCATAGCCGCCTCGAGCAGGGTGCGGCATTCCGCATCGACCTGACAATATTTCTTGAGCAGCCTGGGGCGAATCTGGGCGTTGTTATAAAGGCCCTCCGGCCCGTATCGCTTCGCCTGCCGGTCGCGCGCGCGGGTCACCCGGGCGCGGATGGATTCGGATTTTTCGGCCTGGCCCTCCCCGCTCAGGTCACGGAAGGGAACGGCCGGGACCTGCAGGTGAATGTCGATCCGGTCCAGTAAGGGGCCCGATACCCGGGAGCGGTACTTCTGAATCTGGGGGGGCGTGCAGAGACATTGGCGCATCCGGTCGGTGAAGAAGCCGCAGGGACAGGGGTTCATGGCGGCCACCAGCATGAATCGGGCAGGATAGGACAGGGAGACGGCGGCACGGGCGATCGTGATCTGGCCTTCCTCCAACGGCTGCCTCAGGACCTCCAGCACGTTTCTTCTGAATTCCGGCACCTCGTCCAAAAACAGGACGCCATGATGCGCGAGGCTGACCTCTCCCGGCTTTGGGATCTGTCCACCCCCGATCAACCCCGCGTCCGAGATGGTGTGGTGCGGCGCCCTGAAGGGGCGCGCCCCTAGCAAGGGCTGCCGATCGGATAGCAGTCCCATGACACTGTGGATCTTGGTGGTCTGCAGCGCCTCCTCCAGCGAGACCGGCGGCAGGATCCCCGCAAGACGCTTGGCCAGCATCGTCTTGCCGGAACCGGGCGGCCCCACCATCAAGACATTGTGGGCGCCCGCCGCCGCCACTTCGAGGGCCCGCTTGGCATGCTGCTGGCCCTTTACCTCGGCAAAGTCGTCAACCATTGCCGCCTCACGCCGGAAGAGACGATCGAGGTCCACCCGCTCCGGCTCCACCTTCAAGGTTTGGTTGAGAAATTCAACCACCTGGGGCAGGGTATCCATCCCGTAAACGGGGATGCCTTTCACCACTGCCGCCTCGGCGCCATTGCGTTGGGGCAGGATGAGCCCCTCGAACCCTGCCTCGCGGGCCGCCACCGCGATCGGCAGGGCACCCTTGATCGGCCGGATCCTGCCATCCAGCGACAGCTCCCCCACGACCAAAAACCTTCCCAAGGTTTCGGGCTTGATCACCCGTTCGGCACCGAGGATCCCCAGGGCCATGGGCAGGTCGAATCCCGCCCCCTCCTTCTTCAGATTCGCCGGCGCGAGATTGATGGTGATCTTGCGGACGGGAAAGTTAAATCCGGTATTCTTCACGGCCGAGCGGACACGCTCCCTGCTTTCCTTCACCGTGGTGTCCGGAAGCCCCACGATGGCGAATGCGGGAAGGCCGGCCGACACATCCACCTCGACGTCCACCCGGTGGGCGTCCAGCCCGAAGACGGTGCCGCTGGGAACCTTGAACAGCATGGGGCGAAGAATAGCATAATCGGATATCCTTTTCAAATATAAGAAGGGGCGGGATAAAGTAAAATCGATTGCAGCCGAGTGAAGGCTCCGGAACGGCAAATGACAGGGTTACCGGCGGGACACCTCTCCCGCGAGGCTTCCCGAGTCGGGGGAGGCGCCCGGGGCGTCGCGCTTGAGGATGCGCAGGCCGTCCTCGATGCCCAGCTCGATGGCCCGCTGGATGTGGTGACGTTTGTGAAAGTCCAGGAAACCCAGCCCGAGGGCACGTGAGGGGTGGATCACCACGACATCGACGAACTTATACCCCGTGCCGTCGGCGGCCAAGTTGGTCCGGCGGGCCAGTTCGATATCCAGAAGGACATTGTCCCGCTGAGCCAGATGCATCACCCGGATGGCCCAGTCCAGGTTGTTTCGCACAGTCTTTCTGTAATCGTCCGGGTGGTCGGACAGCACCACGAAGATCTTCTCGGCCCCGCAGGCGATCACCGGCTTGAGCGGCACCTGGGTGGCCCCCATGTCGACATATTCATGCCCATTGATCACGACGGGAGGAAAGATGATCGGCAGGGCGGTGCTGGCCAGCAGAATCCTGTGAAGTGACTCGCTGTAATTATCGAAGCGCTCCACCTGCTGCAACGTCTGGTTGTAGCAGGTCACGAGGAGATGGCGGGGACTTTTCCTGATCTTTTGGACATCGATATGCTTTTCGAGAAGCTGGCCCAGCGGCTCGGCCGAGAAGCCCGGGTAAAGGTAATTGGAGACAAAAGACAGCAGGAAGTTTAAGGTGCGCCGTTTGCGATAGACCTTGTGGGGAGTGAGCTGTTTCCAGACCCGGACCAGCTCCTCCTCCTCCCCGCTCACCACCATCGCGGCAATCAATGCCCCGACGGAAGTACCGGAAACAATGGCAGGAAAACGCCGATATTCCTTAAAGGCCAGCGCAACGCCCGCACTGTAGGCCCCCCTGGCACCTCCTCCGGAAAAGACGATCGCGGACTTGGATTCTAGCATGCACGGCCCTCACTTTAATAATACCACATCAGGGCCTTCTGTCAATGAAGTGAATAAAACCAATGAGTTATGGACTGAATGGGAAGTAAAAGGGGGGCGTCGGATCCATTCCGGCAGGAGGCGAGGCGGATCACGGGCCCGGACGGGCAGGTGGCCTCAGGCGCGCGCCCCTTTCCCGGCAAAAAGGCCGTGGTCCTAGTCCCGCGATGGCGAGCCCATCGACCCGGCGCCGGCGCCCACGGTCTTGAGCATGGGAAAGGCCACTTCCTCCACCGCGATCATCGAGCTGACCAGGCCGTTTTCGGTGCTGACCACCACCGGATTGCTCGGGTCTTCCCTCCATTCATCGTCGATCAGGAATTTATAATGATACTGCCCGGGCGGCAGCAGCACGAATTTTTTCCACAATCCGTTGGCGTCCCTGAAGGTCATCACATCCCGGTCCGGAACCCATTGATTGAAATCCCCGGCCAGCTTCACCTCCCGGGCATGGGCCGCCTTGACCCGGAAGAGGATTCCGCACACCACCTGAGGTCCACTCGGCATCTCGGGGGCGGGAGCGCCCTCCGGCTCCTTTTCCAGCGCCAGCAGCTCGCGCGTCATGTCCAGATAATCCTTGAACCCTGCGGAGTCCGGCGCATACTCGCTGATGGGAAGCCCCAGACTGGTCGCCTCTCTCAGCTTTTCATTGAGGTTGATCACGCTGCGGAAGGCCACGTCCTTGAACCGATCGTAGATTTTGGAAAGCACCTCCTTCGAATAGCCGGTCCGGCGGTCGAACTTCGTCGGCAACACCCTCACGTCGATTTCATGTCCGACGCGCTCGCCGATGATCTGGACCGTTTCGGCCAGCTTGCCCAGGCCCTGCAGCGAGAAGAAGCTGGTCTCGACGGGCACCACCACCTGTTGCGAAGCGATGAGGGCGTTGAAAGTCAAAAGCCCCACGCTGGGCGGGCAGTCGATCAGCACGTAATCGAAGTGAGTCCGCAGGGCGCGAATTTTTTCCAATAGCTGCTTCTCGCGGTCCGGCACCCCCGCCAGCAACTGCTCGATGGCGCTGAGCGTCACATTTGCGGGAGCAAGCTGAAGGCTGGGGGAAAGGCTGATGAGGATATCATCGAGGGAGGCGTCCCCGCTCAAGACTTCGTACATGCCTTTCACGACGCCGTCCGGCTGCACGTTATATCCCAGGGTTGCATGCGCCTGGGGGTCCATATCGATCAGCAACACCTTGCGGTGCTCAAGGGCGAGGCAGGCCGAAAGATTTATCGCGGTCGTGGTCTTCCCGCACCCCCCTTTTTGATTGACGATGGCGATGGTCTTCATGGTGGCCCCTCCCCCCCACGCAGCGGCCGCCCCCGGGGCGCGGGCGATTACCGCGCGATCGATTTAGATTGGCACAGGATCGAGTTAAAATGTCCTTTTAATTATTTAAAAGCCCGGGGAGCTGAAGCTCCTGAGCAGCATGGCGCCTGTCTTCAATGAAAAACAACCTTTTTTAACAGTGCGCCTTTTATCATATAGGCATCCCCTTGTCAAGTTAAAAATCACAATATTCCAAAAATTTGTGCCGTTATATTTAATGTCCAATTTTGTGTTGACAAACCTTTTTGGATGCAGATAATATGCCCATTTGTGGTAAGAATATACACACAAAGTGGACTGCATCAAGACCTAGAATGGATAAAGATGCGGAGGCCGGATGAGAGATTTAGTGGAATACATCGTCAGATTTCTCGTGAGCAATCCGGATAAGGTGCTGGCCAAGGAAGTGAAAGGTCTCAAGGTCACCGTAATCGAACTGCGGGTGGCTAAGGAGGACATGGGGAGGGTCATCGGCAAAGAAGGAAAAACCGCCACCGCCCTTCGGACGATTCTTCAGGCAGCCGGCGCAAAGGCAGGACGGGTCTACAATCTGGAGATCGTCGAGGACTGAGCCCGGCCTTCTTCGATCTTCTCCTCCACCTCGAATCCCTGAGCCTCAATCATCCGAAGCGCCTCGGCGGCCCCCTGCCCCGGCGTCGTCAGATACCCCCCCACGAATATGGAATTAGCGGGATAGAACATCAGCGGCTGCATCTCACCCAAATGCATCTCCCGGCCGCCCCCCACCTTGATTTCGGTCGAAGGATTGACAAATCGGAAAAGGCACAGAATCTTCAGGCAGCGCTGCGGCGTCAGCTCCCGCAGGCCCTGTAAAGGCGTCCCGTCCACCGGGTTGAGGAAATTAATCGGGATCGAGTCGATCTTCAGACGCCCGACGGCCAGCGCCAAGTCGAACAGATCCCCGGAATTCTCCCCCATGCCGGCCAGAACCCCGCTGCAGGTGGTCATCCCCGCTGCCTGCACCGCCCGGATCGTTCTCACGCGATCCTCGTATTCATGCGTCGAGCAGATCTGCGGATAGAACCGCTCGCTGGTATTCAGGTTGTGGTTGATCCGGTCCACGCCGGCTGAGCGCAGGCGCCGCGCCTGCTCGTCGTTGAGCAGGCCCAGGGAGCAGCAGATTTCCAGTTCCGTGCGCTTCTTGATCTCGCGCACCGCCTCGCAAATGAAATCAACCTCGCGCTCCGTCGGCCCGCGGGCGCTGATCACTAGGCAGTAGCGAAGCGCCCTGGCGCTTTGGGCCTTGAGGGCCCCCTCCACCAGCTCCTCGCGCGCACGCAGCGGATACCGCTCGATGTCGGCGGAAGACACGGACGATTGGGAGCAGTAACCGCAGTCCTCGGGACAGATGCCGCTCTTGGCGTTCATCAGCACATGCAACCGGACCCGCCGGCCGAAGTATCGCTCACGGATCATGAAGGCGGACTCCAGGAGCTGGGGCAGATGGGCATCGGGCGCCTCCAGGAGGCCGATGCCCTCATCCCGGCTCAGCTCATACCCGTCCAGTATTTTTTCGGCCAGCAAACGATAATCCACTGTGTCTCCTTCCGTAGCGCGGCGCCGCACTGTCTACGGCGCCGCATGTTACCACAAACCTCGCCGCCGAGACAAGCCGATCAGCGGG
>CAYGBP010000046.1:10732-18933 GCA_964348105.1 uncultured Nitrospirota bacterium
TCTCCATTGTTGCTCGACCATCATCCTGCCGCCGCTCAATCCCCCCCGGATTTCTCCCAGCCCGACCCTCAGGCGCTCCGCAAGGATCTGGAGTCGCTGACGTTGTCGGTCTTGGACAGGCTGAAGGACCCGCTCATTTCCTTGCTGCACAATCCAGCCGCCGCCCCGGATCGAGTTCTCATCTATTTCCTGTCGGCAAGAGCGGAGACCCGGTCCTCGAAGGGAAAAACGCTGCGCCTGGAATGGAACGGCACGCAGATCGCCTCCAGAGACTTTGAAATAAATCCGCAGCCCCCCGTTGCAGCGGCATACGCCGATCGATGGGCCGCCTTTCAGACCAGTATCGCTGATCATTCCTTTCATCTGATCCATTCGGGCTTTCTTCCCAAATCGGAGGGAACCACGACCGACTTCGTCTCAGTCCGCAAATCGGACGGCCCGCTGGTGCTTCTCTTGAGCCTAGGTGAGCCCAACGGCGATTCACCGATTCTCATCGAGAGGCTGCAGTGGCCCGATCCCCTTTGGGCCAACCGACTTTCAGCCCTCGCCCGGCAGAACGCCTCGCATCTTCTCGGCTCGGGGAAAGAGGGAGAGGCGGCCGCCCTTCTCCTCGGGATTCAACGCGATTCCGATCCGACCTCCCCGGAACCCGAAACCCTGCTCCTGCTCGGACGCGCTTACGATGGGCTGGGGCTGGGTGAGCGCTCGCTGGGGGTCCTCCGGACCGCCGCCCAACACCCCGAGGCGGACGAAGGCCAAGTCCTGGAAGCCTGGCTCCTGATCCAGCGGGCGCACTACCGGCGGGGCGCGTTCACCGAGGCATCGCAGGTCTACGAGCGCCTGGTACGGCGCTTCCCGCACGGCCTTCAGCCCGAGATGCATTACCTCGCGGCCCAAAGCTATCTGAAGCAGAAGAAACACGGGGCGGCCATCGCCGCCTTCGGTCAGATTCCCCCGAACAGCGGCTTTCACCCCTACGCGTTGTACGGAACCGGCCTGGCCTACCTCGGATTCGGAGACAGCTACGCCGCGCAACAGGCCTTCACGAAGCTGACCAAACCGGATTCCATCCTCTCCAGGCCGCAGAGCCCCTCCCCGCTCGCGCTGTCGGCCAAGAGCCGCGTGACCCTCGGCCTGTTGTTCATCGAGCAGGGCCGCTACCGGGAGGCCATCGAGATGCTGGGCGGCGTCCCGCTCGACAGCCGCGATTTCGATCTGGCCCTCTTCGGGATCGGATGGTGCTACATGCGCTCCGAGGAATACACCAAGGCCATCGTGGCCTTCAAAGATCTGGTCGCCCGGTACCCGACCAGCCGCTACGGGCAGGAGGCCTATCTCTGGATGGCCTACTCCTACTCCAAGCTCAAGGCCTATCCCCGGGCTGTGAGCAGCTACCGCGACGCCCTGGAGAATACTTCACTGCGAATCGGGCGCCTCTCCGAGAGAATCGCTTCGCTCGGCCGCGCGAAAAACCAGATTTGGGGTGACGACGGGCAGGCGGGACACCCTCAGCACCGGGAAATCGCCCAGAATTTCGAAAAGGTTTCGGTCCTGATTCGGGATCACCCGACCCTGAGCGGGGACAAAAAGCTGATCTCTCGCCTGAGAGTCCTAGAGGATGGCGTAGCGGCCCTGCAGTCGCGAATCGCCCTCGGCTCGCTCTTGACCGAGAGAGAACGCCTGGAAGACCTCTCGATTCAGGCTGGCATTGGAATTGCAAAAAACCTCGTCCTGGAGCAGACCGAATTCGGCAAGGAGGAGCTATTTCTTGAATAGTATCACCGCCATACATCCCCGGCGCGCGAAACGCCTCCCGTTGCTTCTCCTGCTGGCGGGACTCATCCTGGCGGTTTCAGGCGGCATCCCGCACGTTTCATCCGCGGAAACCCGGCCCCCCGATGCCGCATCCTTGCTTTCCCGGCTGGATGGGCTTTACCTTGACCTGGTTGAAACCAAGAAGCGGCTTGAGGAAATCCTGGAAGGGACCGACCGTCCCGTCGGACTGTTTGACGTCTATTTCGCCCTGGACGGGGGCGCGCACGGCCCCTCCGATTTTCATGCCTCCCCCAGATTCCTCAGCCTTTCACTGGACGGCCGCGAAATCCTGCTGTATCGATACCCGGACCATGAAAAGATCGCCCTCGAGCAACACGGCGTTCACCGGCTTCATCAGTCCATCCTGGGATCGGGCGAGCATCTCCTGACGGTATCCTATGGGGGGCTTGAAAAAAACGGGCGCAAATACCTGAAGGTCCACCCGATCCCCTTTACGAAGACGGCGCACCGACTCCGCATCATGCTCTACTTCCATGAAGGCGAGGAAGGACCGCAGCTGCACCATGAGATCTGGCGGGGCGGGGCCGAACGGGCCGTTCCAGACTATGATAACTTCCGGGCGCGTCGAATGACCTTCCTCGAGACCCAGGAGGACCCCCTCTCCAGCGCGATCCTGGCACTCCAGAGATTGGAAGGGCAACCGCCGGGCTTCGCCAGGGAGGAGGTTCTCTTCTCTCTGGCTCACAGCTATTTTCAACTGAAGTTGATGCCGGAGGCGGAGCGCCTGTTTCTGGAAATTGCCCGGATGACGGACATCCCAAGCCGGCGCGCCGAGGCCTGGTTTTATGTGCAGAAGGCGCAATATGCGCGACAGCGCGATACAGACGCGATCGAGGCGTTTTCCCGCAGTATCGTCGCCCTGTCCCCATCGAGCATTCCGGAGGCCCTCTACCTTGCCGGAAACAGCCACGTGCGGCTGGGCTCGCTCGCCGAGGCGGAGCGGTTTTTCGGCCGGATCCCGGTGAACGATCCGTTTCACCCCTACGGATTGATGTCCCTGGCCATCGGCATGATCCGGGACGGACAGACCCCCCGGGCGATCAAGACGCTGGTACGCGTCCAGGAACTGGCGGGCCGGGATCTGCCTCGCATGGACAAGCTCAAGGCCCACGCGCACCTACTTCTGGGCTATTTGCATCTGGAAACGGGAAACTCCGTGCAGGCCCTGTCGGAGCTGGCGAGCATCCCGGCCGGATATCAATCACCCGAAAAGATCCTGTACGGCAGGGGATGGGCCTCCTTGAAGGCAGATGATTTTGCCACGGCCCTGGTCTCGTTCTCGGACCTTTCGTCCCAATTCAGTGAGACGCCCTTCGGCAAGCAGGCGCCTCTGGTCTCGGGTCATATTTACTCGAAGCTGAAGCTCTTCAACCATTCATTGCGAAATTATAGGAATGCGCTTCACGAATACCGAAGCGAGCTTCGCCTGGCCCGCAAGCGGCTGGCCCACCTCTCGCAGGCGAATTCAGACGACCCGGTCCCGATCCCGGCGGTCGCCCAGGCCATGCGACTGACCCGCAACGAGCTGCACGGGATCGCGTATTCATCCCTGACGCCGGCCGCCAGCGAAGCGCTGAATTGGAATGAAATCCTGGAGGCGTATGACCGCCTGGAGCGGCTGGAGCGCGAAATTCTGGGGGATCATCGGCTCCTTCCCAAGGGGGAGTTCATCCTGTTGGCCAGGGATATCCGCGACCTTCAGGACCGCCTGATTCGCTTCAGAGCCGATCTGAAGGCTTACCTGGATCGCCTGCGGATCGAGATGCTGCGCCGTCAGGTCGAAGCCCTGGACCGGCTGGCCGTCGAGGCCTGCATCGGGATCGCCAATTACTTCGCCGCTCAGATCACGGAGTCCTATGCGCAGATCGACCCGGAATAACGCCGCCGCGCGCCCAAGGCCGGATCGCTGGACGATCCGGTTCCTGCCGGCCGCCCTGTTGATCCTGCTCGTCCCGCCGATGCTCGCCGACGGCAGGGAGTCGGGCTATCAGATCGAACGGGGGAAGATACAGGGTGTCCTGCATGAGGTGCTCAACAGCCAGAAGGATCCCCGGAACCGGGACTCCAAGCTCAAGGCATTGGAGGAGTATGAGAGCTTTATTCTCAGCCATTTTGATTACAAGAGCGACCTGAAGGCCGAGGCCATCCACCGGCTGGCGGACCTTTACATGAAGCTGGAGACCAACACCCACGCCCGCAAGCTTGAAACCTACTACAACCGCCTGAGGCTTTACGCAAAGGGCAAGCTACCGGAGCGTCCCGGCTTTCCCAAGATCGATCACGCCCGCTCCATCCGGCTCTATGAGGCGCTCCTGCAGCAGTATCCGCAGCGAGCCGCCAACGACGCCGCCCTGTATCAGCTCGCGCGGGGCTACGCCGAGCAGGACCGGATCATGGCGGCCCTCGAGACGCTGCAGCGGTTGATCGACCAACACTCCGGCAGCCCATACGTCCAGGAAGCCCACTTCAGGATGGGCGAGTTTTACTTTGATCTGGAGGATTTGCGCCTTGCCCTGGCTTCTTACCGCAGGGCGCTGGAGTATGCCGATGAGGAGTTCTTGGATATGGGCTTCTACAAGATGGGCTGGACCCAATTCGCCCTTTCGGATTATGCAGGAAGCGCCCAGTCCTTTTTGAGCCTTCTGGACCGCAAGGCGGTGGCCACGGGCACGGGGAAAAAACAACTGCTCCTCTACAAGCTCCCCGAGCTGGAGGCCGACTTGATCAAGGAGGCGGTCCGAACGCTTTTATTGTCTTTCGACGAGCTGGGCGGTCCCGCGGCCATGGTGGAATATTTCGCCGAGCGGGGACGCAAGGATTACGAGCCCTACCTGTATCGTTCGCTTTCCGAGCTGTACGTCGAGCAGGAGCGCTTTGGCGAGGCGGTTTCCAGTCTGGAGACTTTCGTGACGGCCCATCCACTCGACGAAGAGGCCCCGGCCATGCAGGCCGCCCTCATTGATCTTCACACCCTGCGCAAAAACGGCCCGGCCGCCATCGCCGCCAAGGAAAAATTCGTGGTCCTGTTCGGATCGGGCGGCGAATGGGCCAGGCGGGCCCCCGAAACAGCCCGGCGGCAGATCGAGCCCCTGATGAAGGAAACGGCCTTCGAGCTGCTCCTGCACCATTTCGCCACGGCGCGGCGATCGGGCAATCCGGGTGATTATCGCATCTCCAACCAATGGGCGCGCCGATTCCTTCGTGAATTTCCCGATTCCATCGAGGCGGCCAAGGCCAGTTTCCTCCTGGCCGAGGGACTGTTCGACCTGAAGCGGTACGCCGCCGCCGCGGCCCAGTACGAAAAGACGGCGGAAGACTACCCGCTGCATTCACACACGCAGGACGCTGCTTATAACCGGTTGTTGGCCATCGAAAATGACCGCGACCAGAATGAGACGGCTTTAGCAAAGGCGCTCTTCCATTACACAGAACGTTACCGGGAAGACCCCAGGGGAGACGAGCTGCTGCTCAAGGCGGCCCGGCTGGCCGCCCGGGCGGGGGATCAAGCGGCCTCCCGGGAGTATGCCCAGAATCTGATCGACCGTTCGCCGCCGGCCCGGATACGCTACCGCGCCCACCGTCTGATCGCGGACGGCTATTTCGAGGAAAGGGCCTTTTCGAAGGCGGTGGCCCGAATCGAGCGGATCTTGTCGGAAGACCCTCCGTTCGAGATTTCCCGCAAGGAGCTTGATGAGCTGCAGTTGATCCTGGCTTCCAGCCTATACAAGATGGCCGAGGGGGAATTGAGCGCGGGGCGGCCGGCGGAGGCGGCGGCCGGATATCTGAGAATTCACGACCGGGTCCCCGGGTCCCCGGTCGCGGCCGGCGCGCTGCTGGACGGCTCGGTTCTCCTGGCCGACATCGGAAAAGACAAAGAGGCGATTACGGCCCTTCATGAATTGATCGCGAGCTACCCCCGCTCCGAGCACGTCGTCCGGGCACGCGAGCATCTTGCCGTTTTGTACGAGCGGCGGGAGCGGCTCGGCAAGGCGATCGAGCAGTACGAGATCCTCGCGCGCGAATCCGATGGGGCACGCGTCCTGAACTGGCACTGGGCCATCGCGGAGCTTTCGCAGCAGACGAAGGATTGGGGTCGCGCCAAGCGCGCCTTCATGGTCGTGGCCGAGCGGGCACCCCGCGGCGACGAGCGGCGCATCGAGGCCCTGTTGCAGGCGGCGCGCGCCTGCAATCACCTGGAAGAGCCCCGACAAGAGGAAGTCCTAATGAAAAGGGTCCTGGAGGCCTACTCAGCCGAGGAAGCCCCGACTGCCCGCATGGCACGGCACGCCGCGCAGGCCAGCTTTTCGCTGGGGGAACGACACCTCGCCGAATTTGTCAAGATCCGGCTGGCCCCGCCCCTGGAAACCACGCTCAAAAGAAAACAGGAACTATTGGATGCAGCCTTGAACTACTACTCCAAGACGGTTGATTTCGAGATTCCAGAATATATCACCGCCTCGACCTACAAAGTGGGTTACCTCTTTGAAGCCTTTCGCGACTCGCTGCTGGAATCGGAGCGCCCCCGCGGGTTGACGGGCGAGCAACTGGAGCAATACGACTTTATCCTGGAGGAGAAGGCCTATCCCTTTGAGGAAAACGCCATCGCGGCATACGAGACGAATGTCGAGCGCTCCCGGCGGGGAAACCATTTCGACAAATGGATCGAAAAGAGCTACAGCCGCCTGGCCCAGCTCCTGCCGGCGCGCTATAAAAGAGAGGAGATGGCCGAGATCTTCACGAAAGGGGGACTGTTTTGACGGCCCGACACCCGGCCGCTCTGCGGCGCCCCTCACGGCACCTCGCCGTCATGCTGTTGGCGGTCTGGACCTGCGCCCTGCTAGCCGCCTGCGCCGGCACGATCGCGAACCGGATCCCCCGGGACAAGGATGCCGTCACGGAACGGGGCGGGATGGCTCGGGAGGGGTCCGATCCCGCGGCCGACAAACGGGTCGCGGCCCTGTTTGACCGGGCCGTGACGAATATGGAAAAAGGCCGGGATGATCGGGCCCTGCGGGACCTGCAGCGCCTGGTCGAGCTAGCCCCGGACTTAAGCGCGCCCCATAATAATCTGGGCATCCTCTACAAACGCGAAGGCAAGCTGGACCCGGCGATCGAACATTACCGAAGGGCAATCGAGCTGAAACCGGACTACGCCGAGGCCCATAACAACCTCGGGATCGCCTACCGGGAAAAGGGGCTCTTCGAGATGGCCGAAAAGGCCTATGAGCACGCCATCCGGATTGATTCGAACCTGGCGGCCGCGCATTTCAACCTGGGCGTTCTATATGACATTTACCTGGATCGGCCCGCCGAAGCAATCCGGCAATACCGCCGCTTTCTCGATCTGGATGAGCAGAATAAACAGGAGGTTGAATTATGGATTTCAGGGCTGGAGCGCAGACTCACCCGGGAAGAGGCGGGACCGTGAGGACCCGGCGCTGCCTAGAAGGCATCCGGCTCGTCGTGCCGCTCGCCATCCTGGTGGCGGGCCTGAGCGCCGACTGGCTCCTGGCGTCCGGCGTCGGTGCGCAGGAGGCCAAGACCGTTCGCCCTTCCGGGAAGGACCGGCGGATCATCATCCTGGGCACCACGATCGTGGGATCGATCACGAAACCCCGGGTGGTATACCAGGTCCCGTGGCGGGAGCCTGTCTCCCTTCAAAAGGGACTGCAGGAACCCCAACGAAGCTTTCAGGATGAGATCTTCCTCTTCCTGGACAAGGAGCAGTTCGAGTCGGAAGAAGAACCGAGTCACCCAACCGATTAGTTAAAGGAGACCCATGGAGCTGATAGAGTTCCTGATCACAAACTTCAAGGCGGGCGGAATTTTCATGTACGCCATTCTCCTGGTCCTCGCCTGCGGCACGGCGATCATCATCGAGCGCGCCGTGATCCTGTTTTTCCGCTCCCGCGTCAATGCCAGGGCCCTCTGGCAAACCATCGCCTCCCACGTGGAAAAGGGGCGGTTGCAGGAGGCTTCGGCGGCCAGCCGGCAAACCCCGGCCCCGCTCGGAAAGGTCTTCGCGGCGGGCCTGCAGACGGCGGCCCAGGGTCGGGGCACCCAGGAGGTGGCAAGCGCCGTCGAGGAGGCGATGCTGGAGGTCCTCCCCCATCTGGAAAAGAGAATCCATTACCTTTATTCGCTCTCCAACATCTCGACATTGCTCGGACTGTTGGGCCCCGTCATGGGCCTGATCCGGTCTTTAACGGCCGTCTCGCTGGCGGATCCCAGCCAGAAGGCCTCCCTGCTGGCCAGCGGAATTTCATTGGCCCTCAACAACACGGCATTCGGCCTCCTGGTGGCCATCATCCTGATGCTGGCCTACTCGGTGATGCAGTCGCGCGGGTCGAAGCTCGGCGGGGAGC
>CAYGBP010000047.1:0-1580 GCA_964348105.1 uncultured Nitrospirota bacterium
ATCTCTTCGACCGTGGAGATGATCAAAGATCGCATGGTGTCCGAATCCTCAACCACAAGCACCTTTTTCGCCATGAATTCTACCCTCCGCCCCGCTCGCTCTGCTTGGCCTCCAGCCTTCGCTCCAGTAATGCCTTCCCGAGCGCGAACCCCGCTACCCGCATGAATGCCTCTAGCCCCTCGATATTCCCGATCTCCTCCTGCCGGGGACAGTTGTCTCCGTACAAGATGGCCACCACCTTCCCGTCGCTCATCAGCGGCATGATCAGTGCTTCTTTGGGCCAGGTCCCCCCCAAATTCTTGACGAGGTACTCATTCCACTTTTCCTGCTCGAGAGCACCGCGGGATGTTTGACCCCGCTCCACCACGCTCTTGAAGCATGAGGGCTCCCGAAGAGGCACCTTCACGCTTCGTATCATTTGATCGGCGGAACCGTTTTTCAACACAAGACCGCTCTGCCCCAACCCCACCACCTCTTCAGCCTTCACTAGAAAAATCACGGCGCGGTCCACGATCTCACTGGCAAACCTCAGCACCATCAAGATGATCTCGCTCTTATTCGATGATCCGGAAATCTCCTCGATCATCGCCGTCAAAAGCGCCAAATCCTTGCGCTTCTTGGGAGAAGCGGCTGCTTTCTTTTTCTCGTCGCGTCTCGGCGATGCGGCCGCAGGGGCTGCAGCCTTCACCGGTTCTTTTTCCATCACCGCATCGGCCGCCGCGGCGGGACTTCGACCCTCTTCGTCCTGGAGGCGCGCGCCCTCCAGAAGGATAAACTCCACGCTCAAGCCGATCGGGAGGACAATCTCCTCGTCGCCGACCCCTCCCAAGTCGAAGCTAAAGGAGCCGCTGTCACACCCCAACAAATCCTTCACCACATCGAGGATGTGCCCGCCCAGTAGCTTTTCGATGACCTGGGATGTCACCGCCCCCGATTCGATGAGCAACGTGCCCAGCGGCTTCTTGGACCCGCCCTCCTGCTGCAAAGAAAGCGCCTGCTCAAGCTGCTCTGAGCTGATCACTCCCTTCTGAACGAGGGAGTTGCCGAACCGGGGTTTTCGGTCAGAAGTGGCATAGAGGACATTACCCTCATGAAACACCAGACGGCCGGTGCCCCCTTTATGCACGACTGTCAAAACACCCGAGCGTTTGCTGAGCCCGATGATCTGCAGAATATCCGTCAGCCCTAGATCTTCCAGACGGCCTTCAAGACTCATCTCTCACCAGACGCCTTGTCATGGGGCGGGCATTCTCTCAAGGATTCAGTCCTTCCTGGATTTGCTCCGATCACGATTCCGCAATCTCAAACCGATAGTCTTCGATCACGGTGTTGGCCAATAATTTTTCGCACATCTCCCGTACCTCGGCTGAGGCCTGCGCCTCAGACCGCCCCGAGATTCGGATTTCCAGATACTTGCCCATCCGGACGTCCTCGAGTCCCTGATATCCTAGGGTTTCCAGTGAGTTCTGAATGGCTTTGCCCTGAGGGGCACGGCGCGCTGCAGTCAGCCGGCGCGTTCTTGCCGGGCGACGGCACCATCACCGGCGTGACGTTGATGGAGTACGCGACGAACGACTACT
>CAYGBP010000047.1:1590-1963 GCA_964348105.1 uncultured Nitrospirota bacterium
GTGGCGCAGATAGCTCTTGGGATCGAAACAGGCGTCAATTTCGGACGGTTCCAAAAACTTGCGAACCGCGGGATCTTTGCCCACCGCCTCTGAAAGTTCCCCTCCCTCGTTCCAGACCTGCATGGCGTGCCGCTGGACCAGATCGTATGCCTGATCGCGCAGCATCCCCTTGTCAACCAGGGCGAGGAGCAGCCTCTGGGAATAAATGACCCCGTGCGTCAGGCCCATGTTTGCCCGCATCCGGCCCGGATCCACCTTTAACCCCTTCAGGATGCCGACCGAACGGTTGATCATATAGTCCAGGAGGGTCGTGCTGTCCGGGATGATGACCCGTTCGACGATACCTACGAGGGCTACGTCCCCATCTCGAACC
>CAYGBP010000047.1:1973-3310 GCA_964348105.1 uncultured Nitrospirota bacterium
TGACCCGCTCCACCGAGGAATGGCTGATGTCCCTTTCGTGCCAAAGGGCCACATTCTCCAGCGCGGCCATGGCGTTGGCCCGCAGGAGGCGAGCCAGCCCAGAGATATTTTCGCTGCCGACGGGGTTTCGTTTGTGGGGCATGCTGGAAGATCCCTTCTGCCCGGGCGTGAAGGGCTCCTCCACCTCCAGGACCTCCGTCCGCTGCAAATGGCGGATTTCCGTCGCAAACTTGTCCAGACTGGAGCCGACGATGGCCAGGGTGGTGAGATATTCAGCATGCCGGTCCCTCTGGATGATCTGGCTTGAAACCGATGCAGGACGAAGTCCGGATTGGGAGCAGACATAGGTCTCGACATCCGGCCCCAGGTGGGCATAGGTCCCCATCGAGCCGGACAGCTTTCCGACACTGATGACCTCCTTCGCCTGCTCCACCCTGGCGATGTTACGGCGCGTCTCATCGTACCAGAGCGCCATCTTCAGGCCGAATGTGATCGGTTCCCCGTGAATACCGTGGGATCTTCCGATCATGACCGTTTCCCGATGACGGAATGCCAGCTCGCGAAGTGCCTCCAAGAGACGCCCGAGATCCTCCAGAATGATGTTGGCGGCCTCTTTCATCAAGACGGCGAGCGAGGTATCCAGGATATCGGAGGAGGTGAGCCCCCAATGAAGATACCGGGCTTCCGGCCCGACCGATTCGGATACCGCAGTCAGAAAGGCGATCACGTCGTGCTTGACCGATGCCTCTATCTCTTCGACCCGCTCGGGATTCACCTTCGCATTGGCCTTGATCTTGTCGACGACCTCCTGGGGAACCGCACCACGCAGGGCCAATGCCTCCAGACCTTGGATTTCGATCTGAAGCCAGGTCTGATACTTGCGCTCAATGCCCCACAGGGCCTTCATCCTGGGAAGGGTATAACGGTCAATCATCGATCTGACAAATCTCCCATGATCCCGGGGGATGCAGAGAAGGCCGCTCAGGGCCTCGCCTGAACCCGTGTCGAACCGAGCCGATCAGGCGTGCCCGAGGCCGATACCGCCGTGACCCGCGAGCGCTCAGTTTGACGGATCCGGTCTTCCAGTTCTTTGACGCGATCGGTGTGATGAGTCAGGAGGGTCATTAGGGCAGGAGGCCGGTCCGCCTGGGCCTGCGGCAGGCGCGCCACGCATTCATTCAAGATCGAATCGATACAGATCAACGGATCCAGCCCGCATTCCTCCTCGCCCCAAAGCTCGGCTGTCGATTCCTGAATTTTCAAACCGGCCAGCATCTCCCGGACATGGGCGGCCAACCGCCCAAAGGCATCATACCCGTACGCGACCTTCCTGCCCA
>CAYGBP010000047.1:3320-18651 GCA_964348105.1 uncultured Nitrospirota bacterium
TAGTAGCGTTGTCTCGCCGAGCGTTCCCCGAATCTTCTTCTGCTGAATCAGGCTGGAAATCGATCCATTCGTTACCCAATCGATTTCGCCTGCAAATCCGGCCAGGGGACGGACGTCCTGGAAAAAGCCCAGGACCAGGATTTCCGACCGGATCCTTGCGATTTTTTCAGCCAGGATGGTTACCTGCATGGAGTCCCTTTTCAATCGCCTCGCGCTTCCAGCTGGCACCCTCCTCTTCCTTCACGATCCTGTCCAGGATACCGTTGATGAAGGCGCCCGAGCTTTCATCGGCGTATTTTTTGGTGATTTCGATCGCCTCATTGATGCTGACTTTGGCCGGAATGTCTTCCAGGCAGAGGATCTCGTAAATCGCGATTCTCAGGGCGTTGCGCTCAATCGCCGCGATTCGCTCAAGCGACCAGTGCTCCGCATATCGGCGGATGATCCCGTCGATCTCCTCCAGTTTCCCGATGACGCCCGAAACCAGATGATCCGCGAAATCCCGAACCGGTGGGCTGACATTTTTATCGGCCCAGAACCGCTCGGAGAGATCCTGCATGGAGCCCGTCATGTCATACTGAAAGAGAATCTGTAGCGCATATTCTCTTGCTTTACGACGTAAGTTCATTGAAGCGCCCACCCCTCTATTTTTCCAGGCCCTTGATGAGGCTGACCAACTCGATGGCCGCAAGCGCCGCTTGAGCGCCACGATGATTTTCATCCACGTGAAACCCGCGCTTGAGGCCTCGGGCAAATCCCGCCCGTTGCTCCGCTTGCCTGACCGTATCCGTGGTGATCACGCCGAAAACCGCGGGGATTCCGGTTTCCATCCCCACCGCGCTGATCCCCCGGGAGACCTCCCTGCAAATATATTCAAAGTGAGGGGTGTCACCCCGAATCACCGCCCCCAGACAGATCACGGCATCATACCGGGTTGAAAGCGCCAATTTTTTCGCGATGAGCGGGATTTCAAATGCGCCAGGGACCTTCGCGACGATGATCTGCTCGGGGTCCGCCCCCTGCCTGTGGAGCGTTTCCAGGGCACCGGACAAGAGGCCTTCGGTAATCGCCTCGTTGAAGCGGCTTACGACAATGGCGAAACGTTTGCCCTCGGCCGAATGGTCACCCTGGATAATCCGCGGCTCCTTCATCTTTTGCTCATGCGAAACTAGACGTTATCCAGAATATGTCCAAGCTTGTTCTTTTTGGCCTTCAGGTATTTGACATTTCGCTCATGAGGCTGGGTTTGGATCGGGACACGATCCACGATTTCAATCCTGTACCCCTCCAGCCCCACGATCTTCCTCGGATTGTTCGTCATCAGGCGCAAGCGGTGAACCTTCAAATCCACCAGTATCTGCGCCCCGATTCCGTAATCCCGGAGATCTGGCCTGAACCCGAGCTCGAGATTGGCCTCGACCGTGTCTTTTCCCTTGCTATCCTGCAGATGGTAGGCGTTGATCTTGTTGATCAACCCGATGCCCCGGCCTTCCTGGTTCAGATAGAGGAGCACGCCCCGTCCGGCCTCTTCGATCATTTCCATGGCTCGGTGCAACTGCTCGCCGCAATCGCATCGGCGGGAATGGAAGACATCGCCCGTCACGCACCCCGAGTGCACGCGGACCAGCGTCGGCTCGTCCGCTCGGATGGAGCCCTTGACCAATGCGAGGTGGGTGCCGCGATCAATCGTATTTTCGTAGGCAATGACTTCGAACTCTCCATAATCGGTCGGCATACTGGAGGACGCAACCCTGCGGACGAAACACTCGCGTTGCGTGCGGTACCGAATCAAATCCTTGATCGTGATGATTTTCAGGCCGTGTTGCTTCGCGTACTCAAAAAGCTGAGGAATCCTGGCCATCGTGCCGTCATCGTTCATAATCTCGCACAGCACCCCGGCCGGATAAAGACCGGCCAGCGTGGCCAGGTCCACCGACCCCTCCGTCTGCCCGGCCCGTTTGAGCACGCCTCCCGGCTGAGCCCGAAGCGGAAAGATATGGCCCGGGCGCGCAAGGTCAGCCGGACGGGTCCCCGGGCTCAAAGCCGCGGCGATCGTGGCCGCCCGATCCGCCGCCGAAATTCCCGTGGTCACCCCCTTGCGGGCGTCGATGGATACGGTGAAAGCGGTCCCGAAGGGCGCCGTGTTTTCGGGGGCCATCGGCGGAAGCTGCAACTCTTCCACACGCTCGGGGGTCAAGGTCAGGCAGATCAGGCCCCTGCCGTATTTCGCCATGAAGTTGATCGCCTCCGGTGTCACCTTCTCGGCCGCCATAACAAGATCGCCTTCATTCTCGCGATCCTCGTCATCCACCAGAATGACGATCCGGCCGCACCGAATTTCCTCGATCGCCTCTTCGATACTATTGAACATCTGAACGAAAGCCCTCGAATCCCCTGCCAAAACCGACCCGGTTATCCAATTAAATCAACTATATCGAAAATATGCGGTGGTGTCAATCCAAATGTCGCACAACCTAACAAAAAAACAGGGATTTTCCATCATGATCGGCGTCTTGCCTGAACCCAGGCCTCCACCGGGCCCTCAGATCCCGGCATGCCGCAGACCCTTGATTTCAGGAGGTCCCTCGGTAGCGGCTGGTCACCGGCATCCTCCGATCTTTGCCGAGGGCCCGCTCCGTGATCTTGATCCCCAGGGGAGACTGCCGGCGCTTGTATTCGCTTCGATCCACCAGTCGCATGACCTCCTGAACGGTCCGGCGATCATATCCCATCGCCACAATTTCGGCCAAGGTCCTATCCTCCTCCACATAGGCTTGAAGGATCGGATCCAGGATTTCGTAAGGCGGAAGACTGTCCTGGTCGGTCTGGCCCGGTCGGAGCTCGGCCGTGGGGGGCCGCTCAAATACGCGCCACGGAATCACCTCCTTGCGATCGCGTGCGTTTCGGTGACGCGCCAGCTCATACACCAGCGTCTTGGGAACATCCTTGATCACCGCAAACCCGCCTGCCATATCGCCATAGAGCGTGGCATATCCCACGCTCATCTCGCTCTTGTTTCCGGTGGTCAGGACCAGCCAGCCGAACTTGTTCGAAAGCGCCATGACAAGATTCCCGCGCACCCGGGCCTGCAGATTTTCCTCGGTCACATCCGCGGGCTTGCCCGAAAAAGGCTCCGCCAGATGCTTGAGATAGCCCTGGTAAATGTCCCAGATCGGCACGACAATGAGCCGAATGCCGAGGCGTTTGGCCAGCATCACGGCGTCCTCCTGGCTTGCCTCCGAGGTATAATTGGACGGCATGAATACCCCCACCACATGCCCCGGGCCCAGGGCATCCACCGCCACGCAGGACGTGAGGGCCGAATCGATCCCACCGGATAGCGCCACCACCGCCTTCGTAAAACCGTTCTTGGACACATAATCGCCAACGCCCAGACAGAGGGCCCGATAGATCTCCTCCAGGGGCTGGAGAGGTTGTCTGAGATGGCGGCCTTCCTCGGCCTTGCGCCCCCCGCGCGATTCGGACGATTTGGCCTTTGTTCGCTTCGGGCCGGAGAGCTCAATGACGGGCATCCGGTCCTTTGTCGTGGTCCCCGCGTTGCCCATCATTTTCTCCAGATACACGAACCGGTCTTTCCGCCGACGCGGATCATGAAGACGGACCCGCATGACCGCATCGGTCGACAGGTCAACCGTGATGAGTTCTTCTTCGAACTGCTTGCCCCGAACGATCAATTCCCCTTCCTGGTCAAAAAACAGGCTGTGCCCGTCGAAGACCAGCTCATCCTGTCCGCCGACCAGGTTCAGATAGGCCAGCATGACCGTGTTATCCCTGGCGCGCGTTGAAAACATCCGCTCCCGGTATCCCCCCTTCCCGGCATGATAGGGAGAAGCGCTGATGTTGAGGATCAGCTCCGCGCCACCGCCGAGGGCCTGGGCCACGGTCGGCCCCTTGGGATTCCAGATGTCCTCGCAGATATTGATGCCGATCCGCACTCCGGAAACGACGAAGACCGGATACTGACTGCCTCGTTGAAAATATCGATCCTCGTCAAACACCCCGTAGTTCGGCAGATAGACCTTGTGGTAAACTCCCGCGACGCGGCCCTCATGCAGTACGGCCGCCGCGTTGAATATATCGTCTCTACGGTCCACGAACCCCACGACGGCCGTAATTCCCTTGATACCACGCCTGAGTTGATCCAGGGCCTGAAGGTTGTCATCGATGAAGCCCGGTCGAAGCAGCAGGTCCTCGGGCGGGTACCCCGGTATGGCCATCTCCGGGAAGGCAACCAAATCGGCCTTTAACCGCCGGGCTTCGCGGACGGCCGCCCGGATCTTCCGAAGATTACCGTCCAGGTCGCCCACCGTACTGTTGATTTGGGCCATCGCAAGTCGAAACATCCTCGTCCCTATTGACTTGTTATCAGATTGCGTTAGAATGATGCGGCGTTTATCGAAGATTGCGATCCAGTTCGATCAGGAGAAATCGGGACCATGGCCAGGGGTAGAGAACGTCAACGCGAGTTGAAACGCCGCAGAAAGCGCCGCCAGAAGGCCTTCCAAGCCAGGCGAAGAGAAAAGAAAAAGTCGCCAATTCCCGCCAGGAAGACGGCGAGATCTTCGTCCCGCCAGTCGGAATAGGCGGATCGTGGCCCGCCCGGCGAAGCCTAAGCCGTCCGGAGCGCCACCGCCCGCCACATAATCAAACTATACCACAACCCAGACCTTTAAGCGAGCGGAACGAAACGCGGCTTCATCGCCACTCGCCGAGGACTTGACGGATGGCCTCCCGGTCAACGGGTTTGATCAACACCCTTCCGATTCGGTCCGCCAATACGAAATGGATCTCACCCCCAACCACCTTCTTATCATGCGACATGGCATTGATCATCCCTTCGGCCTTCACCCGCGGGAGTGAGACCGGCAGTCCGATGCGCTCCAGCAGCGCCACTTGGCGCTCGACGCTCTTGCGATCGCATAATCCCAAGGCGTAGGACAGTCGTGCAGCGAAGACCATACCCACCGAGATTGCCTCCCCGTGCAGGTAGCGCCGGTAGCCGGTCACCGTCTCCAGAGCGTGTCCCAGGGTGTGCCCGTAGTTCAGAATTCGACGCCTTCCGCCCTCCCGTTCGTCCTCGCCCACCACCCCGGCCTTGATTTCGCACGACCGCTTGATGGCCGGTAGAAGGTGGTAGGGGTCCAGCTGCAGGATCGAATCCATCTGCCTTTCGAGGTAATCAAAGAATCCTTCGTCCGCAATAATGCCGTATTTGATCACCTCCGCCAGCCCGCTGACAAACTCGCGCTGGTTGAGCGTTTTCAGAACCTGGGCATCGGTGTATACCAGGCGGGGCTGGTAAAATGCCCCGATGAGGTTTTTGCCCAAGCGGTGATTCACGCCGGTCTTACCGCCCAGGCTTGAGTCCACCTGGGCGGCCAGCGTGGTCGGCACCTGAACATACGGAATTCCCCTCAGATAGGTTGCCGCGGCAAATCCCGCCATATCCCCGATGACACCCCCCCCAAGGGCGACCACCACCGAGCCCCGCCCAAACCGCTGGCGAACCAGCTCGTCATAAATATGCCCTACCCATCGGGTGGTCTTGTACCGCTCCCCGTCCGGAATCTGAATCAAATGGGTGGAGAATCCCCCTTCGCGCAGGCTTGACACAACGGTGGTTGCGTATAGTTTTCGCACTAACGGATTGGTAACCACCGCTGCCCGTCTTCCCAGACCCAGACCGGCCAGCCGCTCTCCCAGAAAGCGCAGCACCCCCCATCCGATCTCGACCTCATACGCCTGATGGGGCAAAGAGACATTGACGCGCTCCGAAATGCCCCCAGCCAGCCAGTTCTTGATCTTCATCGCCGCCTGCGCGGGCGTCAGCCGGTCGGTGTCGACCGTGAGGTCGGCCTGGCGGTAATACGGGTCCCGCTGACTCAGCAGCCTCTTGATTTCCTGTTGCTGGTTTTTCTTGTTCAGCAGGGGGCGGTCCTTATGATGGCTCAGGCGGGTCATAATGGTCCTGGGTCGGGCCCGAAGACAGACCCACCGCCCCTTCTTTCGCAGGGATGCCACGTTGTCGGGGTTCAACACGGCCCCGCCCCCCGTGGCCACGACCAGTCCCTTTCGCTCCGCCAACTCGGCAATCACCTCCCGCTCAACCCGCCTGAAATACTCTTCGCCGGTGTCCCGAAAGATCTCTGAAACGCTTCGCCCCTCCCGTTTCTCGATCAGGTCGTCGGTGTCCACGAACTCCAGGCCGAGGTCCACGGCCAGCTTTTTGCCGACCGCTGTTTTTCCCGTACCCATAAAACCGATCAATACGATATTCGACAACATCAAAAATCCTTTGCCGCCTGCAGATAACTCTCAAAATTTCGCTTCATCTCAACCAAACTGTCACCCCCGCACTTCTGAATGAGCGCATCCGCCATTTCGAAGGCGACGACCGCTTCGCCCACGACCGCCGCGGCCGGCACGGCGCAGACATCCGAGCGCTCCACCGTGGCCTCGAATGCCTCCTTCGTCACGATATCCACACTCCTGAGCGGTGCATACAGCGTGGCAATGGGCTTCATGGCGGCCCGGACGACAACCGGCTGACCGTTCGTCACCCCGCCCTCGAAGCCCCCCGCATTGTTGCTCTTGCGGTAAAACCCGATCGCCTCTTCAGGTCTCCTGCGCTTTTTGATCCGGCCGCGGTCGTAAAAGATCTCATCGTGGACCTCGGATCCGAACCGTCGCGCCACCTCAAACCCCAATCCGACCTCAACCCCCTTGATGGCCTGGATACTCATCAGGGCCATGCAGAGCCGGGCATTGAGCCGGCGGTCCCACTGGCTGTAGCTCCCGAGGCCCACGGGCGGGTGCGTAACGATCACCTCGAAGACCCCGCCCAGGGTGTCTCCCTTCAGCTTGGCCTCCTTGATCCGGGCCATCATCCGATCGGATGCTACGGCATCGCCACACCGCACCTCGGATTGCTCCGCCCGCCGATACACCTCTTCGGGATCACTCTGCTCCGTCCATGGGCGAAGATCGACCCTGATCCCCCCGATCTCCACCACGTGGCTGTAGACCTTCATGCCGAACTGGGCGAGGAGTTGCTTGGCCACCGCGCCCACCGCCACCCGCATCGCGGTTTCACGCGCGCTGGCCTTCTCCAGCACGTTTCGGATGTCCTGGTGGCCGTACTTGATCGCACCGACCAGGTCCGCGTGTCCCGGACGGGGTTTGGTCACGACGCGCTCCCCGGGAGTGGCTTCGGCCAGGTCGCTGGCCATGACGCCCTTCCAGTTCTCCCAGTCCTTGTTCTGGATCACCAGCCCCACCGGCCCTCCCATGGTAGATCCGTGGCGGACGCCCGCCACCAGGTCGACGCGGTCCTTTTCGATCCGCATCCGGCCTCCCCGTCCGTATCCCCGCTGACGCCGGGACAGGTCTTCGTTGATTGCGTCGGGCAATAGGGGCAGGCCGGCGGGCAGCCCCTCGATGATGCCCAGGAGCTGCCGTCCGTGCGATTCACCCGCGATTAGATACCGTAAGGCCATAATGTCCGGATCGGCTACAGAAAAAGCTTTGCGATTCAAGGGCTTGCGTTTGCAAACCCCAAAAGCGCCAAACGCGCGCCACCTGGATCGATTCCTACAAGTCAACATAATATACCACAATTGTGCGCCCTTATCCACCGAATGGCGTTAATCTCTTGCTTGCTCGGCTACACATCGGCTATGATGAGACGTGAGGATTCATGGGGTGAGCGTCATCGGCCGCATCGCAATTTCAGCCTTCTTAACCCTTACAGGTATTTCCGGTCCTCACGCCGCTGGCGGTGGACCCCGCCCACCCCTTTCCCTCCTCCTCCCATCGAACCTCCGCCTGGGAATGGGGATGGGAGCATAGATCCCCAGCAACCCCCTCCCGGCCAGGGCAGGGAGACCCCTCCGCCCAGGGAGGAACCTCCGCCGAATGGGAACGGCGAACCTCCCAATTCCGGTTGGTCCCGTCAGCAAACCGGGATACAGCAAAATCTCCTGGCCATCGAGGCCTTTTAGAGCACCACGCCGGAGGGAAAGACCGTCCTCGCCTGGGCCGTGGGGGCCGGGGGAATCATTTTGCACACTTCCGATGCAGGTGCAAACTGGCAGCGACAAGCAAGCGGCATCTCTCAGGACCTTCTTGCCCTCGATTTTGTCGACAGTCAGACCGGTTGGGTGGTGGGTAAAGACGGGGTGGTTTTGCGCACGCTCGACGGCGGAAAGAACTGGACGCCCCAGTTCAGTCTTATGGGTACTGATGACCTGGTGGGCGTTTCATTCACCAGCAGGAACCTGGGGTGGATCGCAAACGGAACCAGGCCTATTGTGCTGAACACCATCAACGGCGGTCTCAACTGGCTTCCGACCCGATTGCAAACCGACGCAAATCTCGAGGATATCCTTTTCCTGAATCAAAGCAAGGGGTGGGTCGTCGGAACTCTTGGGAGGGTATTTTCCTATAACCGAAATTTCTGGGCGGCGTTGCCGCCTTCCGCGGTACCCACCACAAACGACCTGGCGGCGGTGAAGTTTGCCGGGGGCAGCGATCGCGGTTGGATCGTGGGATCAGGGGGTTCCCTGCTATCGTCACAGGACGGGGGAATTTCCTGGAATCACCGGACCATTCATTCCGAAAACAATCTGCAGAAGGTCACTTTCGTCGATTCCCAGTCCGGATGGATCATCGATGACGCCGGCCGCATCCTGGCCTCAACGGACGGCGGCCAGGAATGGACGATCCAGACGCTGCCCGAACCGGGGCTTCGCGTCAGAAACCTCTTTCTCATCGACCAAGACGAGGGCTTCGCAGTGGGGGACGGCGGGCTGGTTCTCCACACCCGGTCGGGAGGAAAGGCCCAGCCTTAGGGGCATAAATCGAAATCGCCAATTGTAAATTGCGCGTGGGCAACGAGTGTCAGCGGATTATTGAACTGATCCGTTCCCCGAAAGGTATAAGTGGCCGTATAGGAAGGAAACACGGTTGACCCTAAGGGCTGGTTGTTTCTGTACTCTGTCTTCGTATCGATCTCAACAAACCGCAAAGTTTCGATCACAGTTTCGTCCAGTTCAACCAAAATCGTCGGCCCGGTAAAATCTCGTGTCGTCAAGGGTGGGCCGGAGCTGCTATTCGGGTTAAGGCTGTAATCGATGGTATAACCCGTGATCGTGACGAAGTCCGGAAGCGCCGGCTCTTCATCATCGACGGTGGATATATTGCTCATGGTGAAGGTAACCAGGATGGCATGTCGTCCGAACGGCTCGGGGTCGTTAGCGGTGCCATCAGCGTTGCAGTCGCCGGTGATTAATCGATAGGCGTCGACATCTGAGGTGTCCCCGAAACCCGTCACGTCGTCGGTGGGCTGAATCGAGACAACCCCGACGCAAACGCCATTGAGGTCCACGCCGCCGCATTGGCCGCTCCCGCCGATCCGATCCCCACAACCGCCCACTAGAAAGATCAGGGCGATGAAAAGACCTGCCCGCTTTCCTAGATGTCTATGCCTTTGCGTCATCCCCGATCCGTTCATCGAAAGCCGTTCAACCCCAATTCAGCCCGGGGGCATCCAATCGCGGCCCGTCTTTCCTGGCATCGCTTAAGTATAGCCGAGCCAGCCCATTGCGTCAAAAACACACAAGTTGGATAAGCGGATACCTCCACGGTCAGTTCGCGCATCGCCGGGTCAGCCGTTTCGCGTCAGTCATTTCATGGTCAGGAGGTGGTGGAGGTCCCGAATTGCTCCTCAATGATGCTGGGCGTGATGAAAATCAGAAGCTCCCGATGGGTGTCCACCATGCTTTCCCGTTTGAAGAGCCAGACCAGAAACAGAACTTTATTAAACCAGGGGATTCCGGCCACATTGGATATCTTGGTCGACTCGAAGATGCCTCCCAGGACCACGGTCTCGCCGTTGCCCACCAGGATCTGGGTGCTGACCTCCTTCTTGTCGATGCTCGGCGTTCCGGAGGCGGACCTGAAGGTGCCCAGCGAATTCTTGGCGACCTTCACATCCATTACGACGCTCCCGTTGGGAGTGGCATGGGGGGTGACCGTCAGATTGATCACGGCGTCGATAAACTGCGTCTGCGTTCCATTCTGGGAGACCGTTTCGAAGGGAATGGATTCTCCCTGTTGGATGGACGCCTCCTGGTTGTCGAGCGTGGCGATCTTGGGATTGGACAGAAGCTTCGTGTCCCCCTTGGTCTCCCCCGCCGAGAGCCGAAGGTCGAGGTTGATCGGACTGCCCGTGAACTTCCCGAGGACCAGTCCGACCTGGCCCAGCGGGCCGGCCGTTCCGCTGGCCGGAAGATTGACGGCAAAGGCCGGATCGGTCGTGCCGAAGGGCGTATCCGGGGTGGTCCCCTGCGCTCCGATAAAGGTGCTGCCCCTGACCGTGCTGAAATCGCCGCCCCACTGAATCCCCAGATCCCGGGCAAACGAGGTGTCGGCCTGAACGATTCTGGCTTCGATCAGGATCTGCGGCGTTTGGCGATCCAGGATCTTGACCAGCTCGATCACGTCGGCCAGATTCTTGGGAATATCCTTGACGATCAGGGTATTCGTGGAGTCGTCCACCGTCACGTCGCCCCTCGGACTGAGGCTCTTTTTCAATGTCCCCGCCAGCTCGGTGGCCTTGGAGTAGTTCACCCGGATGATCTGGGTCACCAGGTCCTCCGCCTTGATCAATGATTCCTTGGCCTTCGCCTCTTCCTCCTGCTGGCGCGCAATCGAAGAATTCGTATCAATCCGGATGATATTTCCCTCCTTGATCCTTCCCAGCCCCTTGGAGCGAAGGATGATGTCCAGGGCCTGATCCCAGGGAACGTCATGCAGCTTGAGGGTAATCTTGCCCTTGACGTCATCCCCCAGAACCATGTTAAAGCCGCTAACATCCGCAATCAGCCGAAGCACATTGGTGACATCCGCATCCTGGAAGTCCAGCGAGATGCGCCTGCCCGTATATTTCTTGGGAAGGGCCTCTGCCTCCGTGGGGGTAATCAGGAGTTCGGCCGTGGGTGGGGCCGGTGCTGCCGGAGCCGGGGCAACCCTTTCTGGCCGGGGCTCGGGCCTCGGGGGCGGAGCCGCCCGGGCAACGGGTGGCGGCGTTTTAGGAGCGGGTTCGACCCGTGGCGGGGGAGGCGTGCGAGCGGGAGGCTGCTCAATCAGGTCGGCAGCCTGCACCGGTCTGACCCGAATTTCGATCCGATTTCCCTCCTCCTCCAGCGTGTAATCGACTTTTCCCGTCAGGTCCAGGACCAGCCTGGCCTTCTTCGGATCCTTGTGCTGACCGAGGCGGATGCGCTTCAAGAGGGGATGATCCACGCGAATCACGTTAGGCCGGATTCGGTGGGTCGCCCCCATGAAGTCGGCCACCATCCTGAAATCTTCCAGGGTGAAGATCAGTGGGGAAAGCGCCCCATCGCCCAGAACGCTGACGATCAATCCGAATTCCTGCGCGTCCACGCGAACGTCCGTAATGTTCTCAGCCGGAGGCAGGATAGGAAGCTCCTCTTCCACGTCCTCCTCGGGAAATTCCTCGCCCAAAACCTCGTCCTCCGGAATGGCATCGACCTGCGGCACGTCAGGCTCCGCCGCGGCCAATCGGGGTCTGCTCACGGAGATGGACAGGGAGTTGTCACCCGGTTCGATTCGATGATCGGCAGCCTCGGCGATGCCGATCTCAATCCTGGCCACATAGTTCGGCGGCATTCCCTCCTGGACCATGACCGCCCTCACCATCGCATTGTTGACCTCGATGCTCTTAGGAACCTTTTCAAGGGTCGCCCCGCTCAGATCCACCACGAGCCGCAAAGGCTCCTTGAGCTTGTAGGCGGTATAAATCAGAGGCCGATCGGCATGGATTAGGATCTCGGTTCGATCTTCGGAATCCTGGACCTCCAGGCGCTGCACTTCGATCATGGCGGGGCCGGGCGTCGGGGCGCCTCCCCGAAGGCCCGCGCATCCCGCCGCCATGAGCATGAAGCCGAAGAGCAAGAGGCGGCCGGCCGCTCTCCCGACGGCACGGCAATGAGATATCCCGACTCCGAATCGCTTCATCAGGGTTCTTCTCCCCCCGGTCTGAGTTCCAAAACCACCTCGCGCGTTTGTTTCTCCCCGAATATATCCATAAACCGTTCGCGCACGATCACCTCATTAAAAGTGATTTTCTTGATCACACCGTCGTTCGGGCCGACCTTGGTACCCTCCTTCACACTGTAACCCTTTCCGTCGGGCAATTGCAACATGGCCATCTTTCCGAGTTCGCCCCACACGATGGCAATCAGCCTCATCTCCGATACATCACGCTGCTGAAGCGGGGGGAGAAACCGGGTATTCTTCTGGTCCCCTCTGACCAGGACGGATTTGAACGGGTCGGGACGGCCTCCGGGATCGTATGTATACTCATCCTCCTTGGATTCTTCTTCATCCGCCGTTTCCGCATCGTCTCCCTCTCCTTCCGCCGGCCGCGTTTCGGCCGTATCCGCCGGGGACTGAGGCGCTGGAGCCGCCTTGGCAACCTCCTGGGCCGGAGGCGGCTGCGCCTGGGGCCGCGCCCGCGTGGGCGGTGGGGGCATCTCCGGCTCCTCCGCGCAGGACTGCGTCATGAGCATCGTTGCCGCGAGGCAGGCGCAAATCCATATCGGGAAAAAACGCTGCGAATGCACTGTTTTTAAGCACACCTGTTTTCCATTCGGCTACCCGCCACCCGGCAGCAGTGCGAAGGCCACCGCCCGGAACGTTGTCCGGATAATGACCTGATCCCGTTGCTCCTTGGCTCCGCCCATCTGGATGTCCACCACATTCACGATCCGGCGCAGCTTGCTGATGCGGTCAAAAAACATCGCAACCGAATGATAACCGCCCGCAACTTCGACATCCACGGGAACCTCCGAATAAAGCCCGGTCGGACTCGGCCGCTGGGTTGCCGGCTTCCAGAGCTTGAAATCCAGACCGATCCTCGCCCCCAGCTCCGAAATCTGCTTCAAGAGGGCCGGGACCTCGGCCTCCGGCGGAAGCTGCTCCATCTGCTTTGCCAGCTGTCGTTGCAGCCTTTTGTTTTCCTGCCGAAGTGCGTCCAGCCTGCGAACCTTGGCTTCGTTCTTGCGAATCTTAAGGTCCAGGTCCGAAATGGCGGCCGTCAACCGCTCAATCTCGGTATTCTTCGGGATGTAGATGAAATAGACAAAGCCTCCGACCAGGACGACCAGGAGTAAGACCGCCAAGATCACCTTCTGAAAGTACGGTATGGCCTTGAATGATTCAAGATCCAACGGCATCGCTCTCGCCCCTTCTAGATCTTCATCGTGCAGGTCAGGCTGAAATTGAAGATAGGCACGCCATCCTGCACCTCCTGCCTGGACTCATGAAGCTCGATATTCGAGAAGAATCCCGATGTTTTCAGGGCGTCGATAAAATCCACAAGCTCGGAATTGGTCAAGGCCTTTCCCCCGATCGTCACGCTCTTACCCTTCTGGGACATAGACACCAGCCAAATCCGATCCGGCTTATTCCGGCTGATCTGGTCCAGGAGGTGCACCGGGCCGCTCTGATTGGCCTTGAGCTGCTTGATGATCCTGATCTTCTCCTCGAAATTACGCTTATCCCTTTCGATGTTTTCAACTTCTTTGACCTTTTCCCTCAGGACAGCCAGCCGCTGGTCCTTTTCCTGCTTCTCGGCCTCCAGGGTTTTTACCCGATCATTGAGGTAAAACCAGCCGTAGCCCAGACAAACGACCAAGATGACCAGGGAACCGCCGAAAAGCCAGAGTTGGTACTGGATCTCGGCTCGTTTCTTGATCTTCTTGGCGCGAACCTGCGAAAGCAGGTTAATCTTGATCATCGATCAAACCCTGACGAAACGGCGGTCCCGCCAACATGTCCATCATCGGTCCCCGACTCTTCGAATGGCCAGGCCCACGCCGACGGCGGCCTGCGGGCCGATGTCCCGAATATACTGCACGTCGAAAGATTTCGGATGAATCTCCACCCGGCTGAACGGGTTGACCATCTCGACCGGAATCCCCAACTGATCGCCCAGGTACGGCAGGAGGCCTTGTATCTTCGCCCCCCCCCCGCTCAAAATGGCGCGGTCGACCCGTTCCTGCATGGCCGTGGTCTTGAAGTAGTCGAAGGATCTGGAGATCTCCGAAGCCACCTCCCCATTGATGGCTTCAATAACGGCGTTTAATGAGGCCGGATCAATGCCTTCGACCATCTCCTGCTTCTTGAGCTTTTCGGCATCCTCGAAGCTGACGCTGAGCTCCTTTTGAACCGCCTCTGTATACCGGTTTCCGCCGATGGAAATATCCCGGGTAAAGGCAAAACTGCCCCCCTTCAGGATATTGATGTTCATGACGCTCGCTCCGATATTCACCAGCGCGGTCGTTTCGCCGGGCGACACATCGTAATTCACACAATACATATTCTCCAGCGTAAAGGCGTCCACATCCACCACCATGGGGATAAGACCCGCGTCCGTGATTAACGCGGTATATTCGCTCAGCTTATCCTTCTTGACTGCGACCAACACCACGTTCATCTGATCCTGGCCCTCACCCGCCTCGCCTTCCTCCAGGATATGAAAGTCGATATTGACGTCATTCATGTCGAACGGGATGTACTGCTCCGCCTCCCACTTGATGGATTCCTCCAGTTCATCCTCCGACATGATAGGGACCTGGATTTTCTTCACGATCACCGAATGTCCAGAAACCGACAGGGCCACCTCCTTGGTCTTGATCTTCTGGTCCGTGGCCAGTTCCCGGATGGCTTCCGAGACCCGGCCCGCGTCCATCACGGTTCCCTCGACGATCAACTCGGGATCGAGCGATACAATACCGAATTTCTCAAGGCTGTATCCCCGCTTCGTCTCGCTCAGCTCGATCAACTTTACGGTGCTTGAGCCAATATCCAGGCCGATCAGCGGCTTGACCTTCTTGAATCCGAACATTTCACCTTCTCCCCGCCGGGGGGCGGCAGTCTAGCGCTTCACCATCTTCCCCCGGATCAACACCCGGATTGCCTCAATGTTCTGATGGGTGTACTGCCTCCAGTTCCGCCAGTCCCGACCGACGCCGGTAATCAACCCGTCCTTCTCCCACCGGAACAGGGTGGCCTTGGATATATCGAACAGGCGGCAGATATCTCTCGCCTTATACCGCCTCTGTCCCCGCGTCGCCATCGTCGGGCGTTTGTTACGCTGGGTTTTCACGAGGCATCATCCATGCAGGAGGTTCGAGCCGCCGGCTCCGTTTTCAGACACATGGTTATCATTGGGAGGTTGGACGGGCCGGATGAATTCACCATTTACGGTATGGCGCCCACGATC
>CAYGBP010000048.1:0-821 GCA_964348105.1 uncultured Nitrospirota bacterium
TGCGCAAGCAGGGACAGTCCACGGCGGTTGGTGATGAGGGCGGCTTTGCGCCCCGCCTGGGATCCAATGAAGCGGCCTTGGAAGCGGTTCTGGAGGCGGTGCGATCGGCGGGGTATCGACCGGGGCGGGATATTTTTCTGGGATTGGATGTGGCGGCCAGCACGTTTTATGCGAAGGGAAGGTACACGATGGCCTCGGAGAAGAAAAAGGATCGCTCCTCCGAGGAGATGGTGGACTATTACGAGGACCTCGTGGAGCGTTTCCCCATTCTTTCGATCGAGGATCCGCTTTCGGAGAATGATTGGAAAGGCTGGAAGTGGCTGAGCGAGAGGTTGAGCGACCGCGTCCAGCTGGTGGGTGATGATCTCTTCGTGACGCACGCCCACCTGCTGCAGCGCGGAATTCGGGAAGGCATCGCCAATGCGATCCTGATCAAACCCAACCAGGTTGGAACGCTGACTGAAACGCTGGAGGCGGTTCGGCTTGCGACCCGGGCCGGATACGGCACCATCATCTCCCATCGTTCGGGGGAGACGGAAGATACGACGATATCGGACCTCGCGGTCGGGTGCAACATGGGGCAGATCAAGACCGGATCGCTCTCCAGAGCGGACCGTACTTGTAAGTACAATCAGCTCCTCAGAATCGAGGAGAGCCTGATGGGGGAGGGGGTCTACGCCGGCCGAAGCGCATTCTCGCGATACCTGGGCCTCGAGGAGGGCCGGATCTAATGGCGCAGGGCGGTTCCCGGCGGAACCCGAGCAATGCAGGCCGGGTATCGTTTGAACCGAATGGTCCCAAGCGACTGCTGGAGGCTGTAA